>DTYI01000242.1 GCA_012961935.1 Thiotrichales bacterium | reverse complement strand
TGCCAGCGTTGCAGGTCTTCGGCTGTAAATTCATCCGCCCATGTCGCCTGGTTAGATGCTAGTGCAAGCAGGCTGATGGCAAGGGTGAGTGTCGTTTTTAACATAATTCTTTTCCTGATTAGTAATGTATTTGTGGAGGAATTCGGTTTTCGGCTATTTGATATTGCTTATCAACAGGATGACCTTTTGTTGCATCAAAGCCGACTATGCGATTCTGGTTGTCGGGCAGCAGGTAGTGCATATCAACATTACCAGTGGCGACGTTGATAAACTGCCAGCCAGTTGCATCGCGTTCATGGAAAGGATCGGCGCGGTTCATTTCTATGGTGAGTTTGGGCAGATGACTTTCCGCCTGTTTGTAGGTGGATGGATAAGGCCAGGGCCAGGCAGTCGCCATCACGGCGTGAAAGCTGATGTTGTCGATCTGGTTATACTGGATCTGGTGTACGTGGCCGTAGAGCACGGTGACTTTTTTGAATGGCTTGAGCAGTGCCTGCACCTGTTCAGCATCGTCGGTCCAGAAATTCCAGCCTTTGTAGATTTTCTGCAGCGGTGAGTGTGAGAAAACAATGACAGGTGTGTCTCGACTGACCTTGGCCAGGTCGTTTTTCAGCCAGGTGCGCTGTTCTTCACCAACCAGAAAAGGGGAGCCGTTAGGGTTGTCCAGCCGCGCCATTTGCTTCATCCGGTCCATGCCGGAATCCCACTTTTTATGCATCCATTCCTTGTGAGTCAGAATGCTGTTCAGGACGACAAAATGTACACCCTTGTGGTCAAAGCTGTGCCAGTCGGGCCCTAGCTGTTTGCGCCAGTAATCACCCAGATCAACGTAATAATCGTGTTCCCCCATCACGTAATGCAGCTTGCCTTTCAAGCCGCCGAGGATGTCGAGGCCATGATCGATCTCCTCGGGCTTGCCCAGTTGGGCAATGTCACCACCATAAAAGGTAAAGTCCGGGCGAGGGTCCATCAGATTGGTTTCGGCAACGGCGCGAATGAGTCCACGATCCCAGTTGCGGACAAACTGGTTGCCTTTAACGTGAGTGATATGTGAGTCAGATATATACGCGAAGGTAAAATTTTCTTCACTGCCTTTTCCAAAAGCCACTTCTACCAGGCTGAAGGGCAAGCTGCCTGCGGCCAGTAATGCACTGCCGCGTTTTAGAAATTGGCGTCGGTTGAGTTGTTTCATTGTCATATCCTCTGTGATGGTTATTGCTTTGCCAGTTTTGCAATTTCGGGGCTGGTTAACGCTTTGAGAAAGCTCACTAGATCGGCCTTTTCTTCGTCGCTTAAGTTGAGTGGCCGGATGCCGCCAGCAAGAAAGTTCGAAAGGGGATCGGTTTCTTTTACACGCCCACCGTTATTGTAAAAGTCCACCACGTCTTCGAGCGTTTCCAGGCTGCCGTCATGCATGTAAGGTGCTGTCAATTCGATGTTTCGCAGAGTGGATGTTTTGAAGGCGCCGACGTTGGTCGGGTTTTCGGTCACCGCAAAGCGGCCGAGTTCGGAAATGCGCTCATCGCTCAGCACCGCAACATCCACAAAGTCCTTTGCGGCCATGTTCTTTTCAGCGTGTTTTTTCTGCAGGAATACCCTTGCGGTTTCGTCTTCCTTACCCTGTATTTTCTTGAAGCCGATGCCGATGTTGTGGAACAGGTTATCCGTGAAAAGCGCCTGGGTTTCCTCGATAAGATGGCAGGAAACGCAGCGCCCCTTGTTGCGAAATAGATCCAGGCCGCGAATTTGCGCATCCGTTAGCGCTTCTTTATTGCCGTCGTACTGGTACTGATCAAAAGGGCTGTTGCCGGCAATGATCGTGCGTTCAAAGCTCGCAATGGCTTTGGAAACATGTTCCATCGTGATGTCGGTCGCTGCGACATTAAATACTTTTTTAAAGGCGGTCTGGTATTCAGGATCGGACTGAATGGTTTGCAAAATCGGCTTATGGTCAGGTAAGCCGCCTTCGACGGGATTAATCGGTGGCTGCATGGATTGACCTTCCAGATCCGGCTCCCGGCCGTCCCAGAACAGTGTTTTCATATAGGCGGAGTTGATCACCGTGGGTGCGTTGCGGGTGCCTTTTAAATCCCTGAATCCTTTTGAAACCGGCAAATTGTCAGTGAATGCCTTGTTTTCATCGTGGCAGGTGGCACAACTGACCTTACCGTCGGCACTGAACCGCTTGTCATGGTAGAGCTTGTCACCTAGCGCAATTTTTTCTGGCGTTTGCGGGTTATTTTCTGGAACAGGAACAGGCGGAAGACCCAGTGGCGCTGTTGCTGCAAGAATCGGGATGCAACTCAGTAGCAGGATGTATCTAAGCATCAGTCGTTTCTCCTTTGGTGTTGTTTTAGTATGGTTTGTATTTAGACTTAGTCCATGTCTATAGCCAATTGGAAAAAACTATGCAGGTAATAGCGTGAGGCTATGATAATTGCTCCGGCAACTGAATATTTGCATCTTCAGTTGCCGGAGCAATAACCCCTTTGCTTACACTCAATGGCGTTTTTGGTTCTATACTCTGGGTTCAACCCTCAAAATAAGAGGGTTTTACTAACCCGAAAGGTGATTATGCGACACACAGGACATCAAGAATGATACAGATCAAGGCACGGATCGCAGGCAATGGCGTGCCCTTGTCAAGAGCCGTAACGCCGAGCTGGGTCATTCTTGATGTCCCTGACCTATTAATTTATAAAGACAGGCCGAAGCCTGCGCTTGCATGGACGGCGTTATCCAGACTTGCTGTAGAATG
>DTYI01000241.1 GCA_012961935.1 Thiotrichales bacterium | reverse complement strand
GCTTCAGTCAGTGCTGCATTTGATCCAGATCCATGTTTAAACCAGGTGGTGTAATTTTTTGGCGTCGCGGGAATGTTGTGCTTTGCCATGAGTGGCAGGGCTAGCCTTAGGTAGCCATTAATTTCTTCTCTTCTAGTTTCCTGGTCGCTCATCGTTTAGCCGTTTGTCTTTGCAGTGATCGAAGTTTTGCCATCATCCATTACTTATTCTGTATAGCGCAATTTCTCCCAGCAGGTTGGGAAACATTTTAATCAAAAAACTACTCTGGTGTGACGTATCCACAACCATGCGTTGCAGGATACGGATATTATTATCCCTGCAAAATTGTTCAAAATCCCGAACCGTGCAGAGGTGGATGTTGGGTGTGTTGTACCAGGTGTTGGGCAGCGCTTTGGTCACTGGCATAAAGCCACCGAATGAAAGCTGGGTGCGGCTTTTCCAGTGGCCGAAATTGGGGAAGGTGACGATGCCTTCACGCCCCACTCTCAGCATTTCTTTGAGCAGTCTGTCCGGGCGCTGCATGGCCTGTAAAGTTTGTGTCATGATCACGTAGTCAAAACTGTGGTCGTCAAATAAATCGGACAGACCCTGATCGAGATCGACCTGAATGACGTTTACATCTTTTTCAATGCAGGAAATGATATTCAGGTCGTCGTATTCCAGGCCGTAACCTTTGACCTGATGCCGTTGCGTAAGCGCATGCATCAGCGTGCCGTCGCCGCAACCCAGATCGAGGACGTGGCTATCAGGCTGAATCCAGTTTTGAATAATTTCAAGGTCGGCGCGCATCAGCTTATTTCCTTTTTAACGCGCGCCATATAGGCATTTAATACGTTCATATATTGCGGGATCGGCATGAGAAAGGCGTCATGCCCCTGGTTCGCTTCAATTTCTGCATAAGTTACTTTTCGTCTTGCATCCAGTAGGGCGTGGACGATTTCCTGCGAACGCTCGGGTGCGAACCGCCAGTCACTGGTAAAGGAGCAGACCAGGAATTCGGTGTCTCCATGGGTAAAGGCTCTGGCCAGTTCGTTGTCGAATTTAGCGGCCGGGTCATAGTAATCCAGTGTTTTGGTCATCAATAAATAGGTATTGGCATCGAAGCGGTTCACAAACGATTGGCCCTGGTAGCGCAGGTAGCTTTCAATCTGAAATTCCACGTCAAAACCAAAATTGATTTTCCCCTCACGCAATTCACGGCCAAATTTTCCACGCATGGCTTCGTCAGACAAATACGTAATGTGGCCCAGCATTCTGGCTAGTTTTAAACCTCGATGTGGCACTGTATCGTGCTGGTAAAAGTGGCCGTCAAAAAATTCCGGATCCGATAGTATGGCCTGGCGCGCAACTTCGTTAAAAGCGATATTTTGTGCGGAGAGTTTGGGTGCGGATGCAATCACCAGAGCGTGACGAATACGTTCAGGAAAATCAATACTCCACTGCATGACTTGCATGCCACCCAGGCTGCCACCGACCACAGCGGCCCATTGCTGAATGCCCAAACTATCGGCTAGCCGCGCCTGACTTTGAATCCAGTCTTCAACGGTGACGATCGGGAAATCAGACCCCCAAAGTTGACCGCTTGCCGGGTTGAGGGTGTTGGGTCCGGTCGAGCCACTGCAGCCACCCAGATTGTTCAGTGCAACGACAAAAAAATGGTTGGTATCGAAAGGCTTGCCGGGGCCAATACAGGATTCCCACCAGCCCGGTTTGCGATCATCCATACTGTGATAACCGGCTGCATGATGATCACCCGATAAAGCGTGGCAAATAAGAATGGCATTGCTCTGATCTGCGTTTAACTCACCATAGGTTTCGTAGACGAGGTCATAGTTTTCCAGTGTGCGTCCACAGGTTAGCGCCAGCGGTTCTTCAAAGTGCTGCTTTTGTGCTGTGACCAGCCCAACCGAATTTTCAGGCAGTGTTTCAGGCATGTGTTGTTGCGAGTCTTGTCATGTCGGTGAAAAAATCCGGATTCATCCGTGGAAGGAACGAAGAAAAATGAGCGCAACATTCAGCAGAATGATTGCAACAAGCGGTGTGATATCGACCATGCCGATGTTGGGGACGATTTGCCTTAATGGTCTGAGTATCGGCGCAGTCAGGTTATTTAATAAACCCACGAGTGGATTCTGTGTTTGATATGCGCCTGGATTTATCCAGCTCATCACAGCCTGCACGATCAGGGCGATGATGTAGATATAAATCAAGGTTTCCAGCAGTTGAAATATAGCAATGACGAGCAGAGAGAAAAAAGGAACGCTATGGCCTTGAAGCAGTAGTATAAGTGTGAGCTGGATGAGTTTTAATCCAAATACTAAAATAATTGAAGCACTGTCAATCTTGCCTGTCGAAGGAATGATTCTGCGCAACGGCACAAGAACCGGGTTGGTCACCTGGACGATAAATTGTGAAATTGGATTATAAAAATCCGCCCGGCTGGTCGCGAGCAAAAAGCGGATCATAATCAGCCCGATATACAGACTGAAAAGTGTGTCGATCAGAAAAACGCCAACGTTACTGAATGCATTCATAATTAATTTTTCCCCAGTTCGTCGGCCAGTTCACGGGCGCGTTCGGCCGCCGCCTGCATGGCCTGTTCAAACGTTTGCGTCAGCCCTGATTTTTGCAGGACATCAAGTGCGCGTTCGGTCGTGCCGCCTTTGGAGGTCACTTTTTGTCGCAGCGTAGCCGCATCGTCCTGGCTTTCAAGCGCCAGTCTTGCAGCGCCCAGTGCTGTTTGTAGCGTTAACAGCCTGGCAGTTTCCTTATCAAGCCCCAGCTTTTCGCCGGCCGCTTGCATCGCCTCCATGACCAGAAAATAATAGGCAGGCCCGCTGCCAGACAAAGCCGTGACTGCATCCAGCAAGGACTCATCATCGACCCCGAACTGATGCGGCTGGCCGAATCCCAGTCTGGCGCCATGGCCGCCGCCAACAAGATGGACCATGACGTTCGCGCGCCCCTGGGCAAGCGGCTCAATGCCGGCGGCTATCCCGCGACCGTGGCGGTCGAGAACATCTCGGCCGGCTATCATACGCTGGCGGAAGCGTTTTCCGGTTGGCGCGACTCGCCCCCGCACCGCGCCAACATGCTCAAGAGCGGTGTCACAAAATTAGGCATAGCGGCCAGCTATGCTCCTGGCACCAAGTACAAGGTGTTCTGGACCATGATCCTGGCGTCG
>DTYI01000240.1 GCA_012961935.1 Thiotrichales bacterium | reverse complement strand
TTCTTCTAGGTTCGGTACCGGAAAAACAGGCGGGAATAGCTCAGTTGGTAGAGCACAACCTTGCCAAGGTTGGGGTCGCCAGTTCGAATCTGGTTTCCCGCTCCAAATTCAAAATGCCCCGTTCACCGGGGCGTTTTTTATGTTCAGGAATCCTTCGTCAATATGATATGATACCGGCCCAATCTGGCTGAGTGGCAGAGTGGTTATGCAGCGGCCTGCAAAGCCGTGGACCTCGGTTCGATTCCGGGCTCAGCCTCCATTACGTTTGTAGTTTCTTTCGAATGCATTTATCCGCAATTAATTTTTTGAGTTCTTCGATGGAATGACTTGAAGTGATATCACTAGCGGACACACATAATGTGAATTCACCATCTGTTTCAAGAAAGATAGCGGGAAATTCCGTATCAGGTAATTTGTACTGTGAGACAAATTCATCACGATGCAGAAATTCGGTGCTGACGCCCAGGTTTTTAATATAATCTTTCCATTCACCACGTTCCTTAAATGCAGAGTGGGTGATTGCACATAATTGGCATTCATAAGTTTCAGGCGAAAAAATTTTATGTGCAATATCGGTTAAAGTATTAAACAATCCACTATCCGCATTGTAAACAAATACAAGTTTCATAAGAGCTCGGGAAACAATTCGAGATCAGACGGCCGGTCGAGATCATGCGTCGTTGGTAACTCGCTCCAGTTCAATTTGCTTTCGCGTATTTTTTCACGCGTAGCAGACAACACCTGCGCACTTCCCCATGGAATATTTTTAAACAGGCCTGGCAAAGATTGTTTGAGTCCGATTAAAACGTAGCCGCCATCCCGCGCGGGGCCCAACACGACATCATTACCCTGATCGAGTTTTTCAAAAGCACTTTGCAGATGATTTTTTCGTAGTTCGGGGCAGTCGTTACCAATCAGAATTGCGGCATCGACTGAGCATAAGGTTTTTGAAAAGGCATGGGACATGCGTTCTCCTAAATTACTGCCATGTTGATTTTCCCACTCCACATTATAATGCTGATGGAATTCATTAAACGCAGGATGGTTTTTGGTGGGCGAGCACCAGAGCTCAGTTGAGAGTCTACTTGAGGTTGTCAGTTGCAACGTTCGGTGAAGAAGCCGGCGTTGCAATGCCGCAGCGCCTTCTGCCCCAAGTGCAAGTATGAGCCGGGTTTTAACCTGCCCGGCAACTGGCGCTTTAGCAAACACCAGAATTTTCTGCCTCATCGGTACAGTATCGCCAGTTTTTGCGGGTCTGCTCCCAACGCATAGGCCAGACGCAAGCGCCACATTAGAAAGATGGTTTTTAAAATGCCGTTTTTCTCCCAGCGCCTGCTCGATGTAATGATCTTCGGATAAAGACGCACAGGCTTTCGATATTTTTTCAGGCGGCGGCTGAGTTCAATGTCTTCCATCAGTGGAATATCAGCAAATCCGTTTGCATTAAAAAAATGTTCTTTTGTGATAAATATGCCCTGATCACCCGTTGCAATCCCCGTCAACCGAGTTCTTAGATTCATGGATTTTTCGACTACTCTCAGGAGCGGATGCTTACCCGAAAGGCGCACATCAAAATATCCCCATGGCGCTTTGTCATCATTCAGTGCATGGACAATCAGTTGGTCGGCATTTTCGGGTATACAGGTATCGGCATGTAGAAACCACAAAAAATTCTTCGTCGCATTTAATGCCCCTTTGTTCATTTGCCTTGCGCGGCCAGGCGA
>DTYI01000239.1 GCA_012961935.1 Thiotrichales bacterium | reverse complement strand
GCACGGCTTCGCCGATGGTTGTTTCACCCAGCGCCTGATCCAGTGGATTATTTTCCCGTTCCAGCACTTTCCGAATTAACGAATAACCATTGCTATGCGGCCCGCTGGAATTCAATCCCAGCAACAAGTCCCCAGGTCGAATCGCAGCGCCGTCCAGTATGCGTGACTTTTCCACCACGCCGACCGCAAAGCCGGCCAGGTCATAATTATCGCCGCTGTACATGCCGGGCATTTCTGCAGTTTCACCGCCATTGAGCGCGGCCCCCGCCTGCTTGCAGCCATCAGCAATGCCTTTAATGACTTCGGCTGCCGTGTCGATATCCAGCTTGCCGGTGGCGTAGTAATCCAGGAAAAAAAGCGGTTCGGCACCGGTGACGATAATATCGTTGACGCACATGGCGACCAGATCGATGCCGATGGTGTCATGTTTGCCCATGTCTATCGCCAGTTTGAGCTTGGTGCCGACGCCGTCCGTACCGGAAACCAGTACCGGTTCCTTGTAGCGCTGCGGTAGCGCAAAGAGCCCACCAAATCCGCCCAGCCCGCCCATGACTTCCGGCCGCAGGGTGCTTTTAGCAAGGGGTTTAATGCGTTCTACCAGCGCATTGCCCGCATCGATATCGACGCCAGCATCGCGGTAGGTGAGTGAATCTTTTGCCATGAAGTACTCCTGAATCAAGGTGGCGATATTAGCGGTGAATGGCGAAGGTGTAAACCTGTCTGAATTTCACGGTAGAATAAGCACATGGTCGATCAAAACCCCTATTCCCTGGCGCACTATCAGCGGCCAGAAGACCTGCAGCTACCGGGCGGCGAGAAAAAGGTGCTGATGCATTCCTGTTGTGCGCCCTGTGCGGCTGATATTATGGAGGCGATGCTGGCGGCAGATATTGATCTGACGGTTTTTTTCTATAATCCGAATATTCATCCGCAGCATGAATATGAAATCCGCAAGGAAGAAAATATTCGCTTTACAGAAAAGATGAACATTCCGTTTGTCGATGCAGACTATGACAAAGATAACTGGTTTGCCCGCACCAAAGGTCAGGAGTGGGAGCCGGAACGCGGTGAGCGTTGTACGACCTGTTTTGATATGCGCTTTGAGCGGACAGCGCTTTACGCACATGAAAACGGTTTTCCGATTATTACTAGCTCACTGGGTATTTCCCGTTGGAAAGACATGCAGCAAATCAATGGTTGTGGCGAACGTGCTGCGGCATCTTACCCTGAACTGAAATACTGGACTTATAACTGGCGCAAAAAAGGTGGCGCCCAGCGGATGATTGAAATTTCCAAACGCGAAGAATTTTATCAGCAGGAATATTGCGGTTGCGTGTATTCTTTACGCGACACAAATCGCTGGCGCAAAGAACACGGTCGGGAACCCATACAAATAGGCGTAAAATTTTATGGCAGGGATGATTTTTGAGCGCACTCAGACACATACCCAACATCATCACTATTTTTCGTCTGCTACTGATTCCACCAGTTGCCTGGGCGATTTTGAATGAACGTTACAAACTCGCGCTGATATTATTTTTTATTGCGGGTTTCAGTGACGGACTGGACGGATTTCTCGCCCGTGCTTTTCGCTGGCAAAGCAAACTGGGCAGTTTTCTTGATCCAATAGCCGATAAAATCCTCACACTGGTTTGTTTCTTCTGTCTGTCGTGGAATGGGTTATTGCCCTGGTGGTTATTTGCCATTGTCCTGCTGCGCGATATTGTCATCCTTGGCGGTGCCGCTGCGTATCATCTGGTGACGCATGCGCTGGAAATGCATCCCACATTTGTCAGCAAATTCAACACCGCCTTGCAGATTTTCGTCATACTCGCCGTTTTGTATTCAAATAGTATTTCTCCATTACCTGCTGACTTAATTCAGGCGATGATTTATTTACTGTTTATCAGCACACTCGTGAGCGGTCTTATTTACGTCCTGCTCTGGAGCAAAAAGACAGCCCAAAGGCAACTATGAAGTTAACTGATTCACAAAAATGGCTGATACTGGCCATGATGATTTTATCCGGCGTATTGTTCTATCTGCTCGGGCCGGTTTTAACGCCTTTTATACTCGGCGCATTGTTTGCTTATCTGGGCGACCCAATTGCTGACCGACTGGAAAAAAAAGGACTATCTCGCACACTTGCCGTGGTAATTGTTTTTTCAGTGATGACAATATTTGTTGCGCTGCTGCTGCTTGTGCTGATCCCGATTCTGAACAAGCAGGTTATTTTGCTGGTTAAAACTGTGCCGCAATACGTGCAGTGGATTGGTGAAAATGTTTTGCCCTGGCTGGAAACAAATTTTGGTCTCGACAAAGAGATTTTTGAACTGGACAGCTTCGTCACCTGGTTGCAAACACACTGGCTACAGGCAGGCGGTTTTGCAGCGAATGTGGCAGGTGGCATTACACGTTCAGGGACGCTCATCGCAACCTGGCTGGCGAATCTTTTATTGATTCCGGTCGTTACTTTTTATCTCATGCGTGACTGGGATAAATTCATAACCACCATCGACCATCTTTTGCCGCGCGAGATCGAACCGGACATTGCGCGCATTGCAAAAGAGTCGGACGAAATGCTCGGCGCCTTTTTGCGCGGCCAGGTCACCGTCATGATCGCGCTGGGTGCGGTTTATTCCATCGGCCTGTGGCTGATCGGATTAAAATTTGCGCTGCTGATCGGCATGCTGGCAGGTTTACTAAGTTTTGTGCCATACATGGGTTTTGCCGTCGGCATCGTCATCGCCGGAATCGCCATGATGTTTCAGACACATGACCCGATACAACTGCTCTGGGTGGCACTGGTATTTGGCATTGGCCAGATGCTGGAAGGCATGTTGTTAACGCCACTGCTAGTGGGTGACCGAATTGGTTTGCACCCGGTCACTGTCATCTTCGCCGTGCTGGCAGGCGGGCAATTATTTGGATTTTTTGGTGTACTGGTCGCGTTGCCGGTTGCGGCCGTCATCGCCGTTGTAATTCGTGACCTGCACAAACGATATCTGGAAAGCCACCTTTACGATGCCAGCCGATTGCAAGCGCAGGCAGACGACACAAAACCACCCGAATGAAACAACTCCCGCTGCCCATCAGTTTAAGTCCCCGGGCGACATTCGAAACTTTTGTAACCGGTGACAATGAAGAATCCGTGGCCTGCCTGAAAGGACTCCTGCAATCACATTCAGAACCACAGGCATTCATCTGGAGCAAAGCCGCACGCGGGAAAACACATCTATTGCAGGCGATCTGTCACCAGGCCGCAGAAGAAAATAAAAATGCCGCCTACGTGCCATTAAAAGAACTCGCCGAATCTGACCCGCGATTACTGCATGGCATGGAGCAGTTAGACATTATCTGCATCGATGACATACACCTGGCAGGCAACGACAAAGAATGGGCGGTCGAATTATTTAACCTGATCAACCGTTGCCGCGAACAAAAAACACCACTGGTATTTTCAGCCACAAAAAAACCACAGGAAATGTCACTGGCGCTGGAAGATTTACGCTCACGCCTAATGTGGGGCCCAATGTTTTATTTAAAAAAATTACAGGATGAAGACCTATTCAAAACAGTCACACAACGCGCAGAAAATATTGGTCTGGAAATCTCACTGGAAGCCACGCAATATTTATTCACACGCAGCCGGCGAGATATAAAAGAACTACTGCAAATAATCGACCAGCTCGATAAAGAAACCATAATCCAGCAACGCAGAGTAACGTTGCCATTAATTCGGTCTGTGCTTGAAAGCAGGGGAGCCTAACTTATTGCCAAGAATGCTGCGGAATCAATCAAGACCGACCTATTGAATTAAAGGTGCTTTTGTTTTTTGCAGAAGGTGTATTTTTCGGTTGCACTATTCGCAAATCAGTAGTTTAATTTTGTTTTTAATAATTATACACCTAGGGGTGATTTTTTATGCGCCTTGGTGAGGTGTCTAATACTTGTTGATACAGCCATCCCTGGCTGTACCAACGTCGCGGTGAGCGGCCGGTGG
>DTYI01000238.1 GCA_012961935.1 Thiotrichales bacterium | reverse complement strand
TCATTTATAGCGCCAAAGGCTGCGACCAATGCAATGACACCGGCTACCATGGCCGCACTGGAATTTATGAACTGGTCATCATTGACGACACGCTACAAACCATGATTCACGATGGCGCAGCGGAGTATGAAATGGAACAGGTCGCCAGACAACATACCCCGAGCATACGAGAAGACGGCGTACAAAAAGTGCTGGATGGCATTACATCAATTGAAGAAGTAATGCGCGTCACCCGCGAAGATTAACCCGCAACGATCATGAAGAAATTTCCCGGCTAATGCCTGCCTACGAATACACAGCCCTGAATCGACGTGGCCGTGAAGAAACCGGCGTACTGGAAGCCGATACCCCACGCCTGATCCGTCAACAACTGCGTGAAAAACAGTTGATTCCACTCGACGTGCAGGAAGTCAGCGATGCGCCAAAAAGAACGGCGCTTCGCACTTCCCGGCGTGGCCTGAACTCTGCAGACCTGGCACTTTTTACTCGTCAGCTTGCAACATTAATACGCGCCGCTACCCCACTGGAAGAATCACTCGCCACCATCTCACGCCAGACCCATAAAAAATCGGTGCAGCGAATTGTACTGGGTGTTCGTGCTCGCCTCGTAGAAGGCTACACACTGGCCGATAGTCTGGCGCAATTTCCGGGTGTTTTCCCAGGGCTGTATCGTGCAACAGTTGCCGCTGGCGAACAGGCCGGGCATCTTGACGATGTCCTCGACCGCCTGGCCGACTACACTGAAGAGCACCAGGCCATCCAGCAGAAAATCACCACCGCACTGGTCTATCCCGTCATGCTCACGCTGGTATCAATTGCAGTCGTGGCAGGATTACTGGGGTATGTTGTGCCCCAGGTGGTACAGATCTTCGACTCACTGGATCAGGAACTCCCTTTTTTGACCCGACTGATGATTTTTCTCAGCGACATTGTCAAAACAACTGGCCCCTATGTTCTGATTGCTACGGTTGTGGGCCTGATACTGTTTTTCAGGCTGTATAAAAGCAACACCGGGTTTCATCGCCGTACAGATCGATTTCTGTTACGACTGCCTCTTTTTGGTGATCTGATTCGAGGCAAACACACTGCAGCCTTCAGCCGTACACTCAGCATCCTTGCTGCCAGTGGTGTACCCATTCTCACCGCCATGATGCATGCCGCTGAAGTGGTCGGCAATATTCCCATGCGCGAAGCAATTAACGATGCCGCAGAACGCGTGCGCGAAGGTGCCAGCATCAGCGGTTCTTTGCAAAAATCTGGCCTGTTCCCACCGATGACCCTGCACCTGATCGCCAGCGGCGAGGCCAGCGGCAATCTGGAAGCCATGCTGGAACGTGCGGCCACCCAGCAGGAGCGGGAAACCACAAACCGGGTCAACACCATGGTGACCCTGTTTGAACCCATCCTGATTTTGGTCATGGGCGCCGTGGTGCTGGTCATCGTGCTGGCTATCCTGCTGCCTATCTTTGATCTTAACCAGTTGATACAGCAATAATGGAACAATCTAACCCGTTATTCTGTCAAAATATTATTCATTTTCTGGAGAATTAATTCGTGAAACACAAGCATTCAACCCCCTTTTCAGAAAAGGGTTTCACCCTGATTGAAATCATGGTCGTAGTCGTCATCATCGGCATTCTCGCTGGTATCGTGGCACCTAAAATCTTCGGCAACGTCGACAAGGCCAGCATCACCCGCGCGAAGCAGGACATTCATGGCATCGAAGCCGCGCTGGACATGTACAAACTGGACAACTTTGACTACCCGGCCACCGACCAGGGTCTGGAAGCACTGGTCACTAACCCGGGCGATGTACGTAACTGGCGACCCGGTGGTTACCTCAAACGCCTGCCGAAAGATCCCTGGGGCCGTGAATATCTTTACCTGAGTCCCGGCGAAAAAGGGGAAGTCGATATCTTCACCTATGGCAAAGATGGACAATCAGGCGGTGAAGGCAGCAATGCTGACATCGGCAACTGGAATTTAAATTAACCCGCATATTGCATAAAGGCGGCCCCGTAATTTGATATTTAGCTGAAAAATCATATGCTCAAAAAAATTTTTCACGATTCTGCCAACATCCAGTTTGCGCCTGAATGGTTTTCTGAAAAAATCATCTTCACAGCTTGCGCAAAATCGCTCAAGCCATGGCTTGCCATGGCATTCGCGATGTTTGCACAATCTGTTTCGCTGAGTTTTTCCAGAAATTCCATTCCCTTCATGCAATATGCGGGCTAGTGT
>DTYI01000237.1 GCA_012961935.1 Thiotrichales bacterium | reverse complement strand
GGGACCGACAGCCACGTGGAGCACCACGGCTGCCACCAGCGCGCCGACTGGCCAGCGGAAGCTCTTGTAGAAGAGCTCCTTCGAGGTCTTGCGCCAGCCGAGGAGCGGAGCCGTACCCATCAAGAAGATGAGCACCAGCGCCAGCGGCGGAATGATGAGGTTGTAGTAGGGCGGACTGACCGTGGCTTCCTGAT
The DNA here is from genome assembly GCA_012961935.1 of Thiotrichales bacterium. Taxonomy (GTDB): domain Bacteria; phylum Pseudomonadota; class Gammaproteobacteria; order CAZUMV01; family CAZUMV01; genus UWMA-0217. The sequence goes on along the minus strand of DTYI01000237.1, from coordinate 10,605 downwards.
CCCAGATCCACTCGCTGATGCGCGGCCAACGAACCCAGACTCAACAAGCTGCCGATTAATGTTGCGGTCGGCGCGTACTCATACAACCGCTGTGGCAGGGAAAGCAACACGTAGGACAAGGCCTGTAAATAGCCATAGCGGCCACGCCCGACATCCCCAATTTCATTCATGAAAGTAAAAAAAACGTCCAGCGAAACCAGCACAAGGAGTACCAGCAGCGTACCCGCCAGAATATGTACCCATAAATAACGATCCAGGATTTTTATCATTTTGTTGTGAACCTGGAATTCGCAGTTGGACGGGGTGCAGGGTGCGACCTGTTAGTTGCGTGGCAAGGCGCAACGACGAGTAATAGCCGGGCTATTGCGAGGAGTTGTAACGCGGCCATGCGGCTAACAGGGCGTGCCATGCGCCCCGTAGCGGCCTCAGTCTGGAGGTGAAATTGAATACTCAACGCAGCATGATTTATATCAATCACCTGCCCCCCCTATGAAGCGGTCAACTGCGGAATCCAGGTTGAAGAGACCGCGCCAGCCCAGTTGTTTCACAAACAGGACGAAGGCTAAAAGTAAAACCAGGCCATGCGCCCACCACAAGCCCAACCAGACCGGACTTTGGCCCTCAATCATCCAGGTTCTCCCTAAACCCAGCAGATTAATGTAAAGCACATAGATCAGAACTGCGACTGTTAGTTTTGCAAATTGCCCCTTACGCGGCGTGGTATAACTCAACGGAATAGCAAGCAACACAAGCACCAGTACACTCACAGGATAAGACAACCGCCAGTGCAATTCTGTTTTTTCTGCGATGCCGTCTGATTTTAACAAGCTGGCTGTTGGCATCCCCCGCAGCGTTTGCTCATGACTAATTGCCTTCGCTTCGGGTAAACGTAAACCCTGCCGTTCAAACTGGCCAAGACTATAACCTGAATTCTCTGTAAAAATTTCAAATAACTCGCCCTGCCCAAGCTCCAGGATGCGTTCTCCATTGGTACTTTTTTGTAACTGTTGCGCTGATTCTGCGGCCACTATCTGTGTTTTCCCTTCAACTTCACGGAATAAAAAAACATTCTCCAGTTTTTTTTCCTGACTATTTAAAGACTCTGCAAAAACAACCTGTTCGCCACCGGGTATGCGAATAAACCGCCCCGGGGTGATCCCAGCGATATCCAGAATTTGCGCTGACTGAGTACGCAACTGCTCAGACACAACCCGGCTCCACGGTTGCACCCAGAAAGCCAGGCCGGCCAGCAACAGTGCAACCACAATGGCCAATATCAAAAGTGGCCTTAGAATTCTGGAATAACCCACACCACCTGCACGCAATGCCGTCATTTCATTATCTTTATACATGCGGCCTAGCGTCACCAGCGTGGCCAGAAATAACGCGACGGCCAGTAGTATCGTCAAGGATTTCAGCGTGCCGACTACCAGCAGTGGAAATAACACTGTGGCTGATAATTTCCCAGCGACTACTTTACCCAGCAGCTGCGCAAAAACACCACCCAGAAGGATCAACAGCAACACAGCCAGCACTGCTACCAGGGTAATAATGGTTTCCCTGAGCAGATAGCGACTGAGAATCGAAAATGGCATCGTAAAAAATGATAGCGTAGCTGTATTGAATTGCCCATTATGCATTAAACTATGCTCATTCGTAATTTCGTATCTGAGAAGAATTTCACTTACATAGGCGAAAGCGCATGAATTACAAGACAAAAGTTGGGTTCTATTTGACGCAGAGACGCAAAGGCGCAGAGCAATTATTATTAACTCTGCGCCTTTGCGTCTCTGCGTCGATATCCTGGCCCGTAACATCTCATAGACCTGCATCTACTCCCTTGTTGTTCAATATGAAAGTCTCTTGTTTATTCATTCAGTTAGCTGTTAAGTAAGTGCCATTCGTATCTAAGAAAATCTTTCAAAATAACTGGTAGCCAACATGCAATTCTCGATTAAAAGTGGAAACCCGGAAAAGCAGCGCAATGCCTGCATCGTCATTCCCGTCTTTTCCGGGCGAAAATTATCCCGACCAGCAGCAACGCTGGATAAAGCAACAAAGGGCGCAATCAAGCAACATCTCAAACGAGAAGACATGGAAGGTGATGTCGGCGATCTACTCTGGCTTTATGATCTTGATGATTGTTTTGCCGACCGGATTTTACTGGTGGGCTGTGGTGCCGAAAGAGAGTTAACCGCTGCACGCTTTAAAAAAATTAATCATGCAGTTGCCAAAGCACTGAACAAGAGTGGTGCAGCGGATGCCGCCAGCTATCTGACCGGGATCGACAACAAATCGCTGAACCTGAATACATTAATACGTCTGAGCGTATTAAGTATTGAAGAGGCGCTTTATATTTTTGATCAATATAAAACGACTAAGAAAAAACCCAAACGACCTTTGCGAAAACTGACGCTCAACGTCAGCAGCCGTCGTTACCTGGATAAGGCAGAACTGGCCATGCATGAAGCCAAGGGAATGGCCGCAGGCGTCAAACTTGCGCGTGACCTGGGCAATATGCCACCAAATATTTGTAACCCAACCTATCTCGCCCGGCAGGCCAAACAGCTACAAAAAACCTACCCGGCGCTTGATGTAGAAATTCTGAATGAAAACGAAATGAAAGATCTGGGGATGGGCGCATTCCTGTCTGTCTCTCAGGGCAGCGCGCAACCGGGAAAATTAATCTGCATGCATTACAACGGTATCGGCAAGGATGCAGGAAAACCGATCGTTCTGGTTGGAAAAGGCATTACTTTTGATACAGGTGGCATTTCAATCAAGCCATCACAGGCGATGGATGAAATGAAATACGATATGGGTGGTGCTGCCAGTGTTTTCGGTACGCTGCAAGCCTGCATGGATATGCAACTACCCGTAAACCTCGTCGGCGTTATTGCAGCTGCTGAAAATATGCCAGGAAGCAATGCCTCACGTCCGGGTGACATTGTCACCACCATGTCCGGCCAGACCGTTGAAATTCTCAACACCGATGCCGAAGGTCGGCTGGTGCTTTGTGATGCACTGACCTACGTCGAAAAATATGACCCCGAAGTGGTGATTGATATTGCGACCTTGACCGGCGCCTGCATTATGGCACTCGGCCACCATGCCACCGGTATGTTAACCAATACTTCGTCACTGGGTCGCAAACTCGAAAATGCCGGAGAAGTAATCAATGACCGTCTATGGGAATTACCACTGTGGGATGAATACGGCGAGCAATTGAAAAGCAACTTTGCAGACATGGCAAATATCGGTGGCCGCCCGGCTGGTACAATTACCGCCGCAAGTTATCTTTCAAAGTTCACCAAAAACTATCGCTGGGCACATCTGGATATTGCCGGAACAGCCTGGCACTCTGGAAAAAACAAAGGCGCTACGGGCCGGCCAGTTCCCCTGCTGACTGAATTTATTTTACAGTCGCTGAAATGACCCGAGTTGATTTTTACATCTTGTCCGGAAAACACAACCGCCTGGGTTTTGTCTCCAAAATGGCCGAGCAGATCTACCGACAGAGATATAAGTTGCACATTCACACAACCGACCCTTCCATGTCGGGCCAGATCGATAACCTGCTCTGGACTTACCGCGATATCAGCTTTGTTCCACATGAGCAGTTTCAGGATGCTGTCCCAGGCGCACCCGTCACCATCAGTCACCAACAAGAGCCCCCGAATCATGAAATCCTGATCAATCTTGCGACCGATGTCCCAGATTTCTTCAGTCGTTTTGAGCGGGTCGTCGAAATTATTGATACTGAGGATTCACAGCGGCGGCAAGGCCGGGTACGCTATCAGTATTATCGTGATCGTGGTTACGAACTGACCAACCACAATATTGACTAATGACTGACTAAACATTTTAAAGCGGATGACATGAACTCACTAGATGATGAAGATATCCCAGTTTTGAGTGACCTGATTTTTCCAGGCAATCCACAGAAGATTGACGAAAAAACCAACCCGGAACCCAGCGTCAAGGAACAGCTTGAGCAGCTGCCACGGGATAACATCCAGACGATCAAACCTGCACCTAAAAAATCTAATCTGGAAGAAAAAATTGCAGAGCATATCGACTTCATCATGCACAAGCATATCGCCATGGCACGCGAAGAAATTACTCGGGTGATTATGGCCGAGTTGCGCACCCGTCTACCCAGAGGGAAGAAAAACCACGACTAGCTCAGGTCTCCAGGAGTCTAAATAACGCCACATCCCGCCCCTGCTCGGGTATACTTCTGGGTTTTTACAACCCGCATCCGAAGCATGGAAAAAACCTACAATCCCCACGCCATTGAACAACACTGGTACCAACAGTGGGAAGACAATAATTACTTTGCACCCAGCGGTAAAGACTCCCCTTATTGCATCATGATCCCACCGCCGAATGTCACCGGCACGCTGCACATGGGCCATGCTTTCCAGGACACGCTGATGGATGCCCTCACCCGCTACCACCGTATGCTGGGCGACAAAACTTTATGGCAACCGGGTACCGACCATGCAGGCATTGCCACCCAGATGGTGGTCGAACGCCAACTCAATGCTGTTGGAAAAACGCGTCATGATCTGGGTCGTGAAGAGTTCGTCAAGCGCGTCTGGGAATGGAAAGAACATTCCGGCGACACCATCACAAAACAACTTCGACGCATGGGTGCCTCACTCGACTGGCAGCGTGAACGCTTCACCATGGACGAAGGATTATCCAAAGCCGTCACCGAAGTGTTCGTCAAACTCCACGATGAAGGGCTGATTTATCGCGGCAAACGTCTGGTCAACTGGGATCCTGTTCTGCACACCGCCATCTCTGATCTGGAAGTCATTTCTGAAGAAGAAAACGGCTACATGTGGCATATGCGTTATCCGCTGGCGGATGGTTCAGATCACCTCGTTGTCGCGACCACCCGACCAGAAACCATGCTCGGTGATGCTGCCGTTGCTGTGCACCCGGAAGATGAGCGATACAAAAAACTGGTCGGCAAAGAAATCGCCCTGCCATTGACGGATCGAAAAATACCCATTATTGCAGATGAATATGTAGACCCGGAATTCGGAACAGGCTGCGTTAAAATCACACCCGCACATGATTTTAACGACTATGAAGTCGGCCAACGTCACAACCTGCCGCTGATTAATATTTTCACAATTGATGCGCAAATCAACGACAATGCTCCGACAAAATATCAGGGCATGGACCGCTATGAAGCACGTGATTTAATCGTGCATGATTTACGCGAACTGGAACTGCTGGAAAAAATCGACGATCACAAACTTATGGTACCGCGCGGCGATCGTTCCGGCGTCGTGGTCGAGCCTTTTTTGACGGATCAGTGGTATGTCAAAATTGAACCACTGGCGAAACCCGCCATTGAATCTGTGGAAACCGGCAAGATTAAATTCGTCCCTGAAAACTGGAACAAAACCTATTTTGAATGGATGCGTAACATTCAGGACTGGTGCATTTCCCGCCAACTCTGGTGGGGTCATCGCATTCCCGCCTGGTATGATGAAGCCGGTAATATTTATGTTGCGCACGACGAGGCCGAAGCACGCAAAAAATACAACCTGGATGAAAACGTAAAACTGAAACAGGACGAAGACGTCCTCGACACCTGGTTCTCCTCCGCACTCTGGCCATTTTCAACGCTGGGCTGGCCGGAAAAAACCGAAGCACTGAAAACCTTCTACCCAACCAATGTTTTAATCACCGGCTTCGACATCATTTTCTTCTGGATCGCGCGGATGATAATGATGGGGCTGAAATTTATGGACGATGTGCCGTTTCATGAAGTTTATGTAACAGGTCTTGTACGTGACAGCGACGGACAGAAAATGTCCAAGTCGAAAGGTAACGTACTTGACCCGCTGGATCTGATCGACGGCATCGACCTGGAAGCGCTGGTTGAAAAACGCACCAGCAATATGATGCAACCAGAAAAAGCGAAACAGATAGAGAAGGCAACGCGCAAACATTTTCCTGATGGCATTCCTGCTTTCGGCACCGACGCATTACGTTTTACCCTTGCCGCATTAGCCTCAACCGGGCGGGATATTCGTTTTGACTTGCAACGCATCGAAGGCAACCGAAATTTCTGCAATAAAATCTGGAATGCCGCGCGTTATGTTTTGATGCAATGCGAAGATCAGGACACCGGCATCGATAGCAACGACGTGGAGTTATCACTCGCCGACCGCTGGATTATTTCCCGCCTGCAACAGGTCGAAGAAAATGTCAGCCAGCATTTTGATTCCTATCGTTTTGACCTGGCCGCAAAAGCGATTTATGAATTTACCTGGCACGAATACTGTGACTGGTATCTGGAACTGTCCAAACCCGTTTTATTTGCTGATGAAAGCAGTGAAGCTGCAAAACGCGGCACCCGCCGAACGCTTGTTCGTGTGCTCGAAGCATTGTTGAGGTTGTCGCACCCGATCATGCCTTTCATCACCGAAGAAATCTGGCAACAAATCAAACCACTCGCAGGTGTCGAAGGTGACACCATCATGCTGCAACCCTGGCCAAAAGCCGATAAAAACAAAATTGACGAACAGGCCACAACTGATCTGGAGTGGATCAAAACATTTATACTGGGCATACGCAGAATTCGTTCAGAAATGGACATCAAGCCCGGCAAGCCATTGCCCGTCATGCTGGCAAACTGGACGTCTGATGATAAAACGCGTTTCGAGAGCAACGCCAGCTTTATTAATCGCCTCGCAAAAATTGAAACTGTTGAATGGCTGACCTCAGACAAAGACGTACCAGAATCTGCAACGGCGCTTGCCGGTGAAGTTAAAATCCTTATTCCACTGGCAGGGCTCATCGACAAAGATGCAGAAATTACCCGCCTGGAAAAAGAAATCAATAAACATCAAAGTAATCTGGAAAAAACCGAAGCGCGATTAAATAATCCCAGCTTTGCAAAAAAAGCACCGGAAGATGTCGTCGCCCAAGCAAGAAAACAGGCCGATGAACAACGGAAATCACTGGAACAATTTCAGGAACAATTAGAAAAAATTAAAGCTTTATAATTCACCGCAAAGACGCAGAGTATGCAGAGAGTTAACCTCCCTTTTAAAAAAGGGGAATGAGGGGATCTAAAATTCTTTGCGATCTTTGCACCTTTGCGGTAAAACTAGATCATGCAAAAAACACCAGACTACCAACAACAAATCATCCAGACCCATGCAAGCCTTATCGTCGCGACCGTCAAGGCTGCGCAGGCAAAACAAACACCAGCTGAACTTGAACAAGCCTTTAAAGTTTCCGAACAAAATGGCTGGACAAAATTAATTGCAGCCATCCGAAAAATAATTGCAGGAGAACGCTCCGAAACAATTTTGCAAGGAATGGACGAAGAAGATCAAACCATCATTGACGCCATTTTAAAAGGCATACAAGACGCCTCTACCCTGCCCGACCCCAATGCAAAAGCCGATGCCAGCATGGCTGCCCCCGGACTCGCCGGCATGATCCACGCCGCCAGAACCGGACAACCACAAGCCCTGCAAATGTTAGCCGGCATGGCCGAACAAATGACCGCCGCCGGTGGCGACATGGCCCTGCTTGGCGGCATCATGAAAAAACTGATCGACGGCGAACGCGATATAGAAAAACTCAACAAAGGTATGGGCGCGCAGGGCAATTCACTGCTGCAATCTATTCTTGAAGAACAGGCGAAGCTGGAGTTGCATTGATTTTTCGGCAGTGAATTCTGGTTCACTATGTTAATATCAATGCATGGAAACAAGCTCCGTTTCAACATGACTTACCCGTTTGTAAAAACTGTAATATGCAAGGAACTATATGAGTCCTACTGTATTTAGAGAACGTGGATACCGATTTTTCTTCTTTTCAAGAGAAGAAAATCGACTACATGTCCATGTGGTTTCTGGAGACGGCGAAGCAAAATTTTGGCTCGAGCCTGAAATAGAACTTGCAAAGAACTATCATTACACAAGAAAGCAATTGAAAGAAATCGAATCATTAATAGAGGTTCATTACAATGAGCTCATTAGCGCATGGCAACAACACTTCAGCAGTTGAGGTAACACATATTTCAACCCATGGAGTATGGCTCCTGGCTCACAAAAAAGAGCTATTCATGCCATATGATGATTTCCCCTGGTTTAAAGACCAGCCTGTCAAATCAATCATCAATGTTGAAGAGCAACTTCCCGGTCATTTCTACTGGCCTGATATTGACATTGATCTCACAGAAGAAATAATTGAACATCCTGAACGTTTTCCACTGAAAGCTAGAAGCACTTAATCATTTCTGCCTTTAAAATAGTTGCACAGCACAACCTGTGTTTTCAGCAGACAACTCATCCCCAATTATCACATCGCTGCCAACACACACTTCAGCAAGCCATAGTCATAGCGTTCGTCCAGTTCTTCAAAGACTGGTTTTAGCTTGCCCTCTTCCAGGACGCTGTGCATTTCCATTACGGCAATAATTTCATTGTGCTCTGTTTTATCGATAGGCAATACGTCCAGGGGTTCAAGCAGACCGAGTTCGATGGCTTCTGCAAAGTGACTGAAAACAGTGCTGGTTTTTAGCATCCGCTTCCTGGCTATTGCTTCTGCATCCAGGCCTTTTGTGTGGAGGAATAATGTTTCATTAATGGTATCTGACAGTGGGTTTTCGAAAAGTTTGTTGCGGGGATGTTCGAGCAAAACATCGAGGAATTTTTGTCCGTAGCGTTCCAGTTTTTGTTTGCCAACTCCGCTAATTTGTTGCATTTCATTTAAATCCTGCGGGCGTTTGGCCATCATGTGTTGCAGGGTTGAATCGTGGAAGATGACATAGGGCGGCACGCTTTGTTCGGTGGCGAGTTTCATGCGTAGTGCTTTGAGTGCTTCCCATAATGCTTCATCGGCAATGCTGATGGCATGTGTTTCTTTACGGGATTTTTTACTCGCTTTCTTTTGTTTGCTTTGTTTGCGTAATTGTAATGTTTCTTCACCGCGCAAAAGTGGCCGGGCTTTTTCAGTCAGTTGTAATGCGTTGTAGTGTTCGACATCGACTTTGAGATAGCCATGCGAAATAAGCTGACGGAAGATTGTTCGCCACTGTGTTTGAGGCAAGTCTGCGCCGATTCCGAAAGTGCTGATACGGTCATGTCTGAAGCGCTGGATACGCTCGTCATCTTTTCCGACCAGCACTTCGACAACGTAATTTACGCCAAAGCGTTGTCCGGTTTTGTAGACACAGGACAGTGCCTTTTGTGCCGCTTCGGTTGCATCCCAGGTCTCGGGTGGAATCTGACAATTATCACAATTACCACACGGCTCTTTTAAGGTTTCACCAAAATATTCCAGCAAGGCCTGGCGGCGGCAGTTGGTTAATTCACATAAGCCCAACATGGCTTCCAGTTTGTTGCGCTGAACCTGCTTTTGCTGATCGTTGGCGTTGGAGGTATCGGTAAACTGTCGCAGTGTGATGACATCTTGCAAGCCGTAGGCCATCCAGGCATTGGAGGGCTTGCCATCACGTCCGGCGCGGCCGGTTTCCTGATAATAAGCTTCGATACTTTTTGGCAAATTCAGATGGGCAACAAAACGAACATCAGGCTTGTCGATGCCCATGCCAAAAGCAATGGTGGCAACGATTATAATATTGTCTTCACGCAGAAATCGTTCCTGATTTTTTTTGCGCTGTTCAGCACTTAATCCTGCATGATAGGCCAGCGCGGTGCGGCCTTTCTCATTCAGCCATTCGGCAATGGCTTCCGTTTTTTTGCGCGAAAGGCAATAAATAATACCGGAGTCCTGTGGATGTTCGGTTTCCAGAAATAACCAGAGCTTGTCCTTCGCATTGCTGCCTTCATTGATGGCGTACCGAATATTCGGCCGGTCAAAACTGCTGATGTAAACGTCGGCATTGTCCAGCTTGAGTTGCTGAATAATTTCCTTTTGCGTGCGGGGTTCGGCAGTCGCAGTCAATGCGATACGAGGAACATCTGGGAATCGTTCTGTGAGGATGGAAAGTTGTTGGTAATCCGGTCGAAAGTCATGTCCCCATTGCGACACACAATGTGCTTCGTCAATTGCAAACAGCGCCAGTTGCGCGCGATCAAGCAAGTCGAGTGTACGGCTATTTAGTAATCGTTCCGGTGCGAGATAAAGCAGGTCCAGTTCATTATTAAGAAGCTGCTGTTCAACTGCTTCACAGGTCTGATAGTCCAGCGACGAGTTGATAAAAGCAGCGTGTATTCCAAGCTGTTGCAGTGCATCGACCTGATCCTGCATCAAGGCAATCAAGGGGGAAATTACAATACCCGTACCTGCAAGCATTAAGGAAGGAATTTGATAGCACAGCGATTTACCACCACCGGTTGGCATCAGCGCAAGCGCATCTTTGCCTTCCAGTGTAGACTGGATAATCGCTTCCTGATGATGGCGAAATTCGCTATAGCCGAAAGTGGTTTTGAGGAGTTGTCGGGCCTGCTGGATCAAGTCGTATGTCCTTTTTGAATACTGTGTGTGAAACTCAGTATGCACCAGACGGGATTATACTTACCCGAAGGGTGATTATGCGACACACAGCCGAAGCCTGCGCTTGCATGGCAAGGCATCCAGGCACCGCTGTAGCCATTC
>DTYI01000236.1 GCA_012961935.1 Thiotrichales bacterium | reverse complement strand
GAAGCGAGACGCCGGTCTGCTCTCGAAAGAGGTGGCGGAGCCGGGAGGTCGACACGCAGTGGCGAGCCGCCTCCTGGGACGACGCACTGAATCTGGGCGCCCGGAAAATGATTGACATTAAGGCAAAATACGGCCCCCAGGCCTTGCTGGACCAAAGCTATGCGGGTGCATCCTACGGCGTGCTGCACAAGTCAGATCAGATTGAAGGTTTGCTGGGCCGCTTTATGGGGATGTTCGGCTGCAGGACCAACTCCTGGTCAGTTCCTTCTTACCAGGGTACGACCACGAGTTCGCGCTGGACCTTCGGCACCATCGAAGACGGTAACGAGGACGACACTTTCGCGCATTCAAAACTAATCATCATGTGGGGCTGGAATCCTGCCTATACCTTCCACGGTGGCAACACTTTTTACTATATGCGTCTGGCCAAACAACGCGGCTGCAAGTTTGTTTTGATCGATCCGCAATACACCGATTCAGGTTCAGCCTACGACGCCTGGTGGCTACCGATCAAGCCGGGCACCGACGCTGCCATGATGGCTGGCATGGCGCATTATATTTTCAGCAAAAATCTGCATGATCAGGAATTTATTAACAAATTCACCATGGGGATGGATGCCGGCACGATGCCGGACTGGTCAAAAGACACACCTAACGGCCAGGAAAATTTCAAAGACTATATCCTTGGAAAATATGACGGTCAGCCGAAAACACCCGAATGGGCCGAAAAAATCTGCGGCATCTCAGCAAAAGATATCAAGAAGCTCGCGCATATGTACGCCACTACCAAACCGGCTGCGCTGAAAGCCTGCTGGGCAGCTGGCCGTGCCGCCTATGGCGAGCAATACAATCGCATGGCGGCTGCATTGCAAGCCATGACGGGCAACATCGGCGTACTCGGCGGCTGTGCTGAAGGCGTGGGCAAGGCCTTTCACGCCGAGGGCGTAGCCTATCCCTATGATGAGTACGCCAACAAATGGTGGGCTTCCATCAAGTCTGATCGATGGGCGCACATTGTCCTGAATTATCCCAACGTCACACGTGAAGAGGCGGGCCTGTGGCCGCGCAATGATAACCTTGATGGCGTCGTTCCCAACATCCGCGGAATTTTCTGGCAGGGGTCGGACTGGTTTAATCAACTCACCAACATCAACAAGGAAATCAAGGCGATCAAAAAACTGGATCTGGTCGTCTGCATGGATTCAACCATTACACCTTCCGGTTTGTACGCGGATGTTTTATTCCCGATCGCCACTCACTTCGAACGCCACGATGTGGCCCTGCCCTGGTACAAGGGGCATTACTATATCCACCGCCCCAAAGTGATCGAGCCACTGGGCGAAAGTAAAACTGATTTTCAGGTCTTCACCGAACTGGCCTGGCGCATCGGTGGCGAACAGTTTGGCCGCGCTTACAATCCCCGGGCCAACCGCGACTATTTCGACAATAACGACGCTGTGGATGAAGCCTATCTGAAAGACTGGTGGGAAAATAAAGTCATGGCGCATCAGCACGTGACCATGCCCTGGGAAGAATTCAAACAACGGGGTATTTACAAATTCAAACTGGACAAGCCGCATGTCGCTTTCCGGGATCAGATTGAAAAAGGGAAAGCGTTCCAGACACCTTCCGGCAAGATCGAAATTCTCTGCACCGAGCTGGCAAACATCTCCGACTGGAAGCGGACCAAGTACGGCTACCACATCCCGTCTATTCCAAAATGGATCGAACCCTGGGAGTCACTCAACAGTCCGAAAACGAAAAAATTTCCGTTCCATATGATTACGCCCCATCCACGGCATCGAACCCATTCCATTTTCAACAACATTCCCTGGCTACAAGAAGCCTTTGAACAGGAAATCACCATCAATGCTTCAGACGCGAAAAAACTGGGGCTTAAAACGGGGGACATTGTTGAAGTCTGGAATGACCGGGGTAAATGTGTCGTACCCGTTTACGCAACCGAGCGTTGCGCACCGGGTGTTGTTGTATTGCATGAAGGCGCCTGGCTTGACCCGGACAATAAAGGTGTCGACCGCTCAGGCAACCCCGACTTTCTAACGCTGGATAATCCCAGCCCGGCCGGATCATTTGCCTACAACACCCTGTTGGTGAACATCAAAAAAACCAAACTGGAACATCGGCCTGGATGGGACAAGATGGCGACCTCCCGCAGTCATGTTTTCCGCCGCGACCTTTAAGGAGTCAGAACGATGAATGAGAATATCGACAAGACTAAAATCAAGGCGGCGGTGAAGCGCCGGAAAAAAGAAGTCTACACACCGGTCGTACCGGATATGCAGCTTGGATTTATACACCACAATGTGGATTGTATTGGCTGCCGCGCCTGCGAAATTGCCTGCAAGGATAAAAATGGTCTGGCTGCTGGTCCGCGCTTCCGCCGGGTTCAGTATGTCGAAGGTGGTACTTTTCCTGAAGTTTACGCCTATAAAGTCAACATCTCCTGCAATCACTGTGCACAACCTGCCTGCCTACCAGCCTGCCCAACGGGTGCGATTTTCAAGCGCAAAAAAGACGGCATTGTGGATATTGATTCCACCCTTTGCATCGGTTGCCGCCGCTGCGAAGCCGCCTGCCCCTACGGTGCGCCACAGTACGATCCGGAAGATCAGATCGTCAAAAAATGCAATATGTGCGTCGATGAAATCGACGCTGGCCGCAAGCCTTATTGTGTCATGGGCTGCATGATGCGGGTACTGGATATCGGCCCGATCGATCAATTACGCGCAGGTACATATGATACAAAAGCCATGGGAGGCAAGGATAAAACTGTCAGACAGGTGAAAAATTTTGCCGATCCAAAACTAACCAACCCATCCATTGTTTTCATCGCACACAGTAAGGGTGTTGTGGAAAACAAAACTGACGGCACAGGGTCATGAGTACGGTCGCTACGCAAACAGTCGATGTAGAAGAAAATCTAATTCAGTCTTTCTGCGATGTAATCAGTGATGATTTAAAACTGCTGGCGAGTCTGAATGGAAATGAACTCAGTGCAGACAGTATTCTGCAATTAAAATCCATCGACTTCCCTCGGCACCTTGGGCTCCTGCTCTCCGATCCAAAAGCCAAACCTGTGCTGACGACATTAAATCAGACCATCAGAAACTGGCCGGAAACCCTTGCCGAAAAAACCAAAGATCTTCTGGATATGGATTTTGCGGGCATTTATCTCAACCATGCTTATCGCGCCTCACCACAGGAATCAGTCTGGGTGGATGAAGAAAATCTCGCCATGCAGCAATCCATGTTTCAGGTGCGCGATTTTTATAAACGCTATGGTCTCGAAGTGGAAAACTGGCGCATCCGGCCTGACGATCATTTAGTTACACAATTGCAGCTGATTGCCTACGTGTTTTCTGGTGAAATAAATACAGATGATTTAAAAGATATTGCACAATTTCTGGACGAACATTTATTGCGCTGGATCATGTCGTTCGCCGAACGGGCTGCGATGCATTGCGAAACAGATTTTTATGCTTCACTGGTTTTACTAACCGCATTTTATATTGAAAAGCTCCGCGATCTGTTGGCTGAAATTTTGGACGAACCCAGACCAACGACCGAAGAAATTGAGCAGCGCATGAAGCCAAAAGTTGAAAGCATTATCGCGCCGATGAAATATATGCCGGGCACGCAGGAATCATGGTAGCGATCAGCCATGCATGAACTGATCAACAAAGTGATTGATGAATTTCGTTTGCCGGAATTTTTGCCAGACCGCTGTGTTCACAGCCAAAGCGAAACAGCTACCTGCCGCGCCTGCGTGGACATCTGCCCGCAAGACGCATGGATGCTTGATGACGAACAGCTTGGCATTATTCCTGAGCGCTGTGACGGCTGTGGTTTGTGTGTGCCCGCCTGCACAGAGGCCGCGATTCAATCAGAGTTTGAACCATTAACCGGAATCCGGGGGAATCTAAAGTTAAGTTTAATGGCTTGCACCCAGTCACTATCAAGATCCTCCGGAAAGGGGGTTTTATCATGTCTTCACACAATGGGACTCCACGACCTCCTTTCTTTTTATCGGCAGGGAAGCCGATCTCTTTTTTTCTTGCATGAAGACTGCGATCAATGTTTTCGAGGCAAGGGAATCCGTGTTCAAGATAGAATCAAACAACTCAACAGTCTTCTGTCACAAAGAAATTTGCCGGAATTTAAAATTCGCCGGCTAACAAAAACGCGCTGGCTGTCTTTGCAAAAAGAAATTAAACAATTTTCAAAACAGCCTGTCACGCGACGCAATTTTCTGCGAAAAATTGCAGCCGATGTTGCAGAAAAAAGCCTGGACAGTACTGTCTCAAAGAAAACCAGTCAGCCAGAATATTTATCTCCAGGAAAACTGTTGCCTGCCAGGAACAATAATGACCAACGTTTTTATTTTCCTGAAATTAACATCAACAAATGCAACGCCTGTCATGCCTGTGTGCGTCTCTGCCCGCATGATGCAATACGGCTGGATGAAGAAAATGAGCGCTATGAAATTACTGCTGATAATTGTACTGGTTGCAAACTCTGCGTAGATAGTTGCGACCAGTCTGCGGTTAATGTTGCATTCTGGCGCATACCGCAATCCACCTCTATTCAGCTTAGAAAGAATATTTGTGCAGCCTGTGGGGTAGCGTTTTATTCAACCGTTAAAAACCATTCTGATGGCTATTTAAATTATTGTG
>DTYI01000235.1 GCA_012961935.1 Thiotrichales bacterium | reverse complement strand
CTGTGCTGAGTTTGCCGAAGTCGGGTGAAAAAAGAAAATGAACGCCCTGCGCAAAGTTACCCTCCGCCATGGCGTAACCAACAAGCAGTACCAGAATCACAAACAATCCGGGCATTTTGGGTACAACCTGCTTCGTCCAGAATTAATCAGAGGTTCCTTAGTCGTTATACAATAGTCGATATGCAATATTTCAAGCCTGGGCTGGTTGTGATCTATCTTTTGGTAATTCACATTGCCTTATTAAATGACTATACGCGGCTGGCAACATTCCTGTTAATCACCATGGGCTCATTATTGCTTTGGCATATGAGTCCACGGCCAGGATTTCGGTTTGCCTCAATAGTGATATTTATTGCGTTGCTATTGCTGGCCCTGGTGAGAAAAGATCTAAGTCAGCAGGCTGCTTTCGCAACGCCAGTCCTGATTAATATTCTCGTTGGACTGGTATTTTTTCATTCGTTACTGCCGGGCAAACTTGCACTGGTGACACGGTTTGCCCGATTAGTGCGCAAAGAAACCAGCATAAAAGTCGAGACCTATACGCGTCATGTCACGATTGCCTGGACGGCATTCTTTTTTTTACTGGCGCTGGAATCATTATTACTCGCACTTTATGCACCGATATCGATATGGTCAGTATTCGTTAATTTCATCAACTACCTGTTAACGGCGTTATTTTTTATTGCTGAATTTCTGTTGCGCAGAGTAACGCTGCAAGGTGAGGAAATCACCAGTTTAAAAGATTATTTTCATGGCTTATCCGGCCTTGACTATCAGGGCATAATGGAAGATGAGCAGCAGGATTAATTTGCCACTACTGAATTTTTCACGGCCGCAGGAGACTTTTGCAGTTGTAGATGGCAGGGCGGTTACTCGTGAAAAATTTCTTGCTGATATGTTGCAGGTTGCCGACCAGTTACCTGAGCAGCCATATGCTATCAACCTGTGTGAAAATCGTTATTACTTTGCAGTTGGATTTATGGCGGCGATGCTTCGAGGCCAACATAATCTTCTGCCACCTAACCAACTCTCTTCTACGATTGAAGAAATTACTGCTGACTATCCAGACAGCTACAGTTTAAGTGAAACTGCTGAGCAATTTTCGGAAAGACTGCAAACGCATAAAATAGAAATCAACCTGGAAACAACTAGTAAACCTGATCAGGCTCCCGAAATCTCCGCAGATCATATCGCGGCAATTCTTTTTACTTCAGGCAGCACCGGTAAGCCTGTGGCAAATCCAAAAACCTGGCATCAACTGGTGAAAGGAGTTGAGTTGATTCTCCAGCGTTTTAATCTGCAGAAAGGGGAGTTGACTTCACTGGTTGCGACTGTCCCCGCACAACATATGTTTGGCCTGGAATGTACGTTGCTTGCACCCTTGTTTGGGAATGTGTTGCTACAGACAGAGCGGCCGTTTTACCCGGATGATATACGACAATCTCTGGAAGATGTTTCTGCACCGCGCGTACTGATTACCACCCCCATGCATATACGAGCCTGCATAACCGCTGATTGTGATTGGCCTGAGTTAGGGTTTATCGTTTCTGCGACTGATAATCTTTCGGCAGATGTGGCGGCAGATGCGGAACTGGCGTTATCGACTCAGGTTTTTGAGATTTTGGGTTGCACCGAAGCGGGCGCATTTGCAACACGCCGAACGGTGACAGATAAAACCTGGCGGATGCTCCCCGGGATGCGCATATTTGATGGTTCTGATGTGGCGGCTGTACGAGGGCCGCAATTGCCAGAATCTGCTCCCTTGCAGGATATTGTTCAACTTCATTCTGATACAGAATTTGAATTACTGGGCAGGCAGACCGACCTGATCAAGGTCGCGGGCAAACGCGCCTCGCTGAACGACCTGAATATCAAGTTGCAGTCGATAGATGGTGTTGAAGATGGTGTGTTTATTCCACCCGATAAAAACAACAAGCCTGGTACCCGATTGGCTGCTATTATTGTTGCGCCTGAAACCACGGTCGAATCCGTACTGGCAGCCTTAGGCAAAGTACTTGATCCTGTTTTTTTTCCTCGACCACTGCTTAAGGCGGATAAACTACCCAGGAATGCAACCGGTAAGTTACCACGGGAAGCCTTGTTACAACTGCTGAGACAAATACACTGCATGTCATTCACAAAGGAATTTTCAATCCCGACGAGCCATCCATCGTTACCCGGACATTTTCCAGACAACCCGGTTGTGCCTGGTGTTGTTATTCTGCAGCAGATAGAAATAGCTTTTCAAAACTGGCAGAAAAATGTGGTGCTCTCAGGGTGGCCGCAGGTTAAATTCCTTCAGCCTGTGTCGCCTGATCAAAAAGTTGAAGTAAAATTCGATTTGAAAAATAATCAACAGGCGGGGTTTAAGTGTGTGAGCGCAGATAAAGTGGTTGCCTCCGGCATTTTTGAATTTCAAAGGATGGAAAAGAAATGAATCATGCATGGCGTGAACAAAAAGAACGCGGTACACCTTTTGCGCTCAATGTAATTTTATGGATTGCGCAAAACATGGGCCGTGGTTTTGCGCGATTGTTTCTGTATCCCATTACGGCTTATTTCTTTTTGTTTGCAGGCCCACAACGCACAGCATCAAAGAATTATCTACGCAGGGTGCTCGGCCGCGAGCCAACAGCCTGGGATATCGCTCGCCACATTTTCACTTTTGCGGCCACCATACTGGACAGAATATTTTTATTATCTGATCGGCACGACATGTTTGATGTTCAGATCAATAATGAAAAAATATTGCATGAATTACAGGAAAAACATCAGGGTTGCTTACTGCTGGGTTCGCACCTGGGAAGTTTTGAAATTATGCGGACTGTGGGCATTAAACGCTTCCCAGTGAAAGTACTGATGCACCATGATCACAATGAAAATATCACCATGGTGCTGGAAAGCCTGAATCCCGAGATTGTAGAGAGTATTATCCCTCTGGGTAAAACCGATACCCTGCTTAAGGTGAAAGAAGCGCTTGATAATGCTTATCTGGTTGGTCTGCTTGGTGACCGTGTGGCTGAGAATGACAAGCCGGTTACGGTTGACTTTCTGGGTGAGGAAACAATATTCCCTGCGGGGCCTTTTCAACTTGCGGCCCGTCTAAAAGTACCGGTGATACTGTTCTTTGGAATTTATCGTGGCGGTAACCGGTATGAAATATTTTTTGAGACATTGGGTGACCCGCTTGTTCCATTGGAATTCACAGATGAGCACGATTTGCAC
This sequence comes from Thiotrichales bacterium, assembly GCA_012961935.1. Lineage (GTDB taxonomy): Bacteria > Pseudomonadota > Gammaproteobacteria > CAZUMV01 > CAZUMV01 > UWMA-0217. The sequence continues at coordinate 15,361 of DTYI01000235.1, read as the reverse complement.
TGGTGGGTAAAGCAGTATGTCAGTCGCCTGGAATACTATACACGCGGAGCGCCGAATAACTGGTTTAACTTTTATGAGTTCTGGCCGAAAAAATAAACTGATAATCAGTCTTCTACTTTTTATGATCTTGCAGCCGCTCGTGGCGGCAGACTGGTCAATGAATATATTGATGCAACGGTTTGCCAGGATCGAAATCTTAAGCGTTCAGTATCATGAAGAAAAACACCTGTCTTTGTTGCGTATGCCTCTGGTGAGTGAAGGTGTGCTTGAATACAGAAGGCCGGATTATCTAAAAAAAGCAATGCTCAAGCCGGAACAGGAAAGTTTTGCGGCAGACAAAGAAATTATTACGCTGACTAAAAATGGAAAAATCACGCGGCAAATCGCAATGAGTGATTATCCACCTTTGACTGCGTTTGTAGCAGCCTATCTTGCGTTACTTTCCGGTGACCAGAAAGAATTAAGCCGGCATTACGCGCATCAATTAAGTGGTAAGGAAGATCACTGGCGCCTGATGTTAAAACCCAAAGATAAAACGATCCGCCAGTATGTTCAGGAGATTATCATTACTGGGGCGAAAGACAGGATACACAGTATCAATAATATTGACGCCGAAGGTGACAGTTCGTTGATGATATTGCAGGAATGAAAAAATGATCAATACCAGGACGGTAATCTGGCTGCTGATTATTTTTGTCATGTCAGCCTGGCTGGCAGCAAAAGGAAAAGTATCGACTGAACTAACCCAGTTTATGCCGGCTGTTATTAATTTTGAAGATCAATTACTTCACAGGCAATTACAGCAGGGCAGCGCGTCCCGGTTATTGATTATTGCATTGGCAGGTGATACGCAAACAAAGCTTGCTGAAATCAATAAAAACCTTGCCGAGAATTTACGTCAGAATACGTTATTCAGCAAAATCGAAAATGGAGAAATGCGTGTCGACCAACAAGAAGCCGACTGGCTTTTTGAGCGCCGATATTTGTTGAGCCCAGAAATAAAAGAAGGGCACTTTTCAGTGGATTTGTTGCGACAGGCATTCAAACAGCAACTGGAAGCGTTGCAATCACCTTTGCCGTTGGTCAGTCGATCTCAGTTAATATCTGACCCGACGGCTGAATTTCAGACCTTGTTAAAATATTGGCGACCTGACCGTCAACTTAAGCGTCATTTCGGTGTCTGGTTTTCGCGCGATGGAAAAAAATCTTTTCTGATCGCTGAAACATCAGCACCCGCCTACAATCTTGAAAGACAGGAAATCACACTTCGAACTTTACAAAAGACTTTTCAAAAAGTCAGTGTCAATAAAACAGTCACAATGGCAGTAACGGGTGGGCCTGTTTTTGCGCTGGAATCACGTGATACGATTGAACGTGAAAGCAAATGGTTTAGCCTGCTTGCGACGCTGGCCATCATGTTGCTTTTATTACTGGTTTATCGTTCACCAGGAAAAGTATTAATCAGTGCATTACCCATCATCACTGCTGTCATCGCTGGCGCCAGTTCTGTGTTGTTATTTTTTGGCAGTATCCACGGCATTACACTGGTTTTTGGCATCACAATAATTGGCGTGGTGATTGATTATCCTTTACACCTTTTTAGCTCTCTACGAGGAAATGAATCCGCAGAGAAATCAATACGCCGGATTGCGCCAACCTTGTTACTGGGTGCGATCACCACGGCCATTGCCTATGCAGTATTTATTTTCACTGATTTCCAGGGGCTGGCGCAGTTAGGCACGTTTGCTATTACAGGTCTTGTTGCAGGAGTTGCAGTAACTGTTCTGGTATTGCCCGGGATGTTAAAACCAACAGACATAAAGCCTTTTTCCAGGCAGGAGTACGCTGACTTAATAAATAAAATAGATAAGCTCTGGTATTTTTTATTAGCCGGGATGATTATATTTATTTCGATTGTGTTTTATCAAAACCGTACGTTTCCCTGGCAAGATGACCTGGCGGCATTAAGTCCTATGCCTGATATGTTGCGAAAAATGGATCAGGAACTACGTGCGCAGACAGGTGCTGATGATGCACGGTATTTGCTGGCTGTGACCGCACCAGATCAAGAAACTGTTTTGCAGAAAACCGAATTATTATTACCTGAACTCAATCGGCTAAAGCAAAATAAAATACTGCAGGGCTACGATGCAGCCAGTTTATACTTGCCCAGTGTAAAAACACAAAAAGTGCGCCAGACCTCTTTGCCTGAGAAAAGGGACTTGCAGAAAAATATACAACAAGCACTTAAAGGTTCAGCGTTTAAAGAAAATGCATTTTTAGCATTTCTGACTGATGTTGAAAACAGTCGTCACCGCGCGACCATCACCATGGAGAATTATATTGAAGGTGCTATCAAATGGCGGTTAAAAAATTTATTGTATCCACTTGATGGGCAATGGGTTTCATCGATACCTCTGACAGGCATCAGCCAGGTAGAGCCACTGCAACAAATTACATCTGGTTCTGTCAGATTGCTTGACCTGAAAACGGCAACACATAGTCGGGTTGCCAGCTACCGGAAATCAGCGCTCAAGCAATTGGCCTGGGGCGGCTTGTTGATTGTGATATTGCTAACAGTCAGCCTGAAAAATCCTGGCCGCATTGTTCGCGTTTTAATGACAGTAGTGCTCGCTATCGCGTTTGATATCGCTGTGTTGATGTTGTCAGGTGTGCGTTTTTCATTGTTTCATCTTGTTGCATTATTATTGGTCACGGGGATCGGCCTGGACTATGCCTTGTTTTTTACCCGCCGATTCCAGAATACAGATGAAAAGCTGCGGACATTACACGCTGTTTTAGTTTGTGCTGGTTCAACCATACTGGTATTTGGTATCCTTGCGCTGTCGCAGATTCCGGTTCTCAGAGCCATCGGGTTGACGACATCTGTCGGCGTTGCCGCTTGCTTACTGGCGGCCTTTTCGGTAACCGGATTTTTTAAGACCAAAACTGGATGAAGCAACAAGCAGGAAAATGCCAACTGAAAATGTCCGCCTGGACATTAACCAATGCGTTAGGCGCTGGCAGTGCTGCGTCGCTGAAAAATTTGCGTGAACAACGTAGTGGTCTCCGCGACAATGATTTTCCAGGTATTGATTTAAAGACAGCAATAGGACGGGTTGACGGCATTGAGGAAACTGAGTTACCCAGGCGGCTGCAACAATTTGAATGCCGCAACAATCGCCTGGCCATGCTGGGTTTAAATCAGGATGATTTTATCGCGCAAGTGGACATTGCCAGATCAAAATATGGCGCGGATAGAATCGGTGTTTTTATGGGCACCAGCACTTCTGGAATTCAGGAAGCAGAGCACGCCTTTGCGCATTTTGACCAGAGCAATATTGTGCCGGTTGAGTACGACTACTGGCACACACATAATCTTTTTTCACTGGCTGATTTTGTTTCCCGGGTTTTAAATTTATCCGGACCAGCCCAGGTTATTTCGACCGCCTGTTCATCCAGTGCAAAAGTTTTTGCCGCAGCCCATCGGCATATCCAGGCCGGATTTTGTGATGCGGCCATTGTCGGTGGCGTAGACAGTCTTTGTCAGATGACGCTCTATGGATTTCATTCCCTGCAACTGGTTTCTACCCAACCCTGTCGGCCAGCAGATGCAGCACGTGATGGCATTTCGATCGGCGAAGCGGCTGGTTTTGCTTTGCTTGAAACGGTTGAGGATGACGATGATAAAAATATTTGCTTACTCGGCTACGGCGAGAGCAGCGATGCATATCATATTTCATCACCACATCCGGAAGGGGAAGGCGCGAGAATTTCAATGGAGCAGGCGATGAGAATGGCGGGTGTTTCTGCTTCTGAAATTGATTATGTCAATCTTCATGGCACCGCGACACCAGCCAACGATGCATCTGAAGACAAGGCCATTATGACCTGTCTGGGCAGTGACGTACCGTGCAGTTCAACCAAAGGCTGGACAGGGCACACGCTGGGTGCGGCCGGTATTACTGAAGCGTTGTTTGTCTGTCTGTGCATTGAAAATAACTTCATTCCGGGCAGCCTGAATACAAAAACAATCGACCCGGAAATAAAAGCAGATATTGTTTTGGAAAATCGTCCGGCGACCGTGCGAAAAGTGCTCACGAATTCTTTTGGTTTTGGTGGCAGTAACTGTAGTTTGTTATTGGGCAGGCAGGGGTGATGGTATACGTTAACGGAGTCGGGCTGCTCGCGCCGGGATTGCCTTCCTGGCAGGCGAGTCAAACAGTTTTATGTGACCAGCAAGCATGGCAGTTTGAAACGCTGGATAAAATTCCCGCGCCGGATATTCTGCCCGCCAATGAGCGCAGGCGCACTTCAGCTTTTATCCGCATGGCTGTAAAGGTGGCGCAGGAAGCGCTGGATGCGAGCGATCAGAACGCGAAAAATATCCCATCAGTTTTTGCTTCATCCTGTGGTGATTTTGACGTAGTGCAATCGATCTGCATTGCATTGAGCATGCCTGAAAAACCAGTATCACCGACGCATTTCCACAACTCGGTGCACAACGCCCCAGCGGGCTACTGGTCGATTGCCAACAGCTCGCCCTCCGCCTCAACCAGCATTTCTGCGGCATACAGCAGTTTTACGGCAGGCTTGCTGGATGCGGTGAGTCAGTTGCGAGCCGGGGCAACGCATATCTTGCTGGTTGCCAGCGATATTCACTCTTCAGACATTTATATAAAAGCCAGAGCAGTGAAATACCCCTTTGCCTGCGCGATATTATTAAGTGTCGGGTCATCACAAGATTCATTATGCGAACTTGCAATACAGCCGCGCATGGAAAAGTCCGGAACAACCAAAATGCAGCATGCCGGGCTGGAAGATTTACGGCTCAATAATCCGTCAGCCAGCGCGTTGCCATTACTGGCGCAAATCTCGGCGGGAAAGAAAGGCGAAGTGCTTTTGCCTTATCAACACGACCGGGTGCTGAACGTTGCAGTTGGTTGATAAAAAAACACTGTGCGGATTGATACCACACGCAGGCGATATGTGCTTGCTCGATGCGGTGGTGCACTGGGATGAAGATTCGATTCATTGCCTCGGTCGTAGCCATCGGGACAGCAATAACCCACTGCGTACTGAGCAGGGGCTTGCCGCAATTAATGGTGTAGAATATGGTGCGCAGGCAATGGCAGTGCATGGAGGTTTGCTGGCGGGCGGGCAAGTGCCGCCGGGCTATCTTGCATCGGTCAGGCATGTTGTGGTGACAGTGTCAGCGTTGGATAAAATCAAAAGTGATTTACATATCAGGGCCTATCGACTATCGGCTGAGAACGGAAATTTCATGTACACATTTACAATCGAAACTGAAAACGGGGAACCGATTCTTTCTGCCCGGGCGCTGGTGGCCGCATTATGAAACGCGCTTTGGTGACGGGTGGCAGCGGCGATATTGGTGCAGCCATTTGCCACGAGCTTACACAGCAGGGACTGCATATTATCGTACATGGCAACCGCAATTTAGCGCGCGCTGAATCCATCGCAGTAGACATTATCGCTAATGGCGGTTCAGCAGAAGCCGTTGCCTTTGATGTCGCCGACACGGAAAAAACAACAGCGGTATTAAACGGCCTTCTGGAAAAAGGCGCCATACAGGTGCTGGTGAATAACGCCGGTTATCACGACGATGCACCCATGGCAGGCATGACGGCGACGCAATGGAAGGAGGTCGTTGATGTTTGTCTGAACGGTTTTTTCAATGTCACCCAGCCACTGTTGTTACCGATGATGCAGACCCGCTGGGGGCGAATCGTCAATGTCTCCTCAGTCGCCGGGATCATGGGGAACCGCGGCCAGGCCAACTACGCCGCCGCAAAAGCCGGCTTGCATGGCGCAAGCAAAACGCTGGCGCTGGAACTGGCCTCGCGGGGCGTAACTGTCAACACGGTCGCACCGGGAATTATCGCCGGGCGCATGATTGAAGATGTTTTCCCCGAAGAAATGATCAAGCAAACCGTACCCATGAAACGCGCGGGCCAGCCGGAAGAAGTTGCCAGTCTGGTCAGTTTTCTGGCTTCTGATTCAGCCGGGTATATCTCCGGGCAGATTATTTCCATCAACGGAGCAATGTGTTGAAAACAGGATCTACAGCCGAAGTTCTGGCTGTTGTCATACCCGCCTTTAATGAAGCGGCAACGGTTGCTGATATTGCGTCACGCGCACTGAAACAAACTGATCTTGTTATCGTGGTCGATGATGGGTCAACAGATGGCACGGCCAGGCAGTTGATTGGTCTGCCCGTCGTTTTTTTGAAACATAATCAAAATCAGGGCAAGGCCGCTAGTTTGCAAACCGGTTTTGATTATGCGCTCAGACAGGGCGCGAAAAAAATCATCACGCTAGACGCGGATGGGCAACACCAGCCTGAAGAAATTCCACGCTTGTTGACCGCTTCAGAACTGCATCCGAAAAAAATAATTATTGCCGCCCGGCTAAAGCGGCAGGAGTCTGCACCCAAATCACGGTTGTTTGCGAATCGTTTTGCTAATTTCTGGATTTCCTGGGCTGCTGGATACCGTATCAGTGATAGCCAATCCGGTTTTCGTCTCTATCCGGCAGCGTTATTAAAAAAGATCAGGCTCAATGTCTCTCGCAACCGCGGCTTTGTATTTGAAAGTGAAATACTAATTGAGGCAGCCCGCGCAGGTTATCGCAGCTATCCAGTTGAAATTCACGCAATATACCACCCTGACAGACGCGCGAGTCATTACCGGCCGGTCAGCGATACCGCTAAAATTGTACGCATGGTGGCCGGAAAATTATTCAGTCGGGGGATGTATCCTCAAGGTTTATTAGCTATTTTGAAGGACAAATAGGGCGCTGTGGGGCCTGCTGGTAACTTGTTATTATGAAAATATTTGCTAGTATTGAGTGTTCAATAATTAACTAGATAAAGGAAGAGGAAAATGTCTGCAAAGAATCTTTTTATCACCATGTTTCTGGTAGCAGTAGTTGCAACAACAGGTTGTCCAGGCGGCAGAACAGCTCCTGTTTACAATATCGATAACACACCTATTTCTTCAATGAGCAACCGTTCACTTTCGAGCGCAGAGGTCATGAAGGCAATCAAGCGGGCTGGCTTGAGTCTGGGTTGGCGCATGGCAGAAAAAGGGCCGGGAAAACTCGAGGGCACGCTGCATGTACGCAAGCATATGGCAAAGGTTGAAATCCCTTATAGCCGCAGCGGTTACAGTATTATTTACAAGGATAGCCAGGAGCTGAATTACGACGGCGCGAATATTCATAGTAACTACAATGGCTGGATTCAGAATCTGGACCGTGCAATACAGTCGCAGTTGTCTGCTTTGTAATACCACATTACACATGCACAAAAGGCGTACCGATGTAGGTACGCCTTTTTTTATGCTGGTATAAAATTGGACGTGTCCACGAAATTGAACTATCTTCTTATTAGTGCTGTCAGATACTTACAGCAAGGAATTAATGATGATTATTCAACAAATATACTGGCAATCTGTGTGGGGCGAGTCCATCAAGAAGTCTAAGAGTGGGGATTCCTACTACTCACATACAAAAGAAGAAGAGTTAACCTATAAAAAAATGATCGAGCGTCGAGATAAAAAATCCAGGGGCCAGAGATAAGCTTCAACTCCGGATACCGGTTCCCTTGTTAAGCATCACCAGACTAAAAGTAAATAAAACTGCAATAAAAGTCAGAATGATGGCATAGGAAATCCACAGACTGATATCACTGATACCAAGCACGCCATAGCGAAAGGCGTTGATCATATAAAGGATCGGGTTGATTAGCGAAACTTTTTGCCAGAAGGGCGAGAGCAGGGTAACGGAATAAAAAATACCGCCCAGATAAGTCAGTGGTGTCAGCACAAAAGTCGGAATGATGGAAATGTCATCAAAGCTTTGCGCAAAAACGCCATTGATAAAACCCGCCAGTGAAAACAACATTGCCGTCAATATAGCGACGCTGATAACAACCCAGAAGTTATGAATTTGCAGGTCGCTGAAAAACAGCGATACCAGGGTCACGGCAATGCCGACCGTCAGCCCACGCGCCACGCCACCACCGATATAGCCCAGTAAAATAATATAATTCGGTACGGGTGAAACCAGCATTTCTTCAATACTGCGTGAAAATTTTGATAGATAAAATGAAGAAACCACATTGGCGTAGGCGTTGGTAATAATCGCCATCATGATCAGACCGGGGACGATAAAGTCCATATAATCAAAGCCCTGCATTTCACCAATACGAGGGCCGATCAGGCCGCCAAAAATGACGAAATATAAACTGGTTGTGATAACCGGAGGCAGAATGGTTTGTAGCCAGATACGTGAGAAACGCAGGACTTCCTTGATCAGGATGGTATAGAAGGCGGTCAATTTGTCTTTTAAATTCATGCCTGATTCATTTTTGCCAGATTGTTTTTCCCGACCATCTGAATAAACAATTCCTCCAGTCGACCGCTCTTGTTCCGCAGGCTGCTGATCTCGATATTTGCTGCAGACAGTTTCTCAAAAACCTGATTCAGGGTGACTGATTTATCGATCGTCAGTTCCAGTGTATGGGCGTCGCGTTGATGCAAAGCCAGCCCGGTAATCTCTGGTAGTGAATTAATCGGCGTTACCAGATCCAGCACAAAAGTTTCAATATGCAAGGTGGTCAACAGTTCTTTAACCGTTGTGTTTTTAATAATCTCACCTTGATCGATAATTGCGATGTTACGGCAGAGGTTTTCTGCTTCTTCAAGATAATGTGTGGTCAGGATAATAGTCGTACCACGGTCATTAATCTCCTGTAAAAATTGCCACATTGAGCGACGGACTTCGATATCGACCCCCGCGGTGGGTTCGTCAAGAATCAGCATGCGGGGCTCATGCACCATGGCGCGGGCAATCATCATGCGGCGCTTCATGCCACCGGAAAGTATTCGTGCTTCAGAACGTCGCTTGCCCCACAAATCCAGTAATTTCAAATATTTTTCGGTGCGCATCCGGGCTTCCTTTCGCGGGATGCCATAATAGCCCGCCTGATTAATAATAATTTCTTCCACCGGCTCAAACATGCTGAAATTAAATTCCTGCGGTACCAGCCCGAGATAGCGTTTTGCGCCGAGTAAATCCTCATCCATATCCTTATCAAAAATCTGCACCTTGCCGCTGGTTTTGTTGACCAGTGAGGTGATGATGCCAATCATCGTCGATTTGCCCGCGCCGTTGGGACCGAGCAGGGCAAAAAAGTCGCCGTCCGAAACATCCAGGTCGATACCTTTGAGTGCGACAAAACCACCTTTGTAGGTTTTATGCAGGTTACGAATGGATAGAGCTGTGGTCATGGGTTTGGCTAACGTTGGAAAGCAGGAGATAGTATCATAACGAGTAACCCATAAAACACACGGATACTTATGCTGGATTGTTTTACTACTGACACATCAAAAAATATTTTGCTCAGGCCGGTTTCATCGGCAAACCTGGATGCATGGCTGTCGCAACAGCCTGACGCAATCAAATCCTGGGTGGAGTTGAACCATTTCAAGGCAAAGGCAGACAGCTTTTGTCTCTTGTCGGCTGAGGGTAAGCAGGAAGTGAGTATGCTTTATGGGATAAATGATGCGCCAGACATCTGGTCGCTTGCGGCAGCACCCGGAAAATTACCGCCTGGAAACTATCGGCTTGATATGGACTGGAGCGATGGCCAGCTTCGGGATGTCATGCTGGGCTGGGCGCTTGGGAGCTATGCTTTTACTCGGTACAAGAAACCAGAAAATGACAAGGCAAAACTTGTCGTCAATGAGGTGGACAAGCTTTTATCAGCACAGATCAATGCGATTTACCGGGTGCGTAACCTGATTAACACACCACCGGATGACATGATGCCGCCGCAGTTATCAGACAATGCCCGCGAGTTGGCAAAAAAATATGATGCAAAATTTAAAGACATCATCGGCAATGAATTACTGAAACAAAATTACCCGGCGATTCATGCGGTGGGGCGCGCCAGTGTGCATGCGCCCAGACTGCTGGAAATTAAATGGGGAGATTCCAGTTATCCACGTGTTGCTCTGATAGGCAAGGGCGTCTGTTTCGACAGCGGCGGCCTGGATATCAAACCTGCGCGCGGCATGCGCCTGATGCAAAAAGATATGGGCGGCGCAGCACACGTGCTGGGGCTGGCGGAAATGATTATGGCTGCGGAACTGCCTGTGTACTTGCAGGTTTTAATTCCAGCGGTAGAAAATGCAATTTCCGGCAGCGCATTTCATCCCGGTGATATTATAAAAATGCGCAATGACAAAACGGTAGAGATAGATAATACCGATGCGGAAGGTCGACTTGTCCTGGCTGATGCAATGGTCGCAGCCTGTGAACAAAACCCGCAACTGGTAATTGACTTTGCAACATTAACCGGCGCCGCAAGAGTGGCAGTGGGAACAGAAATCGGCGCCATGTTTTCGAATAATGCGGGCATGGCTGCCGATGTTTTACTACAGGCTGAAGCCGTCAATGATCCCCTCTGGCAGTTGCCGCTACACAAACCCTACCATGCCGAATTAAAAAGCCAGTTCGCGGATTTATTAAACTGTTCAACCAGCGGCTATGGTGGCGCAATCACAGCCGCATTATTTTTGCAGGAATTTATCGGCGAAAAAATTGACTGGCTACATTTTGATGTCATGGCCTGGAATACACGCAACCGTCCTGGCCGACCAAAAGGCGGTGAGGCGATGGGCGTTCGTGCGATATTTGAATGGTTGAAGAAAAAATATGGCAGGGATGCAGATGCAAGCAGTTAAAAATAATACCGTGAATAAAATAGACCGTCGTTTCTGCGTGGCGCCGATGATGGATTGGACGGATCGGCATGATCGTTATTTTTTACGGTTAATCTCCCGTCATGCGGTTTTATATACGGAGATGGTCACCACCGGCGCGTTAATTCATGGCGATCGTGAACGCTTTCTGGCTTTTAATGAAGCGGAGCATCCGGTGGCTTTGCAGTTGGGTGGGGCTGATCCGAAAGAAATGGTGCAATGCGCGCAATTTGCTGAACAGGCGGGTTACGATGAGGTCAATATTAATGTTGGATGCCCGAGTGATCGCGTGCAGAAAGGGCAGATCGGCGCCTGCTTGATGGCAACGCCGGAAGTGGTTGCGGAGTGCGTTGCAGAAATGTCGGCTGCAACTTCGTTGCCGGTGACGGTTAAAAATCGCATCGGCATTGATGAGCAGGATAGCTATGCTGACCTGGAAAAGTTTGTCAGCCTGGTTGCAGACGCGGGCTGCAAAACATTTATTGTGCACGCGCGTAAAGCCTGGCTGGAGGGACTTAGCCCAAAAGAAAATCGCGATATTCCTCAGCTTGAATATGAGCGCGTTTATCTGTTAAAAAAAGAACACCCGGAACTGGAAATAATCATTAATGGTGGCATCAAAACACTGGATGAAGCCGAGCAACATTTAGCGCACGTTGACGGTGTGATGATGGGGCGTGAGGCCTATCAAAATCCTTATGTGCTCGCAGAAGTTGATCGGCGGATTTACGAAGATAATAATGAACCAGTAGATCGCATGGAAATTATCAAAGCGATGTATCCTTATATCGAAAAGCAATTACAACAGGATACTTATTTGAAACATATCGCCCGGCATTTACTGGGTTTATTTCATGGTCAGCCAGGTGCGCGCGGCTGGCGGCGAACGATTAGCGAGCAGGCGTATCAAACAGATGCGGGCCTGGAAGTTCTGGATAACGCGCTTTCACATATTAATAAGAGGTAGACCTCATGAGCAGTCTTGAAAATACAATCCAGCCGTTGCTGGATATATTTGCCGGCAAGCCCTGGGTGCAGGCGGGCATTGTTGCTGTGGTTGCATTTATTGCGGCTTACGTGTTGACCGGTATTCTGAAAGCTTTCCTCGTCAGGGTCGTCAAAAAAACCTCGTTTGCGTTTGATGACAAACTGGTTGCGATTATTCGCCCACCTTTGTTTTACAGCATTTTAATGGTCGGACTTTCCATTGCAGTTCGCTTAACGCCGGTTGCGGAGAGTGTTCAGGCAAGCATCATGTCTGTTTTGCAAAGTATCAGTATTGCGATCTGGATGGTGTTTGCAATTCGTCTGGCGAAAATTATTTTGTATACCGCAGCCAGCCAGCAGAAAAAACAGGGATTTATTCAACCCCGCACTTTACCGTTGTTTGAAAATCTGGCCACGGTGCTGGCCATTGCGATTGCGGTTTATCTGATCTTCAACGCCTGGGGCATCGATATGACAGCCTGGTTGGCTTCGGCTGGTGTCGCGGGTATTGCGATTGGTTTTGCTGCAAAAGATACACTGGCGAATTTAATTTCGGGCGTGTTTATTTTAACCGATGCACCCTACAAAATCGGTGATTATATTGTGCTCGATTCGGGCGAACGCGGCGAGGTAACCGACATCGGAATTCGCAGCACGCGCATGCTGACGCGTGATGATGTTGAGCTAACCATCCCTAATTCTATTATGGGTAATTCAAAAGTCGTTAACGAATCGGGCGGGCCTTATGAGAAGTTTCGCTTTCGGCTGCCGGTCGGTGTTGCCTATGGTTCCGATATGAGTCAGGTGCGCGATATCCTCAACGAAATCGCCAACAACAATGAAAAGGTTTGCAAGTCACCCGCGCCGCGTGTGCGGTTTCGTGGCTTTGGTGATTCCAGTCTTGATTGTGAATTACTGTGCTGGGTCGATGAGCCCTGGATGCGTGGCCAGACCGTAGACATATTGCTCGAAGAAATTTACGTCCGTTTTAATGAAGAAGGTATTGAGATTCCCTATAACAAACAGGATCTTTATATCAAGGAAATGCCTGCGCGTGGATAAAAATCTGCTCGGCCCGGTGATGCTCGACGTGGCAGGTCTGGAATTAACGGAACGTGAAATTAAAAAATTATTGCATCCGCAATGCGGCGGCGTCATCTTATTTGCCAGAAATTTTTCTTCCGTCGAACAGGTTACAAAACTGATTGCGGCGATTCGCAATATACGTCCAGCATTGTTAATTGCAGTGGATCAGGAGGGCGGGCGGGTGCAGCGCTTTCGTGATGGTTTTTTGCACTTACCGCCACTGGCAAGCCTTGGAAATACGCATGATAAAAATCCAGATCAGGCTTTAAAAGATGCAGAGAATTTAGGTTTTTTGATGGCCACTGAATGTCGCGCAGTGGATGTTGATTTCAGTTTTGCACCGGTGCTGGATATTGATTATGGCAATAGCCACGTCATCGGTGACCGCGCCTTTCATTCTGACCCTGAAGCGATCAGCCAACTGGCAGCAGCCTATTGTCGCGGCATGAAACAGGCAGGAATGGCAGCGGTGGGAAAACATTTTCCGGGACACGGTTACGTGGCCGCGGATTCACATATTGATATTCCTGAAGATGAACGCGATTATTCAGAAATTGTCCAACAGGATTTACAGCCGTTTAAGTATTTAGTGGAAAAAGGTATCGAAGGACTCATGCCAGCACATGTTATTTATACAGCTTGCGATGCACAACCCGCTGGTTTTTCTGAATACTGGCTGCAAACAGTTTTGCGTGGGCAACTGGGATTTAAAGGCGCTATTTTTAGCGATGATTTATCGATGGCCGCGGCTAAGGTTGCAGGCACAGCAGCTGAGCGTGCGCAGGCGGCATTAAATGCTGGTTGCGATATGTTGCTGGTTTGCAATGATCCTGATGCGGCCGATGAGGTGCTGGAGTCGTTGACAGGCATGGATCATAGTCACGCCCAAAAACGACTTCAGGCGATGCGCGGAAAGCAGGGGCAAGACTGGGAGCGTGTGCACGAAAGCCAGGCGTGGCTGGCTGCTGTGGATCAGTCAAGGAGATATTTATCAGCATGAAACCTAAAATTGGCCTGGCATTAGGTGGCGGTTCAGCACGCGGCTGGGCGCATATCGGAATCATCAGGTCACTGATCGAAGCGGGCATTAAACCGGATGTGGTCGCGGGTACGTCAATGGGTGCACTGGTGGGTGGCGCCTATGTTTCAGGTTATCTTGATGACCTTGAAGGTTGGGTGTCAGAGTTGAACTGGCAGGAAGTGGTATCCATGCTGGATATTCGTTTGTCCGGTGGTTTGATCCATGGTGCGAAATTACTCAAACGCCTGGGTGAAGGTATGGAAGGGATCGACATGCAATCCCTGGCTGTGCCGTTTGGTGCGGTCGCAACGGATCTGGATACCGGTAAAGAAATCTGGCTGCGGGAAGGCGATATACTTTCTGCGATACGCGCTTCAATTGCCTTGCCGGGTTTGCTGAGTCCATTGCATCATGATGAGCGCTGGCTGGTTGATGGCGGGCTGACAAATCCGGTACCGGTTTCATTGTGTCGTGCATTGGGCGCGGATTATGTGATTGCGGTCGATTTGAATTCACAGGTGTTGCACCATCGGGCGATGCAGAAACGCAGTGAAGAGGATAAGCACGGCCAACAGGAATCAGCGATAGATGATGAATCCAGTAACTTTGATCGCCTGGGATTTCTGCTGCATGGTGTGCTCGATAAATTTCGACAAAGTGCCGATGACAAGGTCGCCACACCATCGTTGCTGGATGTTGCGGTGCGTAGCATTACGATCATGTCTTCAAGGATTACAAGGAGTCGTCTTGCAGGGGAGCCTGCAGACATGTTGCTGCTTCCAAGACTGGCGCACATTGGCCTGCTTGAATTTCATCGTGGCAATGAAGCCATCGAAGAAGGCCACCAGGAAATTGCGCGGCATTTAAGCGCAGTAAATTATATAAAAGAAATAGTTAAAGATAATAAGTAAGTATTTACATTAAATATTGAATTTGCTCAAATCCCATAATCTCGTAGTGCATCATGGCTTTATTCATTTACTCGAACTATAATCCTGCGCCTCACATATAACCCCTGCTGGAGTCATCAAAAATGGCTGATAAACTGCTAATTGTCATGATGAATACTGATCCGAAAAATCCAACTGAACTGGGCGCGCCTTTTGCCCAGGCGAAAGTCGCCGCAGCAATGGAATATGATGTTGAGGTTGTTCTGACCGGTCGTTCCGGCGAGCTGGCAAAAAAAGGCGTGGCTGAGAAATTATTCGTTCAGGAAGGTAATGAAAAGTCAGTTTACGATTATATTCGCGATGCAGCAGAGGCCGGTGTCAAATTCAAAGTTTGCACTCCAACTCTGGAGATTTGGGGAGATGACTTAATTCCCGAAATTTCTGAAACAGTCGGTGGCGCCTATATCATCAGTGAAGCGATGGATGACGATACTGTGACATTCACATATTAAGGAACCTCTGATCAATTCATGAATGAGAATCTTGCCGCTAAAATTTCCGGGTACTGCGTTGCGAATCTTCGCAAT
>DTYI01000234.1 GCA_012961935.1 Thiotrichales bacterium | reverse complement strand
TATCAGAGCTTAGGAAAGATATTATCGAGATATCCATACATGCTGAACCATATCGAGGACAGAGCTAGGTTTCTTACCAAACTCCCAGAAGATGTCTATACATTCTCACCACCTAGCATACTCCTCAACATATTTATCAACTCCTTCGCTACCTCCTCCACCTCTCTACGCTTTATCAACTTCAGGGGTTCATCATGGCTATAGAGCTCTACATCTCTATCCAGCTTAGAGAGAATATCTGTTCAGCCTGTGGGGTAACGTTTTTCTCAACCGTAAAAAACCATTCTGATGGCTATTTAAATTATTGTGCAATCTGTTCAAAGACCAATCATTCCAGCAATCTTTTTCAGGTACTAAATTAATGCTAATGGATTTAGTCTCACGCTGTATCAAGCAAAACAGAAAAGGCGGTTATATTCTTCTGATGCCTCAATACCGCCCGGATATCGGACGATCACTTGCACAATATTTCGAACTTAATTTTTATGATTATCGCCAGGAAGTGATGCTGCCGCTGGGATGGGATGCGGCCAGGATTCCACTAAACGAACTCGACGACTGTTTATTTCAGGAAGCGTTGGAAAAGCCGTTACTCGCTTTTAATGTAGAGGCTCTGATTACGACCAAGTCGGAAAAACTCCGCCGTCAGTGGCTCTATGAATTCATCCATAAGCCCTGGCCGAACAAAATCCTTTTACCTCTGGCTATTCATCAAAGCGATGCGCCAGACTTTAGTACAAATGTATGTGATTTGCAGGAAATACCGTTGCCAGAACAAAATCTGATTAATCGGCTGGCGCTGTAATCTTTTCAGTTTCGACTAAATCATTTGGCCATGCATTGAGTACGGCCTGTACCAATGTCGCCAGCGGGATGGCAAAAAAGATGCCCCACAAACCCCAGATACCACCAAAAATAAGTACCGCAGCAATGATTGCCACAGGATGAAGGTTTACCACCTCAGAAAACAAAACAGGTATAAGAACATTACCATCCAGAAACTGGATAACTGCATAAGCCGCCACCACATAAAGCATCGGCATCGACAAACCAAACTGAAAATAGCTGATGAACAAAACAGGAATACCCGCTGCTGCTGCACCCACGTAGGGAATGATCACAGAAAGACCGATAGTAACTGAGAGCAACATGGCATAGTTCAGATTAAACAGCGTGAAGGTGATATAACTAACGACCCAGACAATAATAATCTCTACAAATTTTCCACGCGCATAACTCGCAATCTTGGCGTTCATTTCATTCCAGACCTGCATGGCCAGGCCGCGGTCGCGTGGTAAAAAACCACCTGCCCAATTCAGTATTTTTGGTTTGTCTTTTAATAGAAAAAAAATCAGCACAGGAACCAGTACAAGATAAACCAGTACCGTAATTATATTTAAAACTGAAGCAAAAGAAGTCGACACAACTTTTTGCCCCATATCTGCCACCTGACCACGAAACTGGCTGATCAACGCGGTCACTTCCTCATCACTGATGAAGTCAGGATATTTCTCGGGCAGTTGTAATAATAATTTCTGGCCTTCACCAATCATGTTGGGTACTTCAGTAAAAAATTGAACTAACTGTCTGGAGAGAAGTGGAATTAACCAGATCAGAATCGCGGCAAACAATATCGAAAATATAATAAACACGATGGTTGATGCTAACCATCGAGGTAACTTCCAGTGCTCCAGTCTGACCACCGCACCATCCAGCAAATAGGCAATTACGATTGCAGCAAGTAGTGGCGCCAGTATCTTTCCAGCAAAAAGGACAACTGCGAAACCCAATATCAACAACACCGCCAACAACACAACCTGTGGGTCTGTAAAATGCCGTTGATACCAGTCTTTCAGAAATTTAATCATCAGCGCTTTTTAATTTTTCGTAGTGTGTTTTAAAAATTATTTCCAGCTCATCAATTACGTCTACAGCCGCTCGGCCTTGCATAATATGTTGCGCCATCAGTGACGATGTCTGATTCAAAACTTTTTGCTTTTCCAGCATAGGGTACGTGGCAGTCAGGCGTTTGATGGCCTTGACGACTGACTCTTCTTTTGGCCTGGGGATGACTACAGGCTCTGATATTTCAGGTGGTGCTTCTTCAGAATCTTCTTCACGCGATGCAAGAAACTCTGCAAATTCCTGCAAGGTTTTTTGTTGCTGTTCATTTAGTTTTCGAAACTGCTGTAGCAGTTTTTTCTCTTTGCCAGAGAAATTCAGATTACTGACCGGAATCATTAACTAACCTTCCACTTATTATGATACCTGTTTTTCTTCCCGGTGGACCTGACAATAACATTGAGCAAAGCGCAACAGTTCTTCCATCGCCCGATAACGAAATTTCTGTCGTTGGCGAATAAAGGAAAAAGGACGTTCCAGTGGTGGTGATAAGGGAATGCCGCATAATGTACCTAATTGTAGTTCTTTTGTCAGACTCACTAAAGATAAAATTGACACACCCATTCCTGCCTCCACAGCCCCTTTAATCGCTTCAGGACTACCCAGCTCCAGACAGATATCCAACTGATCTTCCGTACCTCCCTGTTGCACCAGATATTCTATTATAACTTCCCGCGTACCCGAGCCTTCTTCCCGGCATATAAACGGCATTTCAGCCACTTCCTTGATATCAATCGAATCTCTACTCGCAAATTCGTGTCCATGCGGTGCAACAACGACCAGTTGATCCGTAAGACAGGCTTCAACATTCAGGTGTTTGTTGGCAACGGGCGCTTCAACAATACCCAGATCGATGACATTATTCTCAATCATGGAAACAATGCCTTCGGTATTGGAAACCTTCAGACGAACTTTTACGTCAGGGTATTCAGCCTTGAATTTCCCCAATAATGCCGGCAAGAGATACTCGGCAACTGTTGCACTGGCACCCAGAGTGACTGCACCCCGGATTTCACCTGTCATCTCTCTGACACTGTTTTCCATTTCATGGTAGAGCTCAAAAATCCGCTCTGAATATTTCGCCACTTCCTCACCGGCTAGTGTCAGGCTGATACGGTTATGCGTGCGGTCGAACAGGCGGGTATTAAAATACTCTTCGAGTTGGCGTATCTGGAAGGTGACAGCGGGTTGCGTCATATGCAAGGCTTCTGCGGCCTTGGTAAAACTCAACAGCCGCGCCACCGTTTGAAACACCTGAAGTCTGCGATCAGACATAAGTTACTCATCCCCTTTGGCCTATAGATAAATTATTTTTATATGAGGATAATAGCACTTATCACCCGCAAATCCATTACCTCTATAAGAATTCCGGATGAGTATCAGGGCTGATCACAGTATTGCCTACGCTTCCTCTTCACCCAGAATAATGTTCATCCGGCTTTTTGCGTACAGGTAATAGAGAATCGGGATCACGACCAGGGTCAACAAAGTTGATACAAAAATACCGAAGATCAGCGCAATGGCCAAACCACTGAAGATCGGGTCATCAATTATGAAAAATGCGCCCAGCATAGCGGCCGCCCCAGTCAACACAATCGGCTTGGCCCGTACGGCACCAGATTTAACAACCGCTTTTTTCAAAGGCATACCCGAGCGTACCTGGTCATTAATAAAATCAACCAGCAAGATGGAGTTGCGCACGATAATCCCGGCCAGTGCGATCATGCCGATCATCGACGTGGCGGTGAACTTGGCGTCCAGTAACGCGTGACCCGGCATGACGCCGATGATCGTCAGCGGGATCGGCGCCATAATAACCAGTGGCACCATGTAGGATTTGAACTGCGCCACCACCAACAGGTAGATCAGAATCATACCCACCGCATAGGCAAGGCCCATATCGCGAAACGTTTCATAGGTGACTTTCCATTCACCGTCCCACTTCAAACTATACTGGTAAGGGCTATCCGGCTGGTTAATAAAAAACTGTTCGATGTGACCACCCTGCTTCAGCGTTTTATCCTTGAGCTTACTGGAAACCTCAAACATGCCATACAGCGGGCTGTCGATTTCACCCACCATATCAGCTGTCACATAAACCACGGGTAATAAATCTTTATGATGCCTACCCTGCTCCCGGACGCCTTTTTCTACCGTAACAATCTCCGTCATGGGGACGAGTTGACCACTACGGCTTCGAATCTTTAAAGTCAGAATATTATCGATATCCGCCTTATCCGCTGTTGAAAATTCCACCCTGATCGGCACTGCGTACTTAATATGACTACCGTGCAGATAACTCACATCATCACCTCGCAGTACGCTATCAACCGCTGTCGCCACAGCCTGTTGCGACAATCCCAGCAGGGCCGCTTTTTGACGATCCACGTGCAACACGTAGCGCGATGATTCCGCCTCGACGCTGTCATCGATATCAACAATATCCGCTGTCTCAGCAAACACTTGCTGCACCTGCCTGGCTACATCTGTCTGCTGCTTATAATCCAGGCCATAAATCTCTGCCACGATCGGTGACATAACGGGCGGCCCAGGTGGCACTTCCACAACCTTGATTTTCGCTCCCGGATGACGTTGTGCAACTAGATCGAGTTGCGCGCGCACGTCCAACGCAATCTCATGACTTTTACGTTTGCGATGATGTTTGTCCGTCAGGTTAACCTGGAGGTCACCCAGATGCGCACCTTCTCGCAGGTAGTATTGTCTGACCAGTCCATTGAAATTAATCGGCGCTGCCGTACCCGCATAAAGCTGAACATCCGAAACTTCTGGCACCTGCACGACAAGCTCTGAAACTTCATCCAGCACCCGCTTGGTCATCTCCAGACTGGTGCCTTCGGGCATATCCACGACGATCTGAAACTCGGATTTATTATCAAACGGCAGCATCTTTAACACCACAACCTTGAACACAGCCAGCGATACGGCCATCGCAATCAGCAGGGTAATCACCAGAAATAATAATCCGCGCTTTTTGCCACTCTCGCCAAGAAAGCTACCCACCATGACATCAAACATTTTCTGTAGCCAGGCCGGCACGCCATCACCTGTGTGATGTGAAAAATCCACTTTTCTCATCACTTTGTAGGTCAGCCACGGCGTCACCACATAAGCGACCGCCAGCGAAATAATCATGCCCAGACTCGCATTAATCGGGATCGGGCTCATATATGGCCCCATCAAACCGGTTACAAATGCCATCGGCAACAAAGCGGCAATCACAGTAAACGTGGCCAGAATGGTCGGGCCACCTACTTCATCAACTGCAACGGGGATCGTTTCTAGCAATTTTCGCCCGCCCATTTGCATATGACGATGGATATTCTCCACCACCACGATCGCGTCATCGACCAGAATACCAATGGAGAAAATCAGCGCGAACAATGAAACCCGGTTGAGGGTAAAACCCCAGGCCCAGGAGGCAAACAGCGTGATCAACAGGGTGATCACGACAGCGACACCGACAATCAACGCTTCACGCCACCCCATCGCAAACCAGACCAGCAATACGACAGACAGGGTCGCAAACATCAGCTTTTGAACCAGCTTGTTGGCTTTGCTGTCAGCGGTTTTGCCATAATCACGCGTGATCTCGACATGGACGCCTTCAGGAATAAAAATGCCTTCCAGCTGCTCAAAGCGCTTAATCACACGATTGGCAATTTTAACCGCATTGGTACCGGGCTTTTTTGCAACGACCAAAGTCACCGCAGGCACAGCATGCGTGGCATGTTCACCGTGATAACCAACACCCGTTCGATACTCAACATAACGTTCGGGTTGATCCGCACCATACCGAATTGATGCCACATCTTCCAGACGCACAGGGCGACCCTCATGAACGCCGACAATCAGGTCGGCGATTTCTTCGGCGCTGGTCAAAAAACTACCCGCCTGTATCTGGATTTCTTCATTATTATTCACGACGGTCGCGGCATCACGAGAAGTATTGGCCGCCAGCAAAGCATTTCTGAGATCATTCAATGCAATACCAAAACCACCCATTCTCTGTGGATCCAGCGTCACGCTGACCACATTGTCAGGCCCGCCGATGGTGTAAATATCGCGCGTTCCCGGTACACGCTTGAGTTGAGTTTCCAGTGCGTGGGCGACCTTCAAAAGATCCGCCGCGCCTCGATCAGGATCATCTGTCCACAGTGTCGCGCTGACGATGGGTACGTCGTCGATGCCTTTGGGCTTGACGATCGGCTGGCTGACACCTACATTCGGTGGCAGCCAGTCCTGATTGGATTCCAGTTTGTTGTACAGCCGAACCAGCGCAGCCGTCCGATCCTGCCCAACCTTGTATTGTATTGTGAGCACCGACATGCCCGGATATGACGAGGAGTAGACATGATCGATACCGACAATCTCTGACAACACCTGTTCCGCTGGGCTGCTGACCAGGCTTTCTACTTCGCTGGCGGTCGCGCCGGGGTAAGCAATAAAGATGTTGGCGAACGTCACATTGATCTGCGGCTCTTCCTCACGAGGCGTAACCAGCACGGCAAACAGGCCTAACAACAGACCCACCAATGCAAGCAATGGTGTGATTTCACTGGTCTGGAATTTCTGCGCGATACGCCCGGAAATGCCCATCCTGGATTCAGTCATGCGCTTTCTCCGTAAGCTGTTTCAGATAAATGCCTGCGGCAACCGGATCGAGCGCAACGGTTTCGCCTTCCTGCAAGCCAGCTAATACAATCACCATATCATGGTTAGCCTTACTCCCCAGGCGCACCTGTCGAAGATGTGGCTTATTTTCTGAATCAACAACATAAACAGCGGTCACTTCGCCTCGGTATGCGATGGCCGAAACGGGCACTACCAGACGGGACATCTTGCCCGTTACAAAACCCACTTTGACAAACATGCCAGGAAAGAGATCTGGTGTTTTATCTTCGAGATTTACCCTGACTTTGAAAGTCCGGGTTTGGGGTTCCGCATATGGGAAAAAAGTCAGTCCTTTTACCTTGCCAACCGGGTCATTATCAAATGAAAGTAGAAACGCGGTTTTAAATTTACGCACATTATTGATCAGGCGCTGCGGGACATTCACACTCACACGCAGTTGATCTAGCGACAACCCAGTCACCAATGGTTTGCCGACATTGACATACTCACCTAGCTCCACGTGCCGTTCGGTCACAATACCACTGTATGGCGCACGCACCTGCGTATAATCAACCTGCTTTTCCGCTTTGGTCATGGCTGCCCGGGCAGCCGAGAGCCGCGCTTTCGCCGCATTGAGTTCTGCACTGGCTGCATCAAGCTTGGATCTGGCAACCAGCTTACGATCGTAGATTCCTTTGATCCGATCATAGTTCTGTTGCATCTGTTTGACCCGCGCCTGCGCCTCTGCCAGATTGGCGCGTGATTCTTTCAGACCCGCCGTTTGCTCTTTCGCCTGCAACCGGGCAATGATGGCGCCCTCTTCTACAAAATCATCGACATCGTATAAAATTTCTACGACCTGGCCGGAGGTCTGAGCAGAGACTGTCGTCTGATTGACTGCTTCAACCGTGCCGTCGAGTACCTGTATCTTCGGTACATCCTGTTTGACCACTGGTAACGTTGCAAAAGGCAAAGCCTCATCGGCATGAGCACCAGTTATTACAGCGGCCATCACTGTGACTAAAGCAATTAATTTGTGCATAATTAAGCAGCTCCCTTGAAAATATGGCGGCAAGTGTAACAGGTTATATTAGTATATTCTAATATTTGCTAGGCTAGAACTTTACATAGTTCTTTTAAGTACATCGCACTATTGTAGCGACTGATTTGCTAAAATGCCGCTATATTTAGTAGGAATTAAGAGGATCGTAATGAAATATTCAGTCTCATTTGTTTTGTTTGCCCTGCTGCTGGCTCTGGCCGCAACAGCCAGTGCTGACAGTTATACTTATAAGTGGACAGCCAATAATGGCACCACTCAGTATACTCAGATCCCACCGACTGATCGCCCGTATACGCGAGTAAAGATTTCTTCCTCTTCTAGCAAGTTATTAAAACAACAATCCTCCGTTGCTGAAAACAAACCAGCCCTCAGCGAAGATGCCTCAGCAGGTGAAAAAGCCCTGGCGGAAACCGAGGCCGTTGCACAGGAAGAAAAAGTTAAAATAGCGCAGCAACGTGCTACTGCCTGCGAGCAAGCCAAGAAAAATCTGGTGATCATGGAAAGCCGCCCGCGGATTCGCATACCCACGTCCAACGGTGAATACAGAGTCCTCTCGAATGAAGAAAAGCAGACAAAAATCAAAGAGACCAAACAAATCATTCTGGACGCCTGTGGTGGCTAAGCAGCACCGCCCGAACACATGCCGCTTTTAAGCATCGAAAGCAACTGCAGCCCGTCGGCTGACATTGTAAAAACAGCTTCCGCAAAAGTAGCCGAAGCGCTGGGCAAGCCCGAACAATACGTCATGGTTCGTTACACACATAATCCTGACATGCTGTTTGCGGGTACCAATGAACCACTGGCCTATCTGGAATTAAAAAGCATTGGCCTGCCTGATTCCGCCACCGCTGATCTGTCCGCCATGCTCTGTGATTTGCTCAACGAGCAGCTCGGTATTGCAACTGACCGAATCTATATCGAATTCAAAAACGCCCCACGTCAACTTTGGGGCTGGAACCGCGCGACTTTCTAATACCAAGACAAACGATCACAAAGCCACATTCAGAGCGACTCCAGCCGTTCCGGATCAAGGCGCATTGCGCAGGCAATGGTCTGATCCTTGTCAAGCAATGCAACGCTGAGCCGGGACGGCTGGGCCGCTCCCTGCGGGCGGGCGGACAGGTGGCCATCCGCTGTGTTGCGCCAGTTTGACATAGATTGGCTATGCCTACACTGTCGCGCCTTGCGGCTGACCACCTGTCCGTCCGCTGAATGTGGCTTTGTGATCGTTTGTCTTGGTACAATCCCCGGTTTTAACCATCGGCTTTGTATCACCCATGCGCGTATCCCGATTTCCACTCTCCACCCTCAAAGAAACGCCGGCTGACGCCGAAATCATCAGCCACATGCTGATGCTTCGCGCCGGATTGATCCAGCGACTCGCCGCAGGACTCTACACATGGAAGCCGATAGGTCTGCGTGTATTAAGAAAAGTGGAAAACATCATTCGCGAAGAAATGGACGCCAGTGGCGCAATCGAGATGCTCATGCCGTCCCTGCAACCCGCAGAACTCTGGCAGGAATCAGGTCGCTGGGAAAAATATGGCCCTTTACTACTGCGGATCAAGGATCGCCACGAACGCGAGTTTTGCTATGGCCCGACCCACGAAGAAATCATCACGGATTATGCACGCCGGGAGATCCACAGCTATAAACAACTGCCGGTCAATTACTACCAGATTCAAACCAAGTTTCGCGATGAAACCCGCCCTCGTTTCGGCGTCATGCGCGCCCGCGAATTCCTGATGAAGGATGCCTATTCCTTTCACATGACGCAGGATTCTCTACAGGAAACCTATGACCTGATGTACGCAACCTACAGCCGTATTTTTTCCCGGCTCGGACTGGAATTCCGTGCAGTCCAGGCTGACTCAGGCGACATCGGCGGCAACGCCTCAAATGAATTTCATGTGCTGGCAGATTCCGGCGAGGATGCGATCGCCTTCTCGGATAAAAGCGACTATGCCGCCAATATAGAAATGGCAGAAACTCTGCCGGTTGCGCCTCCTTCCGCTCCCGCACAAACCCTGGAAAAAGTCGCCACGTCCGGGAAAGAAAGCATTGAAGATGTCAGCAAAATGCTGGGCGTAACAGCCAGTCAGTGCGTTAAAACGCTACTGGTTAAGGGTTCCGATGAGCTACCTGTAATTGCCCTGCTCGTGCGCGGCGATCACAGCCTGAATGAAATCAAGTCCAGCAAAATTCCAGCCGTCACAGAACCCTTGACGCTGGCGAGTGATGAGGAAGTGCGAGCCGTAGCAAACTGCAAACCGGGCTCCATCGGTCCGGTTGGGCTGGACATTCCGATCTATGCAGACCACGCCGTGCTGGGGATGAGTGATTTTGTCTGTGGCGCCAATGAGGATGGTTTCCATCTGACTGGCGTAAACTGGGAACGCGATTTACCGAAAGCACAAGCGGCTGATTTAAGGAATGTTGTCGAAGGCGATCCCAGCCCGGATGGCAAGGGTACGCTGTCCATCGTTCGCGGCATTGAAGTCGGGCATATTTTCCAGCTCGGTGATACTTACACCAAAGCCATGAATGTGCAGGTGCTCGATGAAAACGGCAAGGCCAAAACACTCACCATGGGCTGTTACGGCATCGGCGTCTCACGAATCGTCGCGGCGGCCATTGAACAAAATCATGACGATGCTGGAATCATCTGGCCGGATGCAATTACACCTTTCGACCTCGCGCTCGTGCCGATTAATATGCATAAATCACAGCGCCTGCGGGAAGCCGTCGAGCAACTTTATGATCAGCTAAAGGCAGCAGGTATTGATGTTTTAATGGACGACCGCAAAGTACGCCCCGGCGTCATGTTCGCCGACATGGAATTAATCGGCATACCGCATCGAATCGTCTTCAGCGAACGCGGCCTGGATGAAGGCAAGCTGGAATACAAACACCGAAGGGATAAAGAAGCGACTCAAGTTGCACTGGATAACGTCGTTGACTTTCTAAAAGAAAAATTCAATATTCGTTAGTTTTACATAGCAACAATAGATTCAACAA
Source organism: Thiotrichales bacterium (assembly GCA_012961935.1). Classification (GTDB taxonomy): domain Bacteria; phylum Pseudomonadota; class Gammaproteobacteria; order CAZUMV01; family CAZUMV01; genus UWMA-0217. Next base: position 11,123 of record DTYI01000234.1, on the reverse strand, counting down.
ATAATTCTTACTCGGGCCACTGTTAATTGTTCATTTTCTTCTCCTAAAATAAATGAACTAAAACAGTGGCCCGCATGACTCGTCTACCTGCCCAGAGTAAGCGAATTTATTTTCACTTTGAGCATCTGTCAATCGTCCCTCATCTGCACAAGATTAAATTCTTTATACCAACACAGCATGCCCTAATACAGCTAAGGCATAGTGCAAATATTTGATCCAGTTCCCTTGCTGAACTTCTAATAAAGGAGAAGTATTTTACAGAAAGCTTCTCGAAATAATACACGCTTTAACTGATTCCACAGTGGGAGAAAGTAGTTACTCCCGTTTTGATAATTATCACTAAATAAAAATAGTTCAGAGATAAAATTATTCCAGAAAATTGGTTGATTCTGATTTTTTTAGGCTTGTGTATTTATTGTCATTTTTACTGATTAAATGACAGCGCTATGCATATATCTTAAAAATTATTGAGGAGCTAAATCATGGAAAAACAGAACAAGTTTCGTATATTTTATTTGGTCTTTTTTACGGCTTGCGTTGCAGTTTTCTCTGGTATCGCATCAGCCAAATCGCTCTATGTTATTACTGACATCAATGCTAACCCGACGCCAATGCAGGCATATGAAATCAAGGATGCACCAACGTATCTCCAGTTTCAGACTACGGCAAATGTACCTTCCCTTGCGGGAGGCGCTGTTGGAATTGCTCTAGATGAAACCAATGAGAAACTATTTGTCACTTACGAGGTGAGCAACACGATTCAGCTGGTGGATGCAAGGACTTTTGCAGTTCTGAGTCAGACCACAGCGCCCGGCGCTTCCAATCTGGCGGGTATTGTCGTCGATCAGGGCAAAAGCAAAATCTACACTGTGGATCGGAATACGAATAACTTATACGTATATTCCTGGGACTCAAGCACCAACACAATGACACTCGATGGAGGCGCTCCGGTTGCCTTAGCTGGAGTCACGCAAGCACATGGGATTGCGCTTGATGAGGGCCGTGGACGATTGTATGTCGGTGATGCCACCTCCATGACGGTGCGCTTTTTCGACACATCAACATTTGCAGCTGTCCCCGTGGAGCTGGGTACTGTTGATCTGTCTGCTGAAGGTCAGACTGTCCAGGGTATTGCCATCGATTCGGTGCGCAATATCCTGTACACAGGCAACGCGGTAAGTTTTACAGGCAGCCTGCAGAAACTGGTCAAGTATGATTTGAATAGCAATGCAATCAGTTCTTTTACCTTGCCGACAGCAAACGACAATATTCTCGGCATTGCTGTGGATGAGGATACCGGCAATGTATACGCCACGACTGGCAACCAGGCGTCGGGAGGTACCGATACCTTAATCGTATTCGATTCGAATCTGAATGTCCTCAAAAATGACCTCGATGATCTTGGTAATCCAACAGGTCTCGTAATTCCCAGAACAGAAGTCACCATTAATCCGCTGAACCTGGAAAAAACCGCTGACCTTGAGCCTGTCAACAGCGGCAGCAACCTTACCTACACAATCTGCTATGACAATATACTAAATGCCTTTGCAGTCAGTAACGTAACAATTACGGATGATATTCCGGCAGGTACAACCTTCGTATCGGCAACTGGGGCTTTTTCAACCACAGCAACCCAGGTCATCTGGAATATTGCCAGTCTACCGGCAGGCGCAGCACAGACTTGTGAAAACATGGTCGTCAACGTGACCGCGGCAGGCGACAGCGTGATAACCAATAGTGTCACCATCGACAGTGAGGAGACGCCGTCCACAACTGTCAAAGTTGACACCAACGTCGATGATAGCGGCCCTGTGCAAATCCCGGTAGTTATAAAGGGTACAGGCGGTAGTGGTAGTTTTGGACTTTATGGCATCCTGTTTCTTTCATTTGCCACAGTCCTTGCGTGGGTGACCCGACGTCGAAAAGTACAGAGTGTGCATTCTCTCATACTGGGTGCACTGGTTAGCGGCATGATACTGATGGGCACCGCAAAAAATGCCTCAGCAGACTGGTATGCTGGCGTATCCGGAGGTCTGGCCCAGGGAAATTACAGCGCCAGCGACCTCACAAATGATCTGAGCGCCAAAGGACACACGATTACCAACGTGAGCGTCGATGACGAAGATGTTGGCTGGAAAATCTTCGGTGGCTACCAGTTCAACAACTTCTTTGCCCTTGAAGGTGCTTATGTTGATCTTGGTGAAATCGAAACAGAGTTTCAGAGCTCAACCAGCGACCTTACTCAGCTGTTAAATGACACTGCAGAGGTTCACCCATTTTTAGCAGAGGGATGGGTGCTCTCGATTGTCGGCATGGTTCAACCTAACCCCAACTGGGATTTAATGGCCAAGATCGGCGCGTTCATATGGGAAGCCGACGTTGATGTCTGGGAGGTCGCCAGTGGCCAGAAAGTTACCCTCTCGGATGACGGCACAGACCTGATGTACGGCGTGGGCGCCCGCTTCAAACCTCATCCTCACTGGGGTGGCCGAGCTGAGTGGGAGCGTTATGATATCGACGGTGACTGGGCAGACTTCTTCTCGCTTGGCGTTGAATATCACTTCTGAAGTTTTTATATGTAACTGGATGGAAACAAAAAGCCGGCACATGCCCAGCTTTTTTATGTGGCGTTGCCTTTTTAATATCAGGCAATGGATGATAATTGCTAGCTCACTGGGGCGGGACATACCCATCGGTTAAGGTTTTAAGGAAAGCAACAAGGTCAGCTACTTCCTCATTAGTCAGACCCAGGTTACCCAGCAACTCTGTGTCGACATTCTCGGCAACCTCGGGCGCTGGCCAACAATCCACTCCTGATGTGCCAGTAGCACCACACCGTGGCAGAACATCGCGAGTGTTGTAGAAGTTCACGACTTCCTCCAGAGTTTTAAAAACACCGTTATGCATATAGGGTGCCGTGATTGCAACGTTGCGTAAAGTTGGCACCTTGAATTTGCCATTCTCCAGCGAAGCTGCTGTTACCAGGTTAGGATTTGCACCAAGTCCCCAGTCCACAAAGTCACTGCCATCAGGATTGAATTCCGCTGCGACTGTATAAAAAGGGTTGTCGGGATTTTTTGGAACCCCCAGGTTGCTGTAGGAATGATCCGTGGATAGAGGAAACTGGTGGCAAACGAAGCACTGGCCTTTGCCATCAAATAGCTGGAAGCCTCTGCGTTCCTGCTCGGTGAATTGTTCCTCCCCTTTCATAACGAAATCAAACTTTGAAGTAAACGGGCTGAACTGCTCCATCTTCTCGAAGGTGGCAATGGCATCCGCCACCTGGTCGAATGCAGTTTCCGTGTCATTCAGGCTGTCCACGCCATAGACTTGTTCAAACAGATCAGCGTAATCTGAATCGCGAATTTTCTGGACGACTGTAAACTTGTCCGGATTGGCCATCTCCAGCGGATTCAGGAAAGGTTGCTTTGCCTGTTCAGCAAGATTTGCCGCACGACCGTCTACAAACTGGCCACCAATATATTTTTGCCTGTTCTGGTCAAAATGGAATTCGGGTGCCTGAACCGCATACGCTACCGTAGGTGCATTTCGGTTACCAAAGCGATCCAGGTGAACACCCTGCGAAACCGGTAAATTGGAATCCGGATCCGCAAAACCTGTCACCGCCTCGTGACAACTGGCACATGACTGCCCGGGGGGAGTTGATAAATTCGTATCAGAAAAAAGGCGCTTGCCGAGATCTTGCTTGAGTACGAGTGGATCAGTGTCCGGCTCCTGTTCTACCGGTGCACTGCCGCCACCACCGCAGCCTGCAAGGCCCAGTAGTGTAGTAAATGTGATTGAGGTTGCAATGAATTTAATAGCCATACTGACCCATAATGATAATTAGACGCCCAGGGAACCTGGCCCTGGTTTGAATAGAATAAAACTCACTAATATTTTTTGAGCTATGCCTGCCTTCGCCGGGCGGCGTGTCACAAAATGAAATATTTGCATCAAGGGATATACACTAATTTTAATGCGTGTTTGAAATACTGGAACAACTCGGAAATTAGCTAAAATTTAACGTAAAAAAACCTCCCCAGAAGGATAACTGAACCAGTTTTACTTTGTTTTGATAATTATCACTTTTTCGATATCTTTCATCAAAATAATTATTTTTCCAGGCGCTTTTGTATTGACAATTATCACTCCATAAAATTATTTCAGCGATAAAATTAATTGGTAAAGTTAATTAATTAAATGATATTTAATGGAGGAGGTACGTATGAACGCGTTTAAGAATATCGGCGAATTAAGAAAGGAATTACGTGAAACACGCGGATCATGGCAGGTGTCATCACATTTTAATGATGATGATGTTTTACCTGAATATGGTCTTGGTGGTTCTACAGAAGGCTTAGTCCTTGCAAAGAAGGCCCCACGCGTTGACTTTAAAAAACTATTTAAAAAACCAATTAATAACCCTTTTTTAATGAAACGCTGGCTTGATCTCGAGCTAACAAAGCCAACGAAAAAACTTAAAAAACTCCTTAAACACCCTTCGGAAGCTCCAGCAGATTTTACTAAACCTAAAGAGGCACCTGAACCACCTCCAGGCGGCGCGGCCACTCGTGTAGACTGGCGCCTGCGTTGGGGCTGGGCCTGGATTACCACTATCCGTGATCAGCAGGGTTGTAATTCCTGTTGGGCTTTCGCGAGCACCGCCTTGATGGAGGCGATGACGCGCATCGAGCACTCAGTGTGGACAACCCGATCGGAAGGTGATGTGCACAAAGGCGTGGGTAAGGTCTGTGCCGACCTGGGTAATCTGGATGAGGTTTTTAGCTTCATCTCCAGCAACGGTCAGTGTGATCCGGATTGTTTTCCATGGACAGCGGCAGACATAACCTACACTCCTTGTGCCGATCGAAATGGACGAACCGTGAAAATCGGGACAACAACATGGATAGGCTCCATCAACGATCAGAAAACCTGGATCGATACCGTGGGACCTATCGCAACATGGTTCATGGTAGCCTCGGACTTCGGGGGTTATGGTGGAGGGATCTATCGGCGCACGGCGTCAGCCACTGATGCCGGTGGCCACTTCATGCTGGTGGTAGGCTACGATGACAACCAGGGTTGCTGGATCGTTAAGAATTCATGGGGAGACGGTTGGGGTGAAAACGGCTATTGCCGGATCGCCTATGGAGAAAGTGACATTGACCTCTACAGCAAACTGGGGTTGCGCGGCACTAATCCTGATCCTCTCACGAAACGCCGTCTGCATAATGGTAATCTGATCGAAAGCGGTAATGGCGCACTGCACCGTAATTTTGAGATGCTGGCAACCACCTCGAACACAAAGGTTCGTCACTGGTGGCGTGAAGGGACACCGCCATTCCCCTGGTCCAAAGCCAAAAAATTTGGAAAAGATGCGGCACACTGCCCGACTCTGACGGCTACAACTTATAATCGTAACTTTGAGGCAGTCTACATGACCACTTCCAACCGCTTGCGTCACTGGTGGTATGGGCAGCACGATCACAAATGGCATAATGGCGGAAAATTTGGCCCTGGAGATGTCGCCGGTATTCCTGGATTTATCCAGGGAAATTACGGTTCACCGGCCAATTTTGAAGTAGTGGTTCGAACCTGTGACGGTCGCCTGAATCATTGGTGGCGGCAGAATGGTCCACCCTGGCGCTGGCACGATGGCGGGCGTTTTGGTACCAATATCGCTTTGAGCGGTGCTACCCTGGTTCAGGGTCGGGAAGGCCCGAACGGAAATCTTGAGGTTGTCTGTGTGCTTGCCGATGGCCAGATGCAACATTGGTGGCGGGATGATGCACACGGTTTTATCTGGAAGGTCCGCGATACATTCGGCAGTTGCATCACCACCCCGCTAGTAATGATTGAAGGTCAGTATGGTGCCGAAGATGAAACCAGCATGGGAAATTACGAATTGTGCGTTGCTGTCGGCGGCAAAGTGCAGCATTGGTGGCGCTTCAATAGTGGAGACCGCAGGTGGCGTAACAGTACAACCTTCGGTAGAAATGTGAAACAAGTTGTTGGCCTTGTACAGGGCAGCTTTGGTTTCAACCTTGAAGTCGTGGTGTTACGCTGGGATCAAAAATTGCAACACTACTGGCGCGATGGAGCTGGTTGGCATGAAGGAGCTATTATTGGTTCAGCGTAATCGATGCAAAAAAATGAAATAGAAGTACCCGCGGCAGTCAAGCTGACTGTTGGTAAGCACTGGCAACAACGCTTACCCGGACAGGGTGCCGCAGGTTATCAATGGTTCCATGAGATTGAAGGACCAAATAATTTGGTTGAAATTTCAATCACGCCCATAACACCACCGATGCAACCGGCAAGTGGTGGAGAACCACCCGATGCAGGCAGTTTCGATGAATGCCTGGATATTCTTCCACTTCGTCCTGGAGCAATTACTCTGCACCTCAGCCAGAAACGATCATGGGAATTAGATAAGGCGCCCTTAAGGCAATATCAAATCAACATCACGATTCATGATCACTGAATCGAAATAAAACGAGAAAGAAAGCACAGGATTTTCACTCCAGAAACTAGGGACATTTCCTGACCTTCCCCAACTTTGGTTGGTCGCAATATTTTTTCGCACCCTGTGAATCCACAACTTCTTTGTTGAACTTTTTATGTGACAATTGTACTTATTACCGTAGTTAAACAAGTCACCATAACAACAGGATGTAATTGCATTTAAATTTCTGCTGGAAAAGAAGGCAGGCGATGCTATCCTCCTTGATATGAAATTGACAGTGATGCAGTATTCATATCAATTTACATAATGTAAAAAAAATAATGACCTGCTTATAAACATAGGTTGTTGAAATAGCCAGTTGCAAGGACTAAAACCAGAAAAAAGAGCTACTGACCAATGAATAGGCAATTAACACTAACAAAATGTTTGAATGTTAAATGGGAAGGCCACGCAGACTGTCAGCATTGTGCAATTCGGAAGAATGATATTTTTGCAAATCTTGATGTCGCCAAGTATGCAGCCCTTTTAAGACCGATCTTACAATATAATTTCCCCGCAAAGGCTCTGTTATACGCTCAGGGTACACCCGCGACAGATGTCTACGTCATTCGAAATGGCATCGTAAAACTTGAAGAAACCCTAAGTGATGGAAGCGTACGCATTGTTCGCTTGCTACAGTCAGGCGATGCCGTGGGGATTGAAACAGTCCTGGATGCTCATCAATCATATGACCAGACCGCAGTTATCTTGCGGGGTGCGGCAGTTTGTAAAATACCCTCATCTGTATTTGTCAAACTCGAAAAGGAAAATCCTGAATTTCACAGAGTCATTATGGAAGAATGGCATAGACAGCTTAATGCAGCAGACAAGGTGATTGTTGATTTCTCAACAGGAACCGTGCATGACCGCGTTGCAAGAGTGCTGATTAATCTTGCAGAAAATTCAAAGAAACGAAACCTGATAGAAATTGAAATGCTAGGCGTCGAGGATATCGCGGCACTGACAAGCATTGCGCGTGAGTCAATCAGCCGGGTAATGGCAAATTTCAAAAGGGATGGCTTGCTGGAGAAAAGCGGGCCAAACCGTATGCGATACAACTGGGACGGCCTCAATGATCTGGTTAAGCACAGTTGAGCCAGAGCCTGGATTAATTTACGGCATCAAATTCAATACCTGACAGTAAATCCTTTTATTGATTCTTCATTCACCTGCATTTTTTCAATGCCTGACACGCTCGCCATAGGTGGGCCTTGATGCAACCATGCTTCGAGTTGCGCGAGCAAACCCACTTCACCACAAGCCAACACTTCGACCCGGCCATCGGAAAGATTTTTAGCGTAGCCGCGCAGGCCCAGGCGGGTCGCTTCATCCACTACAGACTGGCGGAAGAAAACACCCTGTACACGTCCCGAAATAAGAAACCGCGTACAAGCCATGTCTCACCTGCCAAATGAACCTTGCATCGCTTTCTGCCGCGCATTCAACGCGGCTTGTTTCGCCTCGACGGCTAACGCTTTTGCCTTGCCATAATTGCCCTGGCTTAACTGCTGGTCTGCCTGTTCAAGCAACTGCTGCGCCTTACGGTATTCATCAGGTGCTTTTTCCTCAGCGCCCACTTCGTCTGCCGCCTGCATTGCCTGACGTGCATCGCTCATCTGCTGCGCGGGAATAGAAACGCAGGCCACCAGACTGAATAGTAAAACGATCATTAAGATCTTTTTCAGCCATCCCTGTAAAGAAAATAGTTTTCGCATAACTAGAACTGATAAAATACGTGCTTAGCTTGCACCTCTTACGAACAAGGGTCAACCTCCAGGAGCAACCAGAATGAGCAATAAAAAAGCAGTCACCATTTACCATAACCCGCGTTGTTCAAAGTCGCGGCAAACATTGGGGTTACTGGAAGACCGCGGCATCAAACCACAGATCATCAAATATCTGGACGACACACCAGACAAGGCAACTTTAAAAAAGATACTCAAGCAACTTGGCCTGAAACCGCGCGACCTGATGCGCAAACACGAAGCTGAATACAAGGGAAATAATCTGGATGATCCAGACCTCAGCGACGATGAACTCATTGACGCCATGCTGAAATTTCCGAAATTAATTGAACGTCCGATTGTGCTGGCCAATAACAAAGCCGCGCTGGGTCGCCCACCCGAAGACGTGTTGAAAATTCTTTGAACCTGGAATCCTCAGTTGGACACCGTGAAAAGTGCGTTTGTGGTGGTGCAGAGCAAGGCATAACGACGCAGAATAGTTATGAGTTATAACGATGCCCTGCGCCGCCACAAGCGTGCTATTCGCGGTGTAGCTCAGTTCACTTATTGGATAAATATCCGGTTCATCTATAATGGTCATTATTTCAACTAGTTCAGATTATATGAAGCGGTCAACTGAGGATTCCAGGTTAAATGACTGAAATTCTTGTTCTGTATTACAGCCGTCATGGCAACACCGCAGAGATGGCGCGACTCATCTCACATGGTGTAGAAGAAATCGCCGGCGTAACGGCAAACCTGCGCACCGTACCACCCGTGTCTGCAACCTGCGAAGCAGTCGAAGATGACATCCCCGCATCCGGCCCGCCCTATGCTGAACTGGACGACCTCGCGCACAGCGACGGCCTGATTCTCGGCAGCCCAACCCATTACGGCAACATGGCCTCATCGTTAAAATATTTTCTCGACCAGACCACGCCACTCTGGTTTTCAGGCGCACTGGCTGGCAAACCTGCAGGCGTATTTACCTCCACCAGTAGCCTGCATGGCGGCCAGGAAACCACGCTCATTTCCATGATGCTGCCATTGCTCCACCACGGCATGATCATCAGCGGCCTGCCCTATTCAGAACCGGAATTACTGAAAACAAAAACCGGCGGCACACCTTACGGCCCATCTCATGTCGCCGGCACCGACAGCAATCAACCCATCAGTGAAGATGAGAAAAATCTCTGCCGCGCACTGGGAAAACGCATCGCAACAATTGCGACAAAATTAAGCAAATAAATGGACAAAATAAAACTGGCTTACTGGACTACGCTAACCGGATTTTTTGGCTTGTTCTTCAGCTTATTGCTCTGGGTCGGCTGGTTAAATGCCGAACCAAAACTACCACGCTCACTCGTATTACTTCTCACAGTCGGCCCACTCATGTTTCCCCTGCGCGGCTTACTCCACGCCAAAGCTTTCACCTTTGGCTGGTCAACCTTCCTGGCGTTATTTTATTTCACACTGGGCGTAGTGAATGTTGCTGCAACCAACACCAGACTAATCGGCCTGTTCGAAATTATTTTCAGCCTGTTATTTTTTATCGGCGCCATGTTATTTGCACGCTGGAAAGGCATGCAAATAAATCATCCCCAGTAACCCTGCTTCAAGAATAGATCAAGTCAAGGACAGATTCACTACACCGCTGAATTCACCCTTTGGTGCATAGTCGCTGATTATACTTTTACGCACAATTAGAATGATAAGGCAGAACATGCAAATCAGATTTATTTTGGCGAGACTGCCAAAGGTCATATGCATTTTGCAGGCGAAGCCAGTGTTCTGCAGATGGTTTTTTAAATACCAACTCCAAACGTAATGCCATCTCCGGCGTTATTGAACCTCGACCATTTAAAACTTTTGATAGTGTTTTCCGACTAACATTTAAATGCTCAGATGCATCTGTAATGGTGAGTTCTAAAGGGGCAATTACCAGCTCTTTTAGAATTTCACCAGGGTGCGCGGGGCTGTGCATACTCATTAGTGATAATCCTCATAATTAACTATTTCCGCATCTCGACCGACAAATCGAAATGTTACCCTCCAATTACCGCTGACAGAAACAGACCAAATATTGTTACGGCTACCTTTTAACCTATGTAGTCGCAAGCCGGGTAAATCCATATCCTGTGGGCTTTCAGCTTGATCCAGGTTGGTGAGAATTAACCTTAACCGTTTGGAATGTTTTGTTTGAATACCAGACGATTTACCAGTTTTGTAAAAACGCTCTAATCCCTTATGTATAAAACTGGTTATCACAAAACTAATTGTGACCTTACTGGTTACTATGTCAAGTAGGTATTAATAAATGACCTGGCAGCACGGCCCACTCATGTTTCCCCTGCGCAGCTTACTCCACGCCAGAGCATTCACCTTTGGCTGGTCAACCTTCCTGGCCTTATTTTATTTCACACTGGGCGTAGTGAATGTTGCCGCAACCAACACAAGACTGATCGGCCTGTTCGAAATTATTTTCAGCCTGATGTTTTTTCTGGGAGCTATGTTTTTTGCGCGCTGGAAAAGCATGCAACACTAATAATTTACTAAATGCGTTCATCGCAATGTTTGAAATAACGCGACGCTTTTTGCGCGTCGCCGTTAATTGACTTGTTATACAGCGTTAATTTGTATTTTTTGTACGCTGCCAAGCTTAATGCGTTTTTTGGCCTTCCATAAATCATATGCATCTTGCATAGAAAGCCAGCTTTCTGGACTACAGCCTAAAGCTTTAGAAAGACGAAGCGCCATTTCTGGGCTAATGCCACTTTGAGTTTTTAACACTCTGTTGACGTGGTCTAATGGATTTGTACAACCCAGTTAAGGATAATTATCTTGACTGAGGAAAGTAAAAATGACGATACGAAAGAAATATACGAAAGCAT
>DTYI01000233.1 GCA_012961935.1 Thiotrichales bacterium | reverse complement strand
TTCACGAAGTGAGTCGTAATAGTTAGACTATTGCGGCGAGCTTCGTGAAGCTTGCGGGGCATTTTAACCCGCAGCAAACAATTGGGACTTGTTCAGACCATCCCTAGGTCTTTAACCTGGCAGGAACAGGATGTTTTTTTGTGGAGTAAGCTCAGCATTATTTCTTTTTGTATGTTAAATTTTGATAAATCTACCGAGCAGATGACAGAAAAATGGAAAACATTTCAGAAATTGGTCTTAAGTTTATACAAACTCTGAGCTATGAGTTGAATAGCGGCAAGCTTGATTTACCGACCTTTCCTGATGTCGCCATGAAGATCAAGAAAGCGCTGGAAGATCCTGATGTATCAGCAGAGCAGGTTGCGCGTGTTGTCAGCGCAGAGCCTGTATTATCAGCTCGTTTGTTAAAAGTGGCGAATTCTGCCGCGTTGAATCGCGCAGGCGTGCAGATTAATGATATTCACACGGCGATTACTCGCTTAGGTTTTGATATGGTGCATAACACTGCCGTGTCGATTGCCATGGAGCAGATGGTGCTCTCAAATGCTGTCGGCAGCCTGCGCCACTATCTTGAAGAAGTCTGGCGCAACAGTGTACATGTCGCTGCACTTTCCTATGTGATTGCAAAAAAACAAACCAGTATCAATCCGGATGAAGCGATGCTTGTTGGTTTGCTACATAGCATTGGTAAAATTTACATAGTGACTCGGATAGAAGAAAAATTTCCCGAGCTCTTCAACGATGCGGATGCGCTAGAAGAGATCATGCAGCAATGGCATTCAGGTGTTGGCAGCACGATTCTGGGCGCCTGGAATTTTAGTGAAGCGCTGACAACGGCAGTTGACGAACACAACGATGTTGATCGAACGCATTTTGGGCCGCCAGATCTTGCGGATATTGTGCTGGTTGCCAACCTCTACTCAAATCTGGACAAGCCCGGCCAGGACTGGACAACAATAACTGCGATCGAAAGACTTAACCTGACACCAGAAACGGCAAAAAAAGTCCTGGATGAATCCATGGAAGAGGTGCAGTCAGTAAAACAGGCGCTGGGATGCTGACATCATCTGTTATTTATAATCTTTAGACAAAACAATAAATCTACTTCTCTTGTCGGCCTTTATCCGTGGCTAACAGCAACCCTGTCTTGAAGATGGTTGCTGGCGTAGACAACTTCTACCCGTTTCAAATTATTCCCCGCACAAACTTCTCTGTGAATACGCTCACCAAAAATGTGAAGTCGAACTTGTTTCCAGCCCTCTAGATATTTCCTGGGCTGCCGATAACTGGAGGAACTGATTGGGTTCCTGGAAATGAACAGCGAATGACTACCCGCATTCATCTCCATTTATTTGTTATCGCATGGTCTCATGGGAGTAAAACTGATGCACGAGTTTTGGGTAAAAGGGTATCGACTGTTCATCGTATTTTTTATTACAGTCATCTTCATTAGTTGTGCGACAACCACAACTCGAGTTTCAGATGATGCATTGCAGGCGATTAAATCTGTGGAAATTTATATCGGACACCCACAGCAACCGCTGGTGTATCAGCGGGCGGTAAAAGGTGCGAAAACTGGAGCTGTAATTGCTGGCATGGTGGGCATTCTGGTTGCCGAGGTGGTCAGCGTGGGTGTGAATACTCGATGGGAAGAACCGGGCAGGAAAGTGGTGCAGAAGCTCAGCGATTATGATCACATGGCAGCGCTCGAAAATGAAATCAAAACCCATTTTGATAAAGCCGGTGTGAGTTACACCATTCATCGTAGTGAAGCGCTCAGTGACATATTCACGCGTCATGAAAAAATTGAAGATATTATTGAAAACTCAACGGCCGATGCCATTGTGGTGCTTTCTTATGATTACCAGCTTCAACAGGGATTTGATGTTCACCTGTCAGGCGTATCTGAAGTCTATGCCGTTTCAGAAAATGCACAACGCTTTGCTGACGAAAGAAACGTGATTGTAAACCGCTGGCTGGATCATGTTGAACTACTGGAAACAGACAAGTTGGAAGGGGAGACTCCAGAGCAATTGGCCAACGCCATCATTGCTTCAGATGCGGTTGTCATCCGCCAGGGTCTGACCAAAGCCAGTAAAAAAGCAGCCGCATCGGTGGCAAGTTTATTGGGGATGGATGCAACTGTCAGCCGGGGTGAGAAATACAGCATGCGCTAATGGTATGCCACGCAAACAAGTGGGTAGCTGAAAGAGAATTTAACCTAAACATGAATCCGTAACTCCATGACGGATTCAGGTTCAGGTTAACAAAAATAGTTTGCTTTTTTGTTAACCTGAAAATTACAATGCTCTCCGTGCGAAGCTCTCAAGATATATCTATGGAAAGAGAAAAAACACCCCCTTACAAAAGTCGCTCAAAGTACCTGGTTTTCGTTATAATTATGGTTGCGTTTACCATCTTGATCATTGAGGTATTTTCCTGGGCGACTGGTCAAATACTCATAAAAAAGTGGTCTATGTACGCACCACCGTCCTCACCTGAGGAACGCACCTGGAATTATACTGAATACTTGTCTAACCGGGATCCTGTTCTCGGATGGCCCTATCCCAGAGAAATAGGAAATGGGGTCTACGATGAGGTGGGGGCTCGCCCCAGTCCTGATTTTCCTGCCGCTCAACATAAAAGCTGCATATCTGTGTACGGGGATTCCTACACACAGTCAGACCTGGAAGATGACAGCAAAACATGGGCGGAATCCCTGGCTCGTCTGCTCGGTTGCCGTGTAGCCAACTTCGGAGTGGGCGGCTATGGCACTGATCAGGCTTATTTGCGGTTTAAAGGTAACGAAGACCCTCACTCAAAGCTCGTTATTCTTGCATATTTTTCTGAGGATATGGAAAGGAGTCTGACACGGTTAAGAGACTTGCTAACGTATACGTCCTGGTATTCGTTCAAGCCCCGGTTCATAATTAATGAAAAAGGCATGCTAGAGCATCTCCCCATCCCCAGCCTGACCGAATCAGAATATCGTCGCCTGGTTGGTTTTGAAGACCCACCATTCAGGCTAGAACACGAATATTTTAATCCGGGTGGCGATGCTGGTGCTGTAATGCTCAAATTCCCTTTTTCTTTTGCCCTCCTGCGCAATATTGGGTATTACAAGTTTCGGGCTATGTTTCAGCAAACATCGGAGTTCTATGAGCCCAATCATCCTTTTAGAGGGATCGAGATCGTTAGTGGCATCATGGATCATTTTGTAAGTGAGGCAAATAAGCGTGGAAAACACGGTCTGATTGTCCTGTTTCCCTCTCAGGAGGATATCAAGAGTTTCCAGAAAACCGGGCAATGGGTGCATGCGCCATTGAGAAAGGCACTGGATAGGAAGAATGTTCCGTACGTTGATTTTGCCCCATATTTCGCTAAAATTATCGACGGAAATAACCCCGATGATTATTATAGAAACTATCATTTTACTGCAGCGAGCGAGACTCTTTTTGCAGAATATCTCTATAATCACCTTCTGATGAAGGGGTACGCTAAATAATTGTCGTCAGGTAGAATAAACACTTGAAGAGTAAGAAGTTCCTGATCTCTGGTTTTGTGAGAAGGTTCACTGCTGAAATTCTGTTATCCGTCTAAAATCCTGTCCCATGAAGTACGGATAAGATCCGCTAGCTGGAAAGACTTGCGTACTGTTTTTATACGCAATATTGTCACAGGAAGGGACTAAATCCCCCCGTTTGTTGGAGAAATGAATGTATATACTTGGTATTTCAGGGTACTACCATGATAGTGCTGCCGCCCTGTTAAAAGATGGTGAAATCATCGCGGCCGCACAGGAAGAACGTTTTTCACGTAAGAAGCATGATGCGCGTTTCCCGAAACATGCTGTCAAATATTGCCTTGAAGAAGCAGGCATCAAACTCGAAGATGTTTCACATGTTGTCTTTTATGACAAGCCACTGGTTAAGTTTGAGCGCTTGCTGGAAACCTACTTAAGCTATGCGCCGAAAGGTATTCGTTCCTTTATTGCCGCCATGCCGATCTGGTTAAAGGAAAAACTGTTCCTGAAAAGCACTCTGAAAAAAGAACTGGCCGAGGTCGCTGGTTGCAAGGAAAAAGACCTGCCTGACCTGATGTTTGCCGAGCACCACCAGTCTCACGCGGCCTCGGCATTTTATGCCAGTCCTTATGAAAGAGCTGCTGTCATGTGTCTTGACGGCGTCGGTGAGTGGGCGACTACGACCGTCTGGCTGGGCGAGGGCAACAAGCTAACCCCACTTTGGGAAATGGATTTTCCACATTCTCTGGGTTTGCTCTATTCTGCCTTTACTTATTACACCGGATTTAGAGTTAATTCTGGCGAATACAAGCTGATGGGCCTTGCGCCATATGGTGAACCCAAATACGTTGATCTCATCAAGGATAACCTGATGGATCTCAAGGAAGACGGCACTTTCCGTCTGGATATGTCGTACTTCAACTACTGCACCGGCCTGACCATGACCAGCGCCAAGTTCGACAAGCTCTTTGGTGGGCCGCCCCGCAAGGCTGAAACAGAAATTTCGCAGCGTGAAATGGATATTGCCGCGTCGATCCAGGTTGTTACCGAAGAAGTGGTGATGCGTCTGGCAAGAACAGTGCAAAAAGAAACGGGTGCGGATTATCTCTGCCTGGCGGGTGGTGTGGCGCTCAACTGTGTCTCAAATGGCAAGCTGCTGCGCGAAGGTCCATTCAAAGATATCTGGATTCAGCCTGCCGCAGGTGATGCGGGTGGTGCGCTGGGTGCAGCCCAGGTCGCCTGGTTTGCGGATGAGTCCAATGAGCGAAAAGTCAATGGTCATGACTTTATGCATGGTTCCTATCTTGGGCCTCGCTATGAAGCGAAAGACATCAAAAGCCAGCTTGATGAGATGGGTGCAAAATATGTCGAGCTTGACGAACCTGCGCTACTTGAAAAGCTTGTGCCGGTGCTTGCTGATGAAAATGTTGTCGGTTGGTTTCAGGGCCGGATGGAGTTTGGTCCGCGTGCATTGGGTGGCCGCTCAATTATTGGTGACCCCCGTAGCGAGAAGATGCAATCTGTCATGAACCTCAAGATTAAATATCGGGAATCGTTTAGACCCTTCGCACCTTCTGTGCGCGCTGAGCGTGTTTCTGATTATTTCGTGCAGAACAGCCCCAGCCCATACATGCTGATTGTCGCGCCTATCGTTGAAGACCAACGACTGGAGATGACTGACGAACAAAAGCAGCTCTTTGGCGTCGAAAAACTGAAGGTCAAGCGCTCGCAACTGCCTGCGATCACCCATGTTGATTATTCGGCCCGGGTCCAAACTGTTCATCATGAAACCAATCCGCGCTACTATAATCTGCTCAAGGCTTTCGATGAGAAAACCGGCTGCGCGGTGCTGGTTAATACCTCGTTTAATGTACGTGGTGAGCCTATCGTCTGTACGCCAAGCGATGCTTATCGCTGTTTTATGCGGACAGAAATGGACTATCTGGTTGTCGAGAATTTCCTGCTGGATAAACGCGAACAGCCTGAATGGAAAAAAGATGATTCATGGATGAATGAATTTGAACTGGACTAGTGTAGTGTCTCATATTGTTTGGCAATTAAGAAACACTACACTTGAGACACTACACTTGAGGTAAGTCATTTTGGAACATGGTATAAACAAAAACCCAACGTCGAAGGATTTACGTAGCTTCGGTCTCATCATGGGCGGGATGATCTCCGTCTTCTTCGGGTTGCTGATTCCCTGGATATGGGATTTTCAATGGCCGCTATGGCCGTTCATTGTCGGTGCGGCATTTGTTTTAGTCGCATTAGCTGCACCCAAAACCTTGACCCCGATCTACCATGTCTGGATGAAGATCGGGCAGGTACTCGGGTTTATTAATACGCGCATAATTCTTGGGCTGGTGTTTTTTACAATCTTCTTCCCGTTTGCGTTGGCTCTGAAGCTCCTGGGCAAGGATCCGATGGCCAGAAAGCTGGATGCAAAAATAAAATCATATCGCGTCAAAAGTAAATTGCCTGACGTTGATCATTTACGGAGACCGTACTGATGTTGGACTTAATAAAAGATTTATGGGGCTTTATGGGGGCGCGGAAAAAATTCTGGTTGCTGCCCATTATTCTTGTTTTGCTGTTACTAGGCGGACTACTGGTTCTCGCACAAGGTTCAGCTGTAGCGCCCTTTATCTACACGCTATTTTAAACGACAAACTACAGGAAGGTCTGAAAGGTCAGACCTTCCTCAATCCGCTTTAGTTGTCGTCAGGCTTTTTTGCAAGGCTGAAACCAGGTCGAGCGGGATTGGGAAAACGATCGTGGAGGCATTCTCGGTCGAAATGTCGCTCAGGGTTTGCAGATAACGCAACTGTAACGCCTGTGGATTTGTGGACAGCACATTGGCAGCCTCCAGTAGTTTTTTGGATGCCTGCAGTTCGCCTTCCGCATGGATGACTTTTGCGCGTCGCTCACGTTCGGCTTCTGCCTGCTTGGCGATCGCGCGCACCATGCTCTCATCCAGGTCAATATGCTTGATTTCTACATTGGTCACTTTAATGCCCCAGGCTGAAGTCCGCTCATCTAGAATGTTCTGGATATCTACATTCAGCTTGTCTCGCTCCGAGAGCATTTCGTCCAGATCATGCTGACCGAGTACAGACCGAAGTGTGGTTTGGGCGAACTGACCTGTGGCGGTATAAAAATCCTCGACCTGGATAATGGCGCGCTCGGGATCGACTACCCGGAAATATAAAACCGCACTCACATGCACGGTAACATTGTCTTTGGAAATGACATCCTGTGTGGGAATGTCCATTGTCACAACGCGCAGATCCACGCGCACCATTTTCTGAACAAGCGGGATGACGATAATCAGCCCCGGTCCTTTGACTTTTTGAAACCGGCCGAGGAAAAAAATCACGCCGCGTTCATATTCGCGCAGAATGCGGAACGCAGAAAAAATGATTGCAGCGAGAATGATGAGCGGTGTCAGGTATTGAATTAACATTATGATTCCTCCACAGGGCTGACCTGTAAAACCAGATGATCTATCGCATTGACGCGTACTTTCTGACCGGCTTTCAGTGGTTTGCTACTTTGCGCCAGCCAGGATTCACCTTCAATATGGACGCGTCCTTCACCGGTGAAATCCTGCATTGCTTCGCCAACCAGGCCGACCATATACTCCATGCCACTGACCACTTTTTTATGCCGCATTTTCGCCAGGTGGTTGAGCACCCAGAACATGAAGCCTGCGGCCACCGCAGCTGTACCGCCAATCAGTGGTAGCGAAACCGCCAGGTTTTCATCGTCAAACAAAATGATTGAGCCAATGACAAAAGCGATCACACCGCCAATACCCAGGATGCCGCCACTGCTGAAAAATACTTCGGCAATGATGAAGCCCAGCCCGACCGCGACCAGCGCGAGCCCGGCATAATTAATCGGCAAAATCTGAAAGGCATATAAAGCCAGCAGCAGTGAAATAGCGCCCACCGTGCCGGGTAAAATAGCACCTGGGTTGGAAAATTCGATGATCAGTCCGTAGATGCCAATCAGCATCAGGATATAGGCGACATTGGGGTCGGTAATAATCGAAAGCAGCCGCGAACGCCAGTCAGGCATGACGCGTTCTACTGTGAGCGCCTCAGTGACAAGCGTCTGTACACCGCTGCTGGTTCTAACTTCCCGACCTTGAAGTTGGGTAAATAGATCGGCGATGTCAATGGCAAGGATGTCGATCACATTCATTTCCAGCGCTTCTTCTGAGGTCAGGCTGACAGCTTCACGCACTGCCTGTTCGGCCCACTCCTCATTTCGCCCGCGTAGTTTCGCCAGACCTTTGATGTAGGCGGTGGCGTCATTGATGATTTTTTTGTTCATGCTTGTTTTGGTTTTTTCTCCCGGCCTGGCGTCGGGATCATCATCTTTGCTGGCAGGCGTTGTTGGCATTTCTGGCAGGCCGCCGATCTGCACTGGCGTAGCCGCCCCGAGATTCGTCGCAGGCGACATTGCTGCAATATGGCTGGCATATAAAATATAGGTTCCGGCACTGGCTGCGCGTGATCCCGGTGGCGAAACGTAGGTGACTACCGGCACATTGGATGCGAGTATTGCGCTGATAATTTTGCGCATGGAATGATCCAGGCCACCCGGCGTATTCATCTCCAGGATAACCAGATGCGCGGATTCCGCGTTCGCTTTTTCCAGCGTGCGAATAATCAAATCCTGACTGACTGGCCCAATCGCGCCGTCGACCTCAATCAGGTAAGCCTTGTTATTCGCGAAGGCGGACTGGCAGACCAATAGCAGGGCAAGTAATGGCAAGAGTCGAAATTTAAGCAATGTGTGCATGGTCTTGCGGAGTTTGCGTTGAGCCTGGAAGAATTAATCCTCGAGAGCGTAGCGATGTCGCATGCATCATTATAAGCCATTTTTCCTGGCCATATTTTTTATGAATTGACATGATAGGAAAGAGTTGCTTCACCCCTTTACGGGATCAAATTTTGTTCCGCGGATTTCCTCAAATGGCACCACACAAACACTCAGGCTGATATGGTGTGGCGTATAAACCGTAGTCCGCAGTAGCAGCCCTCCGGCTTCCAGTTTGGCCTGTTCTGTCATGGTGCGAATCTGGGTCGTGTCATCATAAGAATCTTCTACGGTCACATAATCGAGTTTCATAATGAGTCACCTTCACATGGAAAATATTATTACCGCCTTCTGATACGAGTGTAGTTTTCACGGTCGTACTGTCAAGAAAGCAGGTGTTACTACTGCGGCCTTTTAATGATACTTTTTCATACATTTAAAATGCCCGGGTTGTTTGCTTGACAATGTGCATCAGAATGCAGCCACAAACTACGTCCCTGTAATTTGCATCACTTAATCCTGCCAGCATGCAATTAATTGCAAAGGCAAACCTGTAAATATCAAGACAGTGTCAATTGCCTTATTCAACTGTAACAGTACGCCGCCTGGCGTGCGCGACTTTAGGTATGGTCAATTCAAGTACGCCATCTTTGAATTTTGCCTTGGCCTTATCGGTGTTGACTTCGCCTGGTAGTCCCACAGTTCTTGAAAAAGAACCCCGTGAAATCTCACTGCGATAGTAATCGCCTTTTTCTTCCTTTTCCTCATGACGGGTTGAACCTTTAATTGTGACACTATTTTCCGTGGCGCTGACTTCCAGATCCTTTTTATCGACCCCCGGAACTTCGGCGCGCACCAGAACCTCCTTATCACGATCAATGACATCGACTTTCGGCAGTTTCGTCTCAAAATGCGGCATTAATTCCGAAAAGGAAGGTATATCCCAATGAGAAGGGCGCATCCAGCCACGCGAGAAAAAGTCGTCAAAGCGACGTTCCATCAGTTCGAGCGGCGATACTGTTTGCTGTGCAGGAACTGATTTTTTTGACTTTTGTTTCTTACTGATTGCTTTCTTTTTTGATTTAGCCATTTGTACTTTCTCCATAATATAAATGAATCGTAAAGCATATATATGTGCAAAGCCGTCGTTTGCAAGGCGCACAAGTTATGGAATATGCAGCAGAATTGATCTGGATCAAAAAAGCGATTGAAAACATTTAATAAACCTCTGATCAATTTATGAACGAGCATCTTGTGCCCAGAATATCCAGCTTCGGCCTCACCTGCATGGATGCAGGTGAGGGGCGTGAGCAAGGATGCGGAAGCTTTGCGAATTTTCGCAATAACCTGAAATTTTTTTGCTTAAAAGTGAGCTGGTTTTGCTTGCAAAAAACTGCTGTTAAATATTTCTGGAAATTATTTTATCAACGCCTGGTTCTGAATATATCGCCTTTCATTAAAGACACGTACCTGAGATGCCTTTGTTCTTCTTCAGCAGCGCAAAATTCCTTGTGAAGCGCTGGCAACAAATAATCTTGCACAGTCAGCAAGATTTGTATTCGCGTGGATACATTCAGAATATCAATACAATAGGAGAAATTATGGTCTATATTACTTAGTTACAAGTGTTTTGTTCATAATGAATGGTTGCTTCCAGCTTTGAAGCATTCGTTCACAAACCAGACCAGAGAAAATGGTCGCCTATTTGATTATGAATAAGGACACTCTGATTAATTCCCCGAATCTGAGATAATGCCGGAAGTCATTCAATTAGGAAGCGAACGATGCGCCAAC
>DTYI01000232.1 GCA_012961935.1 Thiotrichales bacterium | reverse complement strand
TCATTCATATGATACTGGCGAACCGAAAAGCCGATGGCCTGCAACAGACGAATACCGCCAATACCAAGAATCATCTCCTGTTTGAGCCGGTAACGTTCATCGCCGCCGTACAGTTGATTCGTGATGGCACGATCATCCGGCTGGTTTTCTTCCAGATCCGTATCGAGAAGAATAACTGGCTGGCGGCCATTCATATGACCTTCGAGAACATACACCCAGCCACCGACCCAGACGGTGCGGTTCTCGATCGTCAGTGCCACCTTGGCTGACAGGGGCAACGCCCATTGCGCCGGATCCCAGGTATCAGGACTTTCTGTTTGCCAGCCCGCTTCGCTGATTGACTGGCGAAAGTACCCCTGCCGACTCACCAGCGTCACAGCGACCATCGGTAACTCCAGGTCTGCTGCCGAGCGCAACGTATCGCCGGCGAGTACGCCGAGTCCACCGCTATAGGTATGTATCTCGTTGCGCAGGGCAATTTCCATCGAGAAATAGGCAATGCGCGGTTCGTGAATGAATTCATCCAGCACGACGTTCATCTCCTGGGTGAGTAATTACTAAGACAAATGCTATACAGTTTCAGCCAACGCATCGCGAACATGCTCAAGCCTGTATCGAACTTCGGTCGCCAGTTTTTCGATCCCCGGCTTGTCCACCAAACCCAGAACTGCCGCAGGATCCATGAAAGCAACTGTCACCGAGCCATCGTCTTCCTGCCGCACCACAACATTGCAAGGCAGTAACAGGCCGATATCCGGGTCTGCCTCCAGCGCCTGGTGCGCCAATGGCGGGTTACAGGCACCAAGGATTGTATAAGGACGGCCCTCGACACCCAGCTTGTTTTTCAACGTGGCCTGGACATCGATTTCCGTAAGAATGCCAAAACCTTCCACCTGCAAGGCCTGTGTCACACGCGTGATTGCATCCTCGAAACCATCTTTCACCTGAATGGAAAAACCATACATCGTACATTCTCCTCTCGCTATAACTCTATTTCCCGAAGGTAGTTCATGACAGCCTGAATATCATCTGTATTCAAATCGGGATTACCACCTTTCGGTGGCATCGCCATGGGAGAGCCCGGACTCTGAAAACCTTCCAGAACATTTTTCGTCAATGTTGCATCGTCTTTGGAAAGCGGACTCTTGCTGCCAGTGAAATCCGGCACCCCTGGCAGGCTGCCCTTACCATCAGCGCCATGACAGGCGATACAGGTCTGCGTATAGATGGTCTTGCCTGATACTGCCGCCGTGGCGGTCTTTGACAATTTTACCGGCGTGGCTGCTCCTGTTGCTGGCGTATTCGAACCCTGCAGGAAGGTGAGAACATCGCGGCTCTCCTGCCCGGTCAATCCCGCGCGGAGACGCATGTGAAACACCGTGGTGATCCACTGGTCATCACGCAGTTCGCGAGGGCCACGGATGTTGTGGCAGCGACCACAGTTTTCCGCCCAGACTTTTGCACCTTGCTGGAAGTCCCCAGGCGCAGGATAGTCCGCGGCCAAAATGCGGTTTGGAAATACACTCATCAGAACAAGTGGTGCCAGTATGTATACGGTCTGTCTGTAAATAGAATTTTTCATCTCCGGTTCCTCCTGTTAGAAACCATAGGCCAGTTGAAGCAACCAGCGGTCATTGTCTGCGGGGGTATCCTCGATACCATCGTTGAACTCATAGGCAAGCTTGCCAATGAAGTTGTTGGCAAACAGATAGTTCGCACCCAGAGTCCACTGTTCCTGATCTTCAATGTCATGCGGCGAGTCGAAGTCCGTGTAACGCAACACGCTTTCAAACTTGCCGGGTAAAAAACGGTAGGACGCCTGGGTATACCATGTACTCCAGTCCGCTTTGGGAGAGGGTGTCGTTCCACTACTGGCGGAACCGATTGTCGTCTTGACGAATTCACCGCGGATATTGATCGCCTTGTACTGCCAGGCAAAATCTAAACCGTAAACATCATAGTCACGACGTGATTCATTTGATAAAGATGAGGTTGTTTCGGTCAATTCATTTTCGAGACTGGTCACTGCCGCTTTGCCAGTGGCACCGGAAATCCCGATTTCAAGACCCGGCATGGGCAGCAATCCAAAACGCCCCCCGAAGACCTTGCGGCCATCACTGTCTTCTCCAAAACCCTCAGCCTCAATCCCTTCCAGCTCAAACTCAGCTCCGTCTTCTGTCACAGCATTGAGCTCAGGACCGTTGCTGACATAGAGAGCGTAGTTACTGCGCATTCCCCCAACCGGGAAACCACCTCGCAGCTGCAAGCCCACATCAGATACCGGCGCTGCCCCGTTATGACCAAAACCGGGTGGCGCTGATGGTAGTTTATTGATCCAGGAAGGATGCAGGTTCTGGCGGAACTGTCCAACAGGACTAAGGAACTTGCCAGCGACCAGCGCCATATAATCATTCAGGAACAGATCGACCGTCAGGTATTCGAGCGCCACTTCGGTCTCACCATCCGGCTCCACTCCAAATTCCAGTTCTGATTCCAACATGACCAGATCGCGGTACTGAAAATGGAAGATGGGTGAAAAGGTACCGACATTAAAACTACCATCGCCGTCCTTGCTGTCTGTGTAACCGACGTCGGCGTAACCGGACATATGTATCAGAGTATTCGGGTTTTTCCACTCACCTGCCTCCCTGACCTCCTTTTTCAGTTCGGCAATATCTTTTTTACTGACGTTTTCGGACTGATAATTCTTGAGAGATTCCTGAACCTCTTCCAGTTGTTTTTTTAAACTGTCGACCTGATTTCTGAGCGTGTCATAGGCTGACTCAGCATACACGTTCACTGGCAAGGCAAGCACAAACGCAACCAACCCTGCTTTCATTCGCCTGCTGTCTTTATTCATGATATTTCTCCACCTCTCTTGTTACGCCGGTCGGAATACCCGCACCAGCCTGGAACGAAAGTAACCTCCGCCGCTTTCCTGTGCAGATCTTGAGGAAGCACCTGACCGCATTTTCCGAAGATCTTCCTGTCAATTCCCGATTGCCTGTGGAGAGTCTAAAACCTGTGTGTTACGCACAGGTCAAGCAATAAGCGTCAGAACCTGACCAGAAAAAAATAACTGTTGAGCAAATACAGCCCGCTGAGGACAAGGACAACGCCTCCGATGACTTCAAACGGTTTCTGATACCGCGACAAAATGCGCAACGATTCCAGCCATCCCATGCCCCATGCTCCCAGGATGATCGGAATGCTTCTGCCCAGCGCGAAGGCGAACAGCAACGCTGCACCAAAGCCGGCCGAACCGATAGCGGCACTGGCGGTGAGCGCGACCATCAAGGCCGGCGCGCAGAACGGACAGATGGCCACCGAAAACGGAATCCCCAGCAGAAATGCGCCCCAGTAACCCGACACCCGACGCGCACGGATACCGAACCATGGCAGACGGATGTTCAACCACCCCGGCCACACCAGGCCCATGATGATCAACACCGGGCCGAGTAGCACGCCCCATTGCCGTCCCATCACGGCTTTGATCCATTCACCGCCGAGCGCCACCGTCACCCCCAATACGACGTGCGTGGCAACCATGCCAACAACAAATGCCGCCCCCATCCACAGCGCGCGTCGTTCTTCATGCGCTTTGGTAACATAAGCCAGCATCACCGGGATGGAAGCAAAGGAAACCGGGTTGAAACTGAACACAAACCCCGCGACAAAAGCCACGCCGATACCCGCCCAACTAGCTGTCTGGAGTGTTTCCCTGAACGCAGTCGGCGCGATATTCAGCGCTGGCACCAGCAAGTACAAAGCTGTACCCAACAGCAATGCCGCTGTCAGCCAGGGGCTGCCTCTGGCTGCCTTATTGAGCAGTTGCCGGCCATCGTCGTGAATACCCTTGCGGGACGCAAACACCATCGGCAGGCTGAACCAGGTGGCAAACAGAAAACCGGCCAACGCTGCAAAAAGAACAGAATCCAGCGTCATTGCCATGCCGGCTGTGACAATCACCAGGGGCAAGGTGCAAGCTGGCAGGGTCAGCCCCAATTGGGTGGCAAAAGACAGACGGGAACCACCCGGCAGCAACCGGTAAAAAGCCAGATGAGGAACGGGGATATAAACAAACCGTGAAACCATATACAACACCGCCATGGCGCTGAGAATGATGCTCGGTGCATACGGCCCCCACTGTGGTGGATCAGTCACGGCTACCGCGAGCATGAACAGCCCGGTCAGCAGCACCGTACGGCTGAGCCAGACCACCAGCAAACGCTGCCAGCCTGCCTTGCCATCAGCAGAGCGGTTGACGCGCACGGAAAAAAGCGTATGCGTTGCAATAGTACAGGGTTCAAAAAAAGCCAGTAGCCCCAGCAGTGTGGCGGAAATCAGTAGCATCGTAATCATGGTCTGGTCTGCCTCAGTCGGTTTTTCAGCTCGGTACGCAGTTTTTTTGCCGAAGGCAGACTCGCAAAAACCAGTTGCCCGTC
Organism: Thiotrichales bacterium; assembly: GCA_012961935.1. Classification (GTDB taxonomy): domain Bacteria; phylum Pseudomonadota; class Gammaproteobacteria; order CAZUMV01; family CAZUMV01; genus UWMA-0217. The sequence continues at coordinate 6,629 of DTYI01000232.1, read as the reverse complement.
AATCGCAATGGAAGGCGTAGACAAGACGCCCAGCGAAATCGCATGATCCATTTCGTCCAGGATATTCACCTCCCGCCAACGGATATTTTCATCCCCCAGTTCCATAGCCAGCTTGCGCAAGACATCTTTCGCATGACCACACTTGCCGCACCCCGGCGAAGAAAAAACTTCGACACAAACACGCATTCTTCAAGCACCTTTTCAAGACCGGAAAGCCCGATGCTTGCGAGTATAGAACCTGTATCAACTACAGGTTCAAGCACTTTTTGATCATGCTCGCCAGTGACGAAACAGACAGGCCGAAGCAGTGCAAGGAGGGGAAAAACAGTTTGCACTGCGGCAAAACTCTGCTAACTTACCCAGCGATGCGCCAAGCAATACTAAAACTGAAAAGATATATCGCCTGTCTGCTTGTTCTGGTGATTGCACTGCAATCGTTTGCCGCAGTTGCAGACATTCATCAGCTCAGCCAGCCCGCCGGCCAGCAACATATTGAATTCAATCACGACCATTCGCTGCCATCCCCACCCGAGACACAACAGGCCGATGAGACACCTCTGGCCGTCGATCTGACTGACTGCCACCACTGTTGTCACTGTCACAGCACCGCACAATTCTTTCCGAGCAGCACCGCACTACATATAGGTACTGTGCATACTAGCCAGCATCCATCCGAATACACCTTTATCAACCTTTCCCGCTACAGCCCGCCCGACCTGCGCCCTCCAATCGCCTGACCCCCACCCCCGACCGAACCCGGTAAAAACAGCCTGACGTTATCGTCAGACTTTGCTCGTCCATCCATCAAAGCATCAAAGAGGAAGCGCCTATGCGTCGATTCAGATATCTGCCCTTTGGCATCGGCCTGCTGCTAGCAGCAAACCTCCTGCCAGCAGCTACGCCAGAAACTGCATGGGGAAACTGGCTTGAAAACCAGATCAGCCAGCACCCCGAGATCATTGCCGCCCGAGAAACCATGAATGCGGCTCTTTCCAGAGCCGACGGCCAGGAACAACCGCTATACAATCCTGAACTGGAAACGGAATACGAGCGTGAAGGCGATGCGGACAATTACCGGGTAGGCGTGAGCCAGGCGATCGACTGGCGCGACAAGCGCGGCACGCGCAGACAGCAAGCGGTTTTCAATCGCGAGGCGGCCCAATATACCTACGCGCTGGTGGTTGCGCAAAAAACATCGGACGCCATGAAGGCGCTGGTCGAATGGCAGGCCGCGCGGCAAACCGCTGAACTAGCCGGACAACAGGAAGCCCAGCTCGACACGCTGCTGTCACTGGTGAATAAACGTCTGCGGGCTGGCGACCTCAGCCAGGTGGATGCGGAACTGGCGATTCTGTCACTGACACAACGACTCAACGCCGCCGCACAGGCGCAGGTCGCTCTGCAAAAAGCCAGGATCGGCGGTCGCGAAATACTGCCCGGGTGGACGGAAGCACAAGCCGGCATTCCAGAAGAATTCTGGCGTATTGAACCAGACAAAAACCCGGAACAATGGTTTGACCGACACCCGGCAGTCGCCGCTGCTCGAGCGGAATGGGAAATGACTCGGCAGACCGCCGTGATCGCCCGCAAGGCAACCCGTGCGGACCCCAGCTTTGGCGTCAATGTCGGCAGATCTGATGGTGATGACGTGCTGGGTCTACGTTTTTCCGTACCACTGAACATCCGCAATAACTTCAGCGCAGAAGCGCAAGCCGCGCACCAACAAGCCATGTCGGCGCAGTCCCGTTATCAGCATGTGCGCCGCAGCCAGCGTTTTGCGGCGGAAGCCGCAGGCGCCGCCCGAAGCGAACTAAAACAGCGTCTCGAACGCTGGCAGACGCTGGTTCAGGGACTGAAAGAAAACAGCAGCAAACTGCTCGAACGACGCTGGCGCAGTGGTGACATGGGCACCGCCGAGTTTCTGCTTGCATTACAACAGCGAGCCGAAGGCTTGCAGGCCGGCATCAAACTACGCCTGCAATACCAGCAGGCCCATATCGACTGGCTGTTCCAGACCGGACAGCTCCACACCACCCTGCAACAACTTGACTAAACGAGACCGGAATCATGCATACCCTAAAAATATTGTTCGTTTACTGCCTGCTGACCCTGCTGCCGCCAGCCCATGCCGAAGAGGCCGACAACCACCCGAACGAAACAACACCAACCAGTACACACGATGCACACAGCGAGGAAGAAATCGCTGTTGAGCTTAGTCTGGAGCAGATCAAAATGGCCGGCATCAAAATCATCGAAGTCAGACCGGAACCCGTGGCGGAAATCATCCGGGCACCCGGCGAAGTCGTGCTGAATGCCTACAGGACCGCCCACGTGACACCGCGCATCGAGGCGCAAATCATTGCCCGCAAGGCGCGTCTCGGTGATGCTGTCGAACAGGGTCAGGCGCTGGTAACCCTCTCAAGTGTTGGCATGGCCGAAGCCCAGGGTGCGTTGCTCGTGGCCAACCGCGAATGGCAACGGGTACGCAAACTTGGCCGCAAAGTCGTTTCCGAACGCCGTTACATCGAGGCACAGGTGGCGCGACAGCAGGCTTATGCCAAAGTCCTTGCCTACGGCATGACCCAAGCGCAAATCGACAGACTGTTACGCGAGGGCAAGGCGTCCAGCGCGAACGGTACATTCGACCTGTTGAGTCCGCAGGACGGCACCGTCATCAGCGATGACTTTATCATCGGCGAACTGGCTGCAGCAGGACGCTTGTTGTTCACCATTACCGACGAAACAACGTTATGGGTGGATGCACGGCTGACACCGGAAGAAGCCGGTCTGATTGAAACCGGCGCGGCGGTGGCTATCCGGACCGGGCAACTGGAACTACCAGGCAAGGTGATCCAGATCAAACACGCGCTGGATGAAAAAACCCGCACCTGGCCGGTGCGCATCGAAGTTGCCAACCCGGATGATGTGTTGCACCCAGGCCTGTTCGTGACAGCGGAAATCCGCAGCAACCGGCAGGAAACCGCAATTGCCGTCCCGGTAGCGGCGGTACTGCGCTCACCAGATGGCGACTGGCAGGTGTTTGTCGAGGAAGAACCAGGACACTACACGCCAAAAGAAGTCACCGTTGTGCGCCCAGCCGGCAACAGAATGATCGTCACAGGTCTGTCGACAGGCGAGCGTATCGTCGGCGAGGGTGCTTTTTTTGTACAGTCCGAAATCGCCAAGAGCGGTTTTGAAGTGCACGATCACTGAGGATACGACATGTTGAATAAACTCATCGACCTGGGCGTCAAAAACCGGTTACTGGTCATACTGGCATTGCTCGCGTTGCTGGTCGGCGCACGCCTGATACTGCCACAACTGAACCTCGACGCGTTCCCCGATGTCACCAATGTGCAAGTGCAGATCAACACCGAGGCGCGCGGCCTGGCCGCAGAGGAAGTCGAACAACTGATTACTTTCCCGATCGAAGCGGTGATGTATGCCCTGCCGGACGTCGAGGAGGTACGCTCGATTTCAAAAACCGGCCTCTCGGTGATTACCGTGGTTTTCAAGGAAGGCACCGATATCTATTTTGCCCGGCAGCTGGTTTTTCAGCGTCTGCAGAGCGCGCGTGAGGAAATTCCGGAAGGCATCGGTACGCCAGGTATCGGGCCAAACACTTCAGGACTGGGGCAAGTATACCAATATATTCTGCGCGCTGAAGATCCTGAGCGTTATGACGCCATTGCGCTGCGCAGCCTCAACGACTGGATCGTCAAACTGCTGCTGATGCCAGTAGGTGGTGTCACTGAAGTACTGTCTTTCGGCGGGGAAGTCCGCCAGTACCAGGTGCTGGTCAACCCACAACGGCTGCTGGCCTATGGGCTTGCCAGCGATGACGTCGCCGCAGCAATCGAGGCCAACAACCGCAACGCTGGCGGGTGGTACCTGAATCGCGGTGAGGAACAGCTGGTCATTCGCGGCGTCGGCTGGGTGCGCAGCGGCGAGGATGGCCTGCGTGATATTGGCAACATTCCACTCAAGGATGCCGATGGTGTTGTGGTGCGGGTGCGCGATGTCGCCCGGGTAGCCTTTGGTCCTGAAATCCGTCAGGGTGCGGTCAGCATGACGCAACGCGACACCGCAGGCAACCCGCAATACATGGGAGAAGTCGTCGCCGGTGTCATTCTCAAACGTCTTGGCGCCAACACCAAAGCGACCATCGACGGCATCGAATCGAGGCTGGGGGCAATCCAGACGGCGCTGCCCGATGGCGTCACACTGGAACCCTTCTACAATCAGGCCAGCCTCGTCGACCAGGCGGTGGCCACTGTGTCAAAAGCGTTGCTGGAAGCCTTCGTCCTGATCATCATCGTTTTGATGTTGTTTCTGGTCAACCTCCGAGCCACCTTGCTGGTGCTAATTTCGGTGCCGATCTCCATCGGTCTGGCCCTGATGGCGATGGCTTACTGGGGTGTCTCCGCCAATCTGATGTCGCTCGGCGGGCTGGCGATTGCCATCGGCATGATGGTCGATGGCTCGGTGGTGATGATGGAGCATATTTTCAGTCACCTGACCACGCCGGATCCTGTGCACAAGGAACAGGCCATCAGCGAACGTGCACCGGGTGACGAGCATATCTACGATGCTGTGCACGACCGTCACGGTATCGCCCTTCGTATTCAGGAGTCGGCACGGGAAGTAGGCAGACCCGTGTTTTTTGCGGTGCTGATCATCATCATCGTATTTGCACCACTGTTCACGCTTGAGGGGGTCGAAGGCAAGCTATTTCAACCGATGGCAGTTTCAATTGTTCTTGCCATGATCGCTTCATTACTGGTCGCGCTGATTGTCGTGCCGGCACTGGCCACGTACCTGTTCACGCGTGGCGTAAAACACCGAAAAGGCCTGGTCATGCCGCCACTCGAGGCGCTGTACAAAAAAACGCTGCCCTGGGCTCAACGGCACCGCAGGACAGTGGTCGTCACCGCCTTGCTGCTGTTCAGTGGTGCCCTGGCGCTGACACCCTTTCTGGGTACTGAATTCGTTCCGGAGCTGGAAGAAGGCACGCTCAACATCCGCGTCACGCTGGCCCCCTCATCCAGCCTGGAAACTGCACTCAAGGTTTCGAGAAAACTAGAAGCGGAGTTGCTGGTCTTTCCGGAGGTTCTCTATGCCACCAGCCGTATCGGCCGGGCCGAAATCGGCGGCGATCCAGAGCCGGTCTCCAACATCGAGATCTTTGTCGGCCTGCTGCCGGTGTCAGAGTGGACTAGCGCAGATAACCGGCAGGACTTGCAACAGCTGATGGAAGAAAAGATGTCGAAACATCCCGGCCTGCTATTTTCCTTCTCACAACCAATCGCCACCCGGGTCGACGAACTATTGTCCGGAGTACGCGCCCAGCTGGCCATCAAACTGTTCGGCTCCGACCTCGACACGCTGGCGAAAAAAGGCAGTGAAATCGAGGCACTGGTGAAAAAGATCGAGGGCACCCGTGGCGTCGCCATGGAACAGATTGGCGGCGAGGCGCAGCTAGCCGTGCGCCCGGACAGGGATGCGCTGGCGCGTTACGGCATTCCGGTCGAACAGGTCATGGATCTGGTGTCAGACGCCATCGGCGGTCGTTCGGCGGGTCAGGTCATCAAGGGGAACGAGCGCTACGACATCTACGTCCGGCTCGATGCGCCATTCCGGGATAACGTTGAAACCATCCGCAACCTGATCCTGCAGGCGCCTAACGGGGCCTGGGTCAAACTGCGCGACGTCGCCCGCGTGGCAATCGAATCCGGCCCGCCGCAGATTCGCCGCGACGACGTGCAGCGACGCGTCGTCATCCAGGCGAATGTCGAAAACCGCGACATGGGCGGCCTAGTCGCCGAACTACGTGAACGCATCAACAGCGAAATCGATCTGCCGACCGGTTACACCGTGGTGTTCGGTGGCCAGTTCGAAAACCAGCAACGCGCCCAGGCGCGCCTAATGATCGTCGTGCCGCTGTCGCTGGGTCTGATCTTCCTGCTGCTGTATTTTGCCTTCGGTTCCGTGGGCCAGGCGTCACTGATCATGCTCAACGTGCCACTGGCACTGATCGGTGGCATTGCCGCCCTGTTCATCTCCGGCCAGTACCTGTCGGTGCCGGGCTCGATCGGCTTCATCGCCCTGTTTGGTGTCGCTGTGCTGAACGGTGTGGTCATGGTCAACGCCATCAACCAGCGCGTGAGGGACGGCCTGGATGTTGAACAGGCAGTCTTCGAAGGCGCCCTGTCACGACTTCGGCCGGTATTGATGACCGCATCGATCGCCGCCCTGGGACTGATCCCCATGCTGTTGTCGAGTGGCGTCGGTTCTGAAGTACAACGGCCACTGGCGACAGTCGTCGTAGGCGGCCTGCTTTCATCGACACTGCTGACGCTGTTCGTGCTACCGTCATTGTACCGGATGTTTTCACGCGCTGTCCTGACACGTTGACCGTCAGGAATCCGGTTCTGTGTCAGATTGTAATTACTAAGACAAACGATAACAAAGCCTCATTCAGAGCGTCCCCGCTGTTCCGGATCAAGGCGACTTGCGCAGGGAATGGCCCAGCCCTTGCCAAGCAAGGGAACGAAGAGCCGGGACAGCGGGGGCGCTCCCTGCGGGCGGGCGGCTGGGCGGCCATCCGCTGTGTTGCACCGACTTGACAT
>DTYI01000231.1 GCA_012961935.1 Thiotrichales bacterium | reverse complement strand
TACCTTCTCGGCTCAACCACTACTACCTCGTATTCTTCGAGCTTTCCAACGTTGACGCTGACATGGTTCTCGTCGACTATTACTGTATAGTTCTGTGATGTTAGTGGTGAGTAGGCTTTAACGTTCTCGTAGCCCTTAGACTAAGCTGAATAGAAAATACAAATTTAATGGGCTACGAAACATACCCATGAGTTTTCGTATAAGAAAAGATAAGTCAGTGTCGAAACTAGCACCGATTCTGAAAACAAGAGGAAGAGATAAAATGGCTCCCCGGGACGGGCTCGAACCGCCGACCTAGTGATTAACAGTCACCCGCTCTACCAACTGAGCTACCGGGGAATTGGGAACATCAAGAAGGCGGGAATGGTACTGGTTCTGCCTTCTTTGGTCAACCTGTTACGGCCTAACTGGTTAACGCTTCGGCTATTCGATCCAATGCGTTTTCCAGGTTCTCCATGCTGGTCGCAAAGGATATCCGAATATGTCCTGACAAGCCGAAAGCGGTCCCTGGCACAAGCGCCACTTCTGCTTTGGTTAGCAGGTAGTCTGCCAGCCCCAGATCATCATTCACGCCGTCCAGATTACCGATGGCTGCTTCAACATTTGGGAAGCTGTAGAAGGTGCCGTCTGATGGCATGCAGTTGAATCCGGGAATTTTATTCAGGGTTTTCACGACGTAGACGTGACGATCTTCGAAGGCTTTCAGCATGGTTTGTACGAAGGCCTGATCACCCGCCAGTGCGGCGACCGCAGCGGCCTGAGATATGGAGCAGGGGTTAGAGGTGCTTTGCGATTGCACTTTCTTCATCGCCTTGATGAGATCAGCCGGGCCACCGGCATAGCCAATTCGCCAGCCAGTCATGGAGTAGGCTTTGGAAACACCGTTGAGTACTATTGTGCGGTCGTATAAGTTCGGGCAGGCCATGACGATGTTGCTGAATTGCTGGCCGTTAAAAAGAATATGCTCGTACATGTCATCTGTTGCGATCAACACCTGTGGATGTTTAAGCAGGACTTCAGCCAGTGCAGCCAGTTCTTCATTTGAATAGGCGACGCCTGTTGGATTCGATGGGCTGTTGATGACAAACAGGCGGGTGTTTTTGGTGATCGCCGCTTCCAGTTGTTCGGGCGTTAATTTAAAGCCCTGATCCTGACCGGCAGACACGATGACCGGCTTGCCGTCGGCCAGTAAAACCATATCCGGGTAAGAAACCCAGTAAGGTGCCGGGATGATGACTTCATCGCCAGGATTCAGCAACGCCTGACAGAGATTATAAAAACTTTGCTTGCCACCGCTGGAAACCAGAATTTGTTCCGCGGCGTAAGTCAGGCCATTATCTTGCTGAAACTTTGTGACAATCGCAGCTTTCAATTCTGCTGTGCCGTCCACCGCTGTGTATTTTGTCTTGCCCTGATTAATCGCTTCGATGGCAGCGGTTTTGATATGCTCGGGTGTGTCAAAATCTGGCTCACCCGCGCCGAGGCCGATAATATCTTTGCCTTCACTGCGCAACTGGTTGGCGGTGGCGGTGATGCTCAGGGTGGGGGAGGGTTTTACGCGTTGCACACGGTCGGAAAGTTTGATGGCCACTTTATTCTCTTTGATAATTTTAAACCACGTATAATGATACGTTTAATTTTACTGCATTGTGAAACCAATCGCAGCCATGCGCAACGATAAATTTCAATTAGTAACAGACTACCAGCCCGCCGGCGATCAGCCGCAGGCAATTTCCGAACTGGTAGAAGGTTTGAACGACGGCCTGGCCGCGCAAACTTTGCTGGGCGTGACCGGCTCAGGCAAGACATTCACGATGGCCAACGTCATCGCACAGGTGCAGCGCCCGACCATCATCCTTGCGCACAATAAAACCCTGGCTGCGCAACTCTACGGTGAAATGAAAGAATTCTTTCCGCGCAATTCCGTGGAATATTTTGTTTCCTATTACGATTATTATCAGCCCGAAGCTTACGTTCCCAGCAGCGACACCTACATTGAAAAAGACGCTTCGATCAACGACCACATCGAGCAGATGCGGCTGTCGGCCACCAAGGCTTTATTCGAGCGTCGTGATGTCATCATTGTTGCGACGGTTTCGGCGATTTACGGCCTGGGTGATCCCGAGTCTTATCTCAAAATGATGCTGCATCTGGATCGGGGTGAGCGGATTAATCAACGGGATATTTTGCGCCGCCTTGCCGAACTGCAATACAAACGCAACGATGCGGATTTTGCGCGCGGGACGTATCGTGCCCGCGGTGAAGTCATCGACATTTACCCGGCCGATTCCGAAAAGGAAGCTGTGCGGGTCGAACTATTCGACGATGAAATCGAGAACCTGAGTTACTTTGATCCCCTAACTGGCGAGATGCTACGCCGCACACCACGTCTGACAATTTACCCGAAAACGCACTATGTCACACCCCGCGAAGTGCTGCTCAATGCGATCGACCAGATCAAGGAAGAACTGACCGAACGACTTACACTTTTACGTGATCAGAACAGACTGGTTGAAGCGCAGCGGCTCGAAGAACGTACGCGGTTTGATATCGAAATGATTCTGGAGCTGGGCTATTGCAGCGGCATCGAAAATTACTCGCGCTATCTTTCCGGTCGTGCACCGGGTGAGCCGCCACCCTGCTTGTTTGATTACCTGCCTGAAAATGCGTTGCTGATTATTGATGAATCGCATGCCAGCATTCCGCAACTGGGCGGCATGTTCAAAGGCGACCGCTCGCGTAAAACCAACCTGGTTGAATATGGATTTCGTTTGCCCTCAGCGCTGGATAACCGACCGCTGATGTTTGAGGAATTTGAGCAGCTGGCGCCGCAGGCCATTTACGTTTCAGCAACGCCGGGGAAATACGAAGAAGAACATGCTGATGCTGTCATCGAACAGCTTGTTCGGCCAACGGGCCTGATTGATCCCGAAATAGAAATTCGTCCGGTTGCCACACAGGTGGATGACGTGTTGTCGGAAATTAATGAACGCGCCGCAAAAAATGAGCGGGTTTTAATCACAACTCTAACCAAACGCATGGCCGAAGACCTGACCGATTATTTGCAGGAGCACGGCACGCGTGTGCGCTACCTGCACTCGGATATCGACACAGTGGAGCGGGTAGAAATTATACGCGACCTGCGCCTGGGCGAGTTTGACGTGCTGGTCGGCATTAACTTGTTAAGAGAAGGACTCGACATGCCCGAAGTGTCGCTTGTCGCCATACTCGACGCCGACAAAGAAGGTTTCCTGCGTTCAGATCGCTCGCTGATCCAGACGATCGGACGTGCTGCGCGTAACCTCAGCGGCAAAGCAATACTTTATGCCGACAAGATCACAGGCTCCATGCAACGCGCGATTGACGAAACCAACCGCCGCCGGGAAAAGCAACTGTCGTATAACAAAGAACATGGCATCACCCCCAAAAGCATCCAGAAAAAAGTGGCCGATATCATGGAAGGCGCATACGCAGGTAGCTCTGCGGCATCCGGAAAACGCTACGCAAAAGTGGCAGAAAAACAGACCAGTTATTTCAGCCACGACCCAGTCGAACTCAGCAAGCAAATCAAAAAACTGGAACAAAAAATGCACAAACATGCCCAGGAACTTGAATTCGAAGAAGCCGCAAAATGCCGCGATGAAATCCATGATCTGCGGCAGCATTTACTGGGGCTGACGGATTAATCGCATAAAAGCATTCACCGCGAAGGCGCAAAGCTTCCGCATCCTGCTCACGCCCCTTGCCTACGTCCCTGTAGGCAAAGTACGCAAAGAAATAAAAGAATCCTTTTTAAACCTTTGCGTACTTTTCGCCTTTGCGGTGAGATTTAAATTAACGAGATCAAGAACCAATCGAATCTGTGGCTCATTGGGGTTACTAAACCAGACCACGTTGAAATGATGTATATATTCATGGTATACATAAGTCATGAGTCTGGATATTCTAAAAGATTGTATTGGATTTCAGTGGGATGATGGGAATTCTGAAAAAAACTGGATTTCTCACCAGGTAACCAAATCGGAATGTGAGCAGATTTTTTTCAACCAACCTCTTGTTATAGAAGATGATGAGCGGCATTCCAAAGCAGAAAAACGGTACTATTCTCTTGGAAAAACAGATGGTGAAAGAAAATTATTTGTGGTTTTCACCGTTCGGGATAATCTAATTCGTATTATTTCTGCACGGGATATGAGTAAAAAAGAAAGAGAGGTGTATTTAAAATGAAAAAGATTCCTAAATTT
>DTYI01000230.1 GCA_012961935.1 Thiotrichales bacterium | reverse complement strand
TTTCACTTCGTCGCCCTAACACAAACACACGCAACAATAAAAGCATCGGATAATGCGTGTCATTGACTGCTTTTTTTCGGCGTTGTGCAAAGCCCGTTAAAGTCACTATTTTATAGAACGCAAAGGCAACCAGTCCGGTAAAGATCCACGCCCAGCCTTCAAATACAAGGGTGATGGATTGCACAACAGCGAACGTTAACCATAAAGCATCCAGATTTAACGACTGGTCACTCAAACGTTTTTCTCGGTAACGCCGCCCCAGTAATTTAAGCAGGTACCAGCCCAGCAAAGAAAAAATAACGAAGCCAATCACATGCATTAATACAAACAGCGTCGTCGCGCCCAGTCCAAAAATATTTCCAGCCGCAGAGATACTTCGTAACAGATTATCACTACTGCCAGCAAACTGAATAAGTAGAAAAGCACCGGTGACGCCCGCCACCATAAATGCAAGCACCAACGGGCCAACAGATCGAATGCGATAATATAAAAAAGAAAGAAAAAGTACGCTTGCAGGCAGGTTGACGAAAAGCCAGAAAAAGATTGTTTGGCCAATCGTCAGTTCAGGATTTCGCGCAAGCACGAACAGTGCAATGATGATGACAACCGCAAAATATCCCAGCACGATTGTAATCGACTCCTTGCGGTTAATAGCCACGAGCAGATTAATTGCAATAACGGTTGGCCACATAAAGCAGATTAGTAGCCAGAGAAAACGGCCTGGGACAAAACCACCACCAGAAGTTATCATCCAGACCAGAGTAAATATTAACGCATAAGCCAGCCCGCCCAGTGCGTACACAATCGCTGTAGATCTCAGGGATCTGGAAATTTTTCGATAGAATCTTTTTGTCTCTTTTGATGGAGTAGGCAACGATTTGTTTTGCCAGTTTTGTATAACAAGTTCGAGGTTATGTCTGGTTTTTTCTTGCTCACCATCAGGCTGCTCCAAAACCGTCTTCACGGCATGGCCGGATTGTTGCCGCATCCCCCGTAAAGTCGCACGGCGATAAAGCCACAACAGAAAAACAGAAGAAGCCGCCGTGAGAATGCCTGCAACTATAACCACCGCAGGCAGCATCCCTGTGAGAATTGTTGTCAAATCCATAACAGATATATAGCTGATTTTCAGGAATATATAACCTTCATCAGTGCATATATCTGGCAGAGAAAGTTAATATGTGGCACATGAGGTAAAATATGGCAACTGGCAATTCAAGCAACGAAGTTCAGATCGGCGCACAGGGTCGCGTGGTGATCCCTGCTAAATTGCGTAAGGCATTGAATTTAAAGCCTGGTGATCGGCTGATAGCGCGCAAGGTGGGCGAAAGCCTGGTATTAGAGCGCCGCGAAGCCATTGAACAGCGGTTGTGGGACATGTTTTCACACATCCCGAAGGACGTGAGCCTAGTGGATGAGCTGATCGCAGAGCGGCGCGCAGAAGCAAAACGGGAAAATCAAGAATGAACCCTGTGCTCGATACTTCTGCTCTACTGGCATATTTGCACCAGGAGCCCGGATGGGATGTGGTGCACGAAGTTATTGGAGAGAACTATATCGGCACGGTTAACTGGTGCGAAGTCGCCCAAAAAACTGGACAAAAAGGACTTGAAGCAGGTCGCGCACGGAGCCTGCTTGAAGAAGTCGGGATCACCATAGTTCCTTTTTCACAAGAACATGCAGAATTGGCAGCCGCACTTTGGAAACCAACAAAGCGACATGGCCTGTCCTTGGCAGATCGCGCCTGCCTGGTGTTGGCGATTGAAAGCGAAGCAACAGTTCTCACAGCCGACAAAGCCTGGGGCAAACTGGATCTGGATATAAAATTCCAGCTTGTACGTTGAGCAGATAACCTGCCCCAGAAAACCAGGTTCACAACTTCTTACAGCTTTTTTTCTCACTCTCCTCACGTTCTGATTCACTCATCGATTTATCAGTCCGAGTCAGGCGAATAAAAACATGAGGCTTCTGGTGATGGAAAACATGAATATTTATAGCCGCTTCGTTCATCGTAATCGACAACGTCAACAGCGCCAGCTCCGGCGCAAAAAACCAGATCATATTTTCTTCAAACTGATTGGCAACAAGCTGAGTGGGTTTTTGATTGCCACGAAAAGTTGAAAGAAACGTCAAACGAAGCTCGCCGTCAGATTTCCAGAAACGCCAGAAATGTAAAGAAGCACCCGTATCCGCAACACCGGCAACCACAGCTACAACACATTCATGAAAATTCATTGCGTATTCTATCGGCCCAACAGGTGTTTCAATCGCCCGCCCATGCCATGATCCAGGTAAGGTTGCAAATAACTCATCGACAAGATTATTGGATAAAGCATTTTCAAGATCAGCTGCGTAAGCAAACTGACTGAACAGAACCACAAACAAGGTAGTCAGAACTTTCTTCATCTGGCGTTTCATCAATGGATAATTAGATCTTAGTTCACTGCTTCTATGTGTGCGTTAATGAGAGGGTTTTCTCTATGGTATGATCATCTCTCCAAATAAAGAAACAGACTGAAACATGGAAAACTGGAAGCGGGGAAGTGTTACCGAAAAGAACTATTCCCTTAGTCAAAAAGCGCGAAACTATTAATGTAAACCAAAACGTAACCTAAGGAGATAGCGCATATGATCACAGGCGAAATCAAAAACCTGGTTGTCTAGGTTAGGAACACCTTCTAGCTAGGCAGGATATCCAAGTAACGACAAAAGCTGTATATGACTAATAGTTTGTTAATAATAGAAGAAGCTTTCAAGCAAATACAACGCCTTGAGTCTATATTTGGCGATGATATTCCATGGAATGCTATTGAAAAGGGATTTATCTATGAAAATGAAAAAATCTTTTTAGCTAACAAGGCTAGAGGAATATTCAAGCCCAAACAAATGTTGCGAGGGTTGTTAAGTATAAAAACAACCATACCAAGAGCCGGGAGGGTAAATGTTTATTCTGACCGGGAATCTGACGAAGGGTATTTTTACTATTCCCTGCAAAAGGGGGATCCACGTAAGCAAGGTAATAAACATATTTGGGAAGCTTATGAAAGTAAGTCCCCATTTATTTATTTTTATCCTGTTGCACCAGCATTCTATAAGGCAATATGGCCGTGTTACATTACGTCAATATATCCGGATAAAATGTACTGTGAGGTGGTGGTAGGGACGCAACCAGAAATTTTATTTGTGCCAGATATACATCCAGCGTATAAAATACCTTCTACCATAGAGCGAAAGTACAGAGTTGCAGAAACACGAATTCGAGTACATCAGGCGGCGTTTAGAGAGCAGGTATTGGATGCCTATAACGGTCGATGCGCAATATCTTCATTACCAATAAGAACGTTGCTTGAAGCCGCACATATTACGCCAGACATAGACCTTAGAGGTGATGCGGATGTGACCAACGGAATTGCATTAAGTCGTATTCATCATAAGGCTTTCGATGCCAATTTAATTGGCATAGATCCTGACTATAAGATACATCTCAGTGAGAAATTAATGAATACAACTGATGGATCATTACTAGAAATTGGGCTGAAAGGTTACCATGGTAAACAGTTGATATTGCCTAAAAATATACGACAAGTACCGGATAATGGCAGGCTAGAGGAAAGGTTTTCAATCTTCCAAGCTGCTCAGTTTTAATAAGATCGTATGGAATATTTTTGTACTGTTATCTCTATTCTTCTTCGGAGAAATAAAATGTAATAGAGAATTGAAGACAATTGTTTCTAGTGGTGGTAATTACTCATTCTAATGTACTAAATTTTTTACTTTTAAAAACCACCATAATCAACGCCCATGAAAGTAAGGTATCAATAAAATGGTAGGCGCAACGTTTGTTGTTTACGTCTGTCTGGTGGTGGGCATCGGTTATGTCGCTTATCGGCGTACCAAAAACTTGTCGGACTATATTTTAGGTGGCAGGCGTTTGGGTAGTTGGGTGACTGCCTTGAGCGCCAGTGCATCTGATATGAGTGGTTGGTTGTTGCTTGGCCTGCCGGGGTATGCTTATGCGGCTGGTCTGGAAGCTGGCTGGATTGCACTGGGTTTGTTGATCGGGACTTATTTTAACTGGCGGCTGGTTGCCGCTCGGCTTCGGCATTTTAGTTTTATCGCCGGAGACAGTCAGACGCTACCAGAGTTTTTTGAAAAACGCTTTCATGATGAGAGTCGTTTGCTACGTGTTGTGTCCGCGATTTTTATTTTGTTGTTCTTTTTGTTTTACACCAGTTCCGGGCTGGTGGCCGGCGGAAAATTATTTAATGCGGTGTTTGATTTGCCGTATCACTGGGCGGTTACTGTCGGTGCGTTGGTCATTGTGATTTATACTTTTTTTGGTGGATTTCTCGCTGTTTCCTGGACTGATCTTTTTCAGGGATTATTGATGGCCCTGGCTTTGCTCATCGTGCCGGTTATGGCCATTTCAAACCTGGGTGGTTGGGGTGCCACGCTCTCGACCGTCAGTGAGATTAATCCGGCCTTTTTAAATGCACTGACGAATATCAAAAGCGAACCGCTGGGGTTGCTCGCCACAGCTTCTTTGGTGGCCTGGGGGCTGGGTTATTTTGGTCAGCCGCATATCCTGGCGCGTTTTAAAGCGATTCGATTAGTTGCCGATATTCCGGCGGCTAGGAGAATTGCCGTCAGCTGGGTTTCCATCACACTGCTGTCTGCCGTTTTGATTGGTCTGGTGGGTATTGGCTATCTTGAACAGCCATTGCAGGGCGCCGACACTGAGAAAGTTTTTATACTGCTGGCTGATGCGCTATTTCATCCTGTCATCGCCGGCATCTGTCTCGCGGCAATTCTGGCTGCAATCATGAGCACGGCGGATTCGCAGTTACTGGTTTCCGTGGCTGCATTTACCAGTGATTTGTATCAACCACTATTCAGGCGATCTGCCAGTGAGCAGGAATTAATGTGGACCGGGCGGTTTGCCGTTTTGCTGATTGCCATCATCGCGCTGGTTTTAGCCTGGAACCCGGAACGCAAAGTGCTGGATCTGGTGGCCTATGCCTGGGCGGGTTTTGGCGCGGCTTTTGGGCCGGCTTTAATTCTATCTTTATACTGGCGCCGAATGAATTGTTCAGGTGCACTGGCCGGTATCGTTGTCGGTGGACTGACAGTGATCATCTGGAAACAACTCGGCGGTGGATTATTTGACCTTTATGAAATTGTGCCCGGTTTTATTTTTTCGCTGCTGAGTATTGTGGTGACCAGTCTGTTAACACGCGCGCCTGAAAAAGCTGTGTTGCAGGATTTTGATAAAGTGTCAGAAGACTTCGCAGGATAAACTAAGATCTGAGAAAAATTTCTACAATGGTAAATAAAACACTTTTTGCCCTCGATTTTGATGGTGTGATCTGTGACAGTGCTGTTGAAACAGCGATCACTGCCTGGAAAGCGGCGCAGGAAATCTGGACCGATATGGAGAATCAGCCGATTGCTGATACGCAGATTCAGGCATTTCGCGAACTCCGGCCCCGTCTTGAATTTGGCTACGAAGCCATTCTGATTATGCGTTTGCTACAACAGGAAACAGATACGACTGAGCTGGCCAGGCATTATCATCTGCACCTGGACACTCTGATTAATGATGACGATCTTTCGATTGATGCACTAAAAGATGCATTTGGGCAAACCCGGGATCGTCAAATTCAGAAAAATGAAACTACCTGGATAGGCAGTAACCCACTCTTCACAGGTATTGCAGAAAAACTAAAAACGCTTGAACAAAATGACTGGTTTATCATCACCACAAAACAGGAACGATTTGTTAAACGCATTTTGCAAGGTAACGATATTCATCTCGACGCCGCTCGCGTCTACGGCCTCGACAGGAAGCTTGATAAGCAAACTGTGCTCAAACAACTTAAAGCATCGCACCCAGAAAGACCGATTACCTTTGTTGAGGATAGATTGCCAACCCTGTTTGGCGTGCTGGAAAACCCCGATTTACAGAAAATAAAAGTACAACTGGCCGACTGGGGATACAACACAGCAGCAGAAAGAAAAGTGGCACAGGATCGTAAGATTGAGGTGATCGGGAAGGAACAATTTCTCCGGCGTTAATAGATATTATTTCGCTGAAATTAACCCGGAATTCACTCTGGTGGCGTCTCAAGTAATTCACCACAATGTGGGCAGGTTCCACATTGTCCGGCACGTTTTTCGATGCTGGCGGCATCGTTGCTGTCGATACCGAGATCAAGCCGCGACTTTGCAAGCTGGCGTTCCTCGTGCTGATCGATCACACCATCCTGCAACGCCTCATCGACCATGGTGGCATATTGTTCACGTCGTTGACGGAGTTCGTCGGAGAAGGCCGACGCGAGGATACCGGCGGGGAGCGCCACCATGCCTACGCCAACGATCGTTACACAGGCGCCGAATATTTTGCCCAATGGTGTGATGGGTGTAACGTCTCCATAGCCGACCGTGGTGAGTGTGGCGACTGCCCACCACATGGCAGCTGGAATACTGGCGAATGCTTCGGGCTGAGCTTCATTTTCGACCAGGTAGATGCCACTGGCGACGATTACCAGCACCACCAGCATGATGAACATGGCGGCGCCAAAGGATTTGGATTCTTTGCGAAGGACTGTTAACAGCAGTCCCATGGCCGGCGAATATCTCGTTAGTTTGAAGATCCGGAACAGGCGGAAGACACGCAGGAACATCAGGTCGACCGACATCCAGAGGACAAGATAAAACGGCAGGATAGCCAGCAGGTCGATGATCACCATGGGCGACAATGCATAACGAACTCGCCCCCACAGCGGTTGCTGGTGAAATCGTGGGTCAGGGGACTCTACACATGACCAGATGCGCAGTATGTATTCAACGCTGAATACGGCTACCGTGACCAGCTCCAGTGTTTGCAGCCAGGCTTCGTACTCGGTATATATATCCTGCACCGAGGCCAGTATGTTGGCAACAACACTGGCGACTATCAGCACAATCAGGATGAAGTCGGCCAGTCGGCTGAGCAAGTCGCCGGGGCCGGAAATCTCGAGAATACTGAATACGCGTTTCCGCATCAGACTGCCGTTACGGGCCTCCAGCCCAACAGTCTCTTGTTTAATCATGATAATGCCTTTTGCTTATATAATAGTTATTATCGGCATTTGCGGAGAATTCTTTATGCGGACTTTAAACGAATGAAAATAACTGCGAAACAGATCAACGTTAACTGTCCTGAATCTGAAATATATAATCGTTTGTTATCGCTGGATGGGAAACACATTCTGGAACTGGGCTGCGGCAGTGCTGAGATCACGCGAGACATTGCGTCAGCGGGTGTTGATCGTAAAGTTACTGCGCTGGAAGTCGACGACATTGCTCATGAAAAAAACCTGCAAATTACAGACTTACCCAATGTGACGTTTGTGCTTGCTGGCGCGGAGGATATTCCGCTTAAAGATGAATCAGTCGATGTCGTGTTGATGTTCAAGTCTCTGCACCATGTGCCGCCAGGATTGATGGATCAGTCGATGCACGAAATCAGGCGGGTGTTGAAGCCGGGTGGTCTGGCTTATATTTCCGAGCCGATTTTTGCCGGTGAGTTTAATGAAATTCTGCGTCTATTCCACGACGAGCAAAAAGTACGCGAAGCTGCGTTCAATACTTTGAAAAAGGCCGTTGATGAAGGTTTATTTAAGCTGGTCGAAGAAGTATTTTTTAATTCACCGAGAAAATATGAAAATTTTTCTGAATTTGAAAACAACACAATTAAAGCAACGCACAGCGATCACAAGCTTGATGAGGATTTATTTAAACTGGTCAAGCAACGTTTTGAAGAGCACGTCGGTGATGATGGGGCGCATTTTTTAATGCCGATGCGTGTGGATTTATTACAGCGCCCGCAATCTTCTGGGCGACGGGGTTGAAGGATAATTGATCAGCGTCTATTCTCAGTGTGACGTTAAATAACCAGTGGAGAAGAAGTAGTATGGCGGGATCGGGCAACAATAAATTTGATCAAGTGGCGATTGAGGCGCGACGCGCCATTGATGAGCGTGAAAAAAGTTATCGTGCGCAGGCGCTGAAAATGTACCCGCATATCTGCGGACGTTGCTGCCGCGAGTTTACGAACAAAAACCTGCATGAGTTGACGGTGCATCACCGTGACCATGACCATGATAATAATCCACCCGATGGCAGCAACTGGGAATTGTTGTGTGTTTACTGCCACGACAATGAACATCAACGACTGCTGGAAGCGGAGCAGGGTTATTCCTCCAGTGAGAGTAAAAAGGATTCCGCCACGCATAATCCTTTTGCTAATTTAAAAAATATGCTTGACTCGAAGAAATGAAAAAATTAAAAAATGAAGCCCAGCTCGTAAAGGAGGCGATTCGCATCGGCGTAAAATATGGCGAGGATCGCGGGGTGGTGGAATTCGAGGCAACAGATTCAGCCCAGGAAAAGATCGAATACATCTATCGTTTGCTGGTGCATGACACACTAATTCAGCCGCTTCCGGCAGACCAGGTTTCACAAAAGTCTATGCGTCACAGGCTGGCGCTTTGGGTTTTAAAAAAGTTACCGAAGGATC
>DTYI01000229.1 GCA_012961935.1 Thiotrichales bacterium | reverse complement strand
CTGACGATCACGGCTCCCTCAAGCAGGCTGACCAGCATCTGTCGTTCGTCTGTCCGCACTCTGCCATCCGCAGCAAAGTGTTTACAGAAGAGGCGGTCAAAGCTGCGCCAGCAAACTTCAAACATGTGCCGATCAAGGGTAAAGAATTTGAACAATTGCATGTCAGCTACCAGGTCGCGCCGGAGGACTGCACCGGCTGTGGCCTTTGCGTTGAGGTTTGTCCGGCACGCGATAAATCCAACGTCAGCCGCAAGGCGCTGATGATGGAACCACTGCCACCCTTGCGCGAACAGGAGCGGGAGAACTGGGACTTTTTTCTGAAGCTGCCAGAGTTTGACCGTGAAAAAATTCACTGGACGACGATGAAAGGCACGATGATGGCGCAGCCATTGTTTGAGTTTTCCGGTGCCTGTTCCGGCTGTGGCGAGACGCCTTATATTCGACTGGCCACCCAGCTTTTCGGCGACCGCATGTTAATCGCCAACGCCACTGGCTGTTCATCCATTTATGGCGGCAACCTGCCGACTACACCCTATACGACCAATCCGGAAGGCCGCGGCCCCGCCTGGAACAATTCCCTGTTTGAGGACAACGCGGAATTTGGTCTCGGTTTTCAGCTGGCGATCGATCAACACCGACAGCATGCCACCGAATTATTGGAGCAAATGAAAAATGCGCCTGATCCTGATCTGATCAACGAGATATTGAATGCCGATCAGTCCGGTGAGCCTGGTATTTTTGAACAACGCGAACGGATTGATATCTTGCGCGAAAAACTGGAAAAAATGGACTCGGCAGAAAGCCGACAACTACTGCCACTGATTGATTATCTGACGAAAAAAAGCGTCTGGATCATCGGCGGGGATGGCTGGGCGTATGACATCGGATTCGGCGGAGTCGATCATGTGCTGGCGTCTGGTCGGGACGTCAATCTGCTGGTGCTAGATACCGAGGTTTATTCCAACACCGGCGGGCAGACTTCAAAAGCCACGCCGAAAGGCGCCGTGGCAAAATTTTCCGCGGGCGGCAAACCGACGCCGAAAAAAGATCTCGGCATGATCGCGATGGCGTATGAAAACGTATACGTTGCCAGCGTTGCTTCTGGCGCAAAGGATGTCCATACCATGCGCGCATTTCGTGAAGCCGAATCCTACCCGGGGCCATCACTGATTATCGCTTACTCGCCCTGCATCGCCCACGGCATTGATCTGGCCAATAACCTGGACCAGCAAAAACTGGCTGTCAATAGCGGGCACTGGCCACTCTACCGCTACGATCCGCGCCTTTTTGACAAAGGCAAAAATCCGCTGCAGCTGGATTCAAAACCACCCAGTATTAAGTTGCGCGATTACTATAAAACCGAAACCCGTTTCAGCATCCTCTGGCGCACGCATCCGGAAAAAGCCGAGGCTTTGCTTGCCGAGGAGCAGGAGGCTGTACTAGAACGCTACCACCACCTCAAACAACTGGCCAGCCTGCCTGTCGATGAAATCCATGAGGAGGAAACCTGACATGACCCTGAAAACCAACTATCTTGGGCTGGAGCTAAAAAACCCATTAGTACCTTCAGCCTCACCATTAAGCCGCGATCTGGACATGGCAAAACGCCTTGAAGACGCAGGCGCATCGGCGCTGGTCATGTATTCCCTGTTTGAAGAAGAGATCACCCGAGAAGAAGAAGAGCTGGAAAAGCTCTGGGAATGCCAGGACATCGGCCACTGTGAAGCAGATGATTATCTGCCGGTTCACTATGACTACCGCACACAGCGCGAAGAGTATCTTGAACAGCTCGCTGCCCTGAAAGAAAGCCTGGAGATACCTGTCATTGCCAGTTTAAATGGCATCACCGCAAGCGGCTGGACCGAGCACGCCAAAGAATTGCAAGATGCTGGTGCAGATGCGCTGGAACTGAATATTTATTATGTTGCGGCCGATATGAATCAGACCAGCCAGGAGGTTGAGGATCGTTATATCAAGATCCTCAAAGCAATTAAGGCAGAAATTTATTTACCTATTACCGTCAAGCTTTCATATCAATTCAGCTCGCCCGCTTACCTGATCAAACAACTCGAGCACGCAGGCGCAGATGGCGTGGTGCTGTTTAATCGCTTTTTCCATCCCGACATCGATATCAACCGTCAGGAAGTCACTACCACACTGATGCTTTCTAACCCGTATGAAGCTTTAATGCGCCTGCACTGGATTGGACTTTTGTACAACCGGGTTCATCTTTCGATGGCGGCAACCGGCGGGATTCACAGCGCAAACGAAGTCATCAAATTATTGCTTGCTGGTGCCGATGTCACCCATCTTTGCACCACCTTGCTTGAAAACGGCCCGGGGATCATCAAAGAAATATTGCGTGACATCAAAACCTGGATGGAGGAGTATGAATATGAGTCTATCGAGCAGTTAAAGGGCAGCGTCAGTCAGATGAATGTAACTGACCCGGCTGCTTATGAGCGTGCAAATTACATGGAGATATTGAAAAAAAAAG
The DNA here is from genome assembly GCA_012961935.1 of Thiotrichales bacterium. Taxonomy (GTDB): domain Bacteria; phylum Pseudomonadota; class Gammaproteobacteria; order CAZUMV01; family CAZUMV01; genus UWMA-0217. The sequence goes on along the minus strand of DTYI01000229.1, from coordinate 738 downwards.
AATATTCACCGGGTAGTTTGAGTGAAAAATAAAATCTAAGCCAGTCAAAAATCGAAGATCTGACCCTGGAGTTTTTGGCTGCAGCGTATGGTTATGCATTTTCTAAAGACCTGCCACAGAAATTATATGGTTTGCTGTTTTTATATTTGTTGCTGATTGACTATTTTTTAAAACATAGCTTTGCTGTAAGAAAGTTATGTTGTATTGGCTGGAGTAACTGTTAACCCACTGAACTGTCATTCCGCTTGTGCGAGTTGCGCAAATGATAATGTCACATTTGGCATTAGAAAAATCAGACAAACTCTGTTTTAAGCGGCTGTTTGGGTCACCTTGGCTTTCGAGGCCAACCTTTATTCCATTAATATCGATGATTATTTTTATCTCGGTAGTATTGGGTTCGAGAATAGTGATTTTGGCAGAGGGGTACTTTATTTTTAGGTTTTTAAACACAGCCTTAATTGTTTGTGTTTTTCCTGAATTACCTCTGCCTTTTAGGGCAATAATGTCGCTCATGAATACTCCTGTATCATTTTAGTTTTTATTGCATAACGACCAAGTTCAGGGGCGGGTCACGCAAACAGGGTCAGGTATTTGATTTATGATTCTAGCAAATAACAATCGTCTAATTTCAGAAACCAGAGTCAAGCTCGAATCAATCATCTACCTCTTTCCTTTTATTTCTCCAGGAACATCAAAAAACCTTAGCACAAGGAATTTGCAAGGCTCGAGTGAATTTTT
>DTYI01000228.1 GCA_012961935.1 Thiotrichales bacterium | reverse complement strand
GTTTATGATTGAGTTCCCGGATAGAATGCCGGAGATAATATAACGAGCAGTTACACAGAATTATTTACAGGCTCATACGCCACCATGCATTGTACTTGGTTATGATATCGGTCCTCGAGTGAAGTTATATAACATACCGTTTATTAGTGCCCTCATAACCCCACTATTTTTTGTAATTGTTTTTAGAGAAATCCTAGTCCTATGGGGCATTATAATTTTACTTTGCAGGTTTAAAGCGAGAGGAGAAAGAATCAAAACATTCAATGTATATCACCACCCAATGTATGGCTTTGAGGCGGTAAAGGTTGGATTTTCCTGGCCAGATTTATTTTTTGGTATCCTATGGATGATGTATAAAAAACTATGGCTCTTTGCTGGAATAATTATTACACTGTTTTTCCTTCTATCGTTAATTGAAACAATGATAATTCAATCTCAAAATAGTGGTATACAAGTTACGATTAATTTGTTTCTTATAATTTTTTACTTTGTATTATGGTTTCTACCGGCATTCAAAGGAAATAAATGGAGAGAAAATAATCTTTCAAATCTAGGTTATGAGTTAGTAGGAACTATGCAAACAACAAATCCTAATCTTGCTATTATAAATGTACAAAAGAAGCTGCATTAATCCTAACCAGTAACTTCACTTGATCCAAAACTCAGCCCAGCTTTTTTGGCTTCCGCTACGCTACAGCTTGCCACAAAACCTGGGCTGAGTTTTGGGTCAAGTGAGTAAGGCGTTAGCCACACAAAGCCTGTCCGCAGATGCCAATAGGCACACATCTGTGCTATACTTTTTTGTATGAAGCCCATCAATTGGAATGCTGAAAAAAATCAACAGCTTATAGAGGAACGGGGTATTTCCTTTGAGGATGTGGTTTTTTATTTACAGCAAGGTGCCCTGATAGACGATATCAAACATCCGAATGAGGAAAAATACTCGAATCAACGGATCTTTGTAATTGACGTAGAAGGGTATATCCATTTGGTGCCGTATGTAGAAAGTACAAAGGAAATATTTTTAAAGACCGTCATTCCTAGCAGGAAAGCAACGAAGCAGTATCTTGGAGAAAAATTATGAGCAAGCCTAAACTCAATAAAGAGGAAAAAGAAATCCTCAAAGATTTTGAAGCCGGTGAGTTTGAGTCAGTGCTCACCACCAGGCGCAAGAAACGTATACAAGCAATAGCAAAGGAAACGTTTAAAAAGGACAAAAGAATTAACATCAGAATTTCAAGTCGTGATTTACGTTCTCTCCAAAGAAGGGCATTAGAGGAAGGCATTCCCTATCAGACTTTGGTATCAAGCGTATTGCATAAATATGTTTCTGGCGGTTTGCGAGATATCGTGGCCAACAAGCAAATTCAGCCGACGCAAAAAACGCGCGGATGATTTGTGTCGCTATGTGCAAAGTAAACTGAGGAACTTATGATATTTCATAGCCCGATACCAATACTAAGAAGTTTCGATGAAGTTAAAGCCAAAGAATTTTATGTTGATTTTCTTGGGTTCAGTATAGATTGGGAACATCGCTTTGAAGATAACACGCCCTTATATATGCAATTATCGAAAGACGGTTGCATTATTCATCTCTCCGAACATCATGGTGATTCAAGCCCGGGGGCATCTTTAAGAATATTGACCAAGAATTTGGACTCTTATCAGAAAGCGTTATTAGAAAAAAAATATAAGAATTCAAGACCAGGAATTCAAGATATGCCTTGGGGTACTCGTGATATGGCTATCTCAGATCCCTTCGGAAATAAACTTATCTTTAATGAAGAAAAAAGCACATAACATCTATATGACCGCCTCCTGTTAACCGGGCGTGGTGAGTTAACACCATCCCACTGCTCTAAAGAGCTACGATATCAATGTATCAAAAACGCAGGAGACGGTCATAAACAAGTAACAAATAGCTTAATTTCTACCAACAACCTGTATTTAAAATAAGCAAATTTCATCTCCTGGCTTTCCTCTCTCAAATATATTCAACCGTTTGGTTGACATTAATAAATTCTCCACTATACTTAACCATATGGTTGAATATGCGAACGATAAAATTCTTTCTGATTTACTGAAAGCGGTGAGTGATGCTACTCGCCGCTCTCTTTTAACGAAGCTTTGCCAGCAAGGAACCAGCCGAGTAACTGATTTAGCTAATCACTATGATATGTCACTAAATGCAGTTTCTAAGCATATAAAAATCCTTGAAAAAGCCGGTCTCGTTACACGCAAAACGATCGGTAGAACCCATTGGATTGAAGCAAACTTAGAACAAATTAGTGTTGTTGATGATTGGTTTAAATATCTCAAATTTATCTGGGAATTACGCCTGGAAAAACTTAACGAAATATTGAATACTGGAGATGCCGAAAATGACTGATTTAATAGTAAATGTCACGAAAATAATTCATGCACGAATAGAAAGAGTTTTTGATGCATGGTTAAACCCAGAAACTTTATCTCAATTTATACTGCCAATGCCGGGTATGCCACAACCTCAAGTGGAGACTGATGCACGTGAAGGAGGAGAATTCAAAATAATCATGCAAGTTGGTGACGACAAAATTCCTCATACTGGAAGGTATATAGAAATCAATCGTCCTAATAAATTAGTGTTTACCTGGGTATCACCATTTTCAGCAGATGGCAGTACTGTTACGCTAAAATTTACTGATATAGGTGAAAATAGAACCAATATTGATCTTACTCATATCAAGTTTATTGATGAAGAACATAGAGAAAATCATGAAGGCGGTTGGAGTAATATTTTAGAAAGTTTAAATGATATTCTGGGTTAGTAATCTCAAAATATAACATGTGCATCCAGTTGACCGTAAAAGCGTCAACAGATGCAGGCGTTATAGTTCTTGCGTAGAATCATCCGCCCAAAGCATCGCTTCAAAATACAGGTCGGAAACGACGTCGGCATTCAATCCTGAAAAACCGTGTTCATCACCATAGCCGAAATTTCCCTGCTCGAATTCAATTGCATAGGCTAATGTGCGGCCTTTTACGCCCTGGTGGTTGAGCAAGGCATCCCGCATTTCATCTGGTATCGCCATCGGTTCCAGAACGTCTGCAAGTTCTGCATCCATGAGTGAATCGAGTACGGAAAATAGTCCAACCGTAAAATAACTATCGGGGCCTTCCAGTTCTGCTTTGGCTGCCAGTAATTCACAAAATTTTGCTCTGACAAGTCCCGTGGTCATCAATGCTTCGGGCTTGCCGTCAACACTGGCCATGATGGACAGGGTTACCCAGTTTTTTATTTTATTCCGCCCCAGATAAATAATGGCTTCGCGGATCGAGTCGACTTTTCGGTTGAGTCCGCTGGCCGCGGAATTAACAAAATTCAGCGCTTTAACGCTCAGCCCCACTTCTCTACTCAACAATTCCTGCAAATCATCTATTCCCGCTGTGGGATCATTTACTTTGGCGAGCACCTGCAGTAGAGCCAGTTTATTGGAAGCGATTCGAGTGCCTGATACCACCTTTGGCCGCGCAAAAAAGAAGCCCTGAAAAAAATCAATGTCCAGTTTTTTTAGCAGCTCGTATTCTTCAGCTGTTTCAACCTTTTCGGCCAGCAGTTCACAATCATATTTTCGCAATTGTTCGATTTGCGATCCCCACTCATCCTGGGCTATCTGAGTGATATCCAGCTTGACCATGTTTACATACGGCAGGATGGCTTCATAGGCTTCGCTGTAGATAAAATCATCCAGTGCAATTTTAAAGCCGCGTTTTTTGAGTTCCTTTACACCTTCGACCACATCCTCATCAATGATCACATTTTCCAGTACTTCAAGCACAACCTGCTCGGGTTGCATGGGCAATAAATCAGGGTTCGTCAAAAACTTATGCGTGACATTGACGAAGGCGAGTTTGTCGCCAATCAGTTTTTCCAGGCCAATATCCGTGAAGGCCGTGGTAATGACCTGCGAGGTCGCGGTATCCTGATCCAGATCGTCCAGGTTAAAATTCTGTTTCCCGTCTCGAAACAATAACTCATAGGCGTGGAGGTTCAGGTCGCGATCAAAGATGGGTTGTCGTCCGATGAAAAACGCAGGCATGTATTTTTATTCCTTCAAATTGATGTGGCGATTATAATCATGTGGCTCAGAAAACACCCCGTGCATGATTCAAAGAACTGACAAGCGGCAGTTTTTTCCTATCGAGAGACTCGCTCAATTCTCCCACCCGCTTTGCGCTGCTGAAGCTGTGCTCTTAACCGTCGATGGCTCGCTTGATCAACTGAATCAAAAGGTATCAACAGGGTGCAACGATTCCCGCTCTCCAACTGAAAATATAGCATAACCAGATAGCGGTAGACCTGACTTCCGATCAGCTTTGCATTGGTTTGCTCTCCGGTTTTTTTGACGAGTAACCAGGGTTTTTCACTGGTCTCCGGGAATATCCGCACCACAGTACAGCGATGCGTATTTCTCCAGCTCCAGATCAGACTGATAATGATTATTGTAAGCAGCGCCAGCTTGCTCGTGAGCGTCGTTTGTAACAGGGCAACCACAGCAACAGAAAGGCTGTATACCACAATGGTAAAAAATCTCAGCCAGCGGGATGGCGCCAGTGTGATTGAAAATGAAACCGGCAAATTCATGATACAAACGCCTTATCAACTGCTATAGTTAAGGTGTCCAAATAATTGAGATTCATACTAAACCAAGTGGACACACAGCAACGCCCATTATCTCCGCATTTACAGATTTATCGTCCGCAGCTTACTTCTGTTTTGTCGATCATGCATCGCTTAACCGGTATTCTACTCTCACTGGGTTTGCTGTTGCTGGTTTACTGGCTCTACGTGCTTGCAGAGGGTGAAGCCAGCTACCAGATTTTCCACACATTTTTAATGTCCCGGCCTGGGCTATTAACCCTGTTCCTCCTTAACTGGGCATTATTTTATCATCTGGCGAATGGACTACGCCACTTATTCTGGGATCTGGGGCTGGGGCTGGAATTATTGAGCAGTTATTTATCCGGTTATCTGGTCGCCATCACTTCATTCGCCGCAACAGTATGGCTTTGGCTGGAGATAAGTTAATGACCCATAGCAAAGCGCATCGTGGCTGGTTTCTCCAGCGGTTAACCGCTCTTCTCCTCATACCACTCACTCTCTGGCTCGTCTGGTCTGTGGCGACCACCCTGCCGCTTGACTATCAGGCGGCGCACAACTGGCTGAGCCAGCCCCTCAATAGTATTTTGTTTGGCGTTTTTCTCCTTATCCTGTTTCATCACACCTGGCTGGGGTTGAAAGAAGTGATTGAAGATTACGTCCATAATCCAGTACTGAAAAGTATCGCTTTATTTCTCCTGATCATCATCGTGCTTGCCCTGTTGGCCCTCTCATTACACTCACTGTTTAGCTTGCGCCTATGAACGATAATTACGAAATTATTTATCATGAGTTTGACGTGGTGGTTGTCGGCGCAGGTGGTGGCGGCCTTCGCGCAACTTTAGGAATGGCTGAGAAAGGTCTCTCAACTGCTTGTATTACAAAAGTTTTTCCAACCCGAAGTCATACGGTAGCAGCCCAGGGCGGTATCTCGGCCGCGCTCGGAAATATGGGGCCGGATAAATGGGAATGGCACATGTATGACACGGTCAAGGGCTCAGACTGGCTGGGCGATCAGGATGCCATTGAATATCTCTGCCGCGAAGCGATTCCGGCCATCATCGAACTGGAGCATGAAGGGGTGCCCTTCTCGCGCACAGAAGAAGGCAAAATCTACCAGCGCGCCTTTGGTGGCATGACGACAGAATTCGGCGAAGGTGAACAGGCGCAGCGAACATGCGCAGCAGCCGATCGTACCGGCCACGCCATTCTGCACACGTTGTACCAGCAGTCGCTCAAACACCAGGCAGAATTTTTTATTGAATATTTTGCCATCGACCTGATCATGGATGACGACCACTGCCGAGGCGTGGTCGCCTGGAATCTGGCGGATGGCACTTTACATATTTTTCAGGCGCAAACGGTTGTGCTCGCCACCGGCGGATATGGCCGAACGTTCTTCTCCTGCACCGCTGCGCACACTGTCACCGGCGATGGCAACGGCATGGTTTTACGCGCTGGCCTGCCCTTGCAGGATATGGAGTTCATCCAGTTTCATCCCACCGGCATTTATGGTGTTGGCCTGCTGATTACCGAAGGTGCGCGCGGTGAAGGTGGCTACCTCACCAATTCGGAAGGTGAGCGATTTATGAAAACCTACGCCCCTAGCGCAGGTGATCTTGCCTCGCGGGATGTAGTCAGCCGAGCCATGACGATGGAAATTAATGCCGGGCGCGGTGTGGGTGAACTCAAGGACCATTTGCACTTGCACCTTGAGCATCTGGATCCTGACCTGATCGAAGCACGTTTACCGGGTATCGCTGAGAGTTCGCGTATTTTCGCGAATGTTGACGTCACCAAAAAACCCATCCCGGTCATTCCGACTGTGCATTACAACATGGGTGGCATCCCCACCAATTATCACGCAGAAGTCGTCACCCTCAAAGACGGCAACCCCGATCATGTCGTGCCCGGCCTGATGGCGATTGGTGAATGCGCCTGTGTTTCTGTGCATGGCGCCAATCGTCTGGGTTCGAATTCGCTGCTGGACATTATCGTTTTCGGGCGGGCTGCTGCACTGCGCTGTGCTGAGCTCATCACTCCCGGCGCAGCGCAACCCCCGCTTCCAGATGACGCAGTCGATAAAATCATCGCCCGGTTTCATCGTTTGCGGTTTGCCGATGGTACAAAATCCACGGCCAGTATCAGAGATAACATGCAGCACACCATGCAGGATCATGTGGCCGTATTTCGCACGGAGGAAACATTGGAAAAAGGCGTTGCTGCTTTGGAAGAAGTTTACGAGAGCTTTGCGGATGTCAACGTCAGTGACCACAGCCTGATCTGGAATTCTGATCTTGTCGAAACGCTGGAACTGGAAAACCTGCTCGGTTGTAGCCTGACCGCCATCCATAGCGCCTGGAAACGCAAAGAGAGCCGCGGCGCACATGCGCGTGAAGATCATCCTGAACGCGATGATAAAAACTGGATGAAACACTCGGTGGCCTGGGTTGATGAACAGGGGCAAACCCGCGTGGATTACCGTCCAGTGCATAGCTGGACTCTGACCGACGATATCGATTACATCAAACCCAAAAAAAGGGTGTACTGAGCATGGCCAGGTTCAGACTCCCCGCAGACTCCATCGTTAAGCCCGGCAAAACATTCATGGCCGAAAAACGTTCAAGGAACAATCGCCTGTTTAAAATATACCGCTTTGATCCGGAGCAGCAGGACAACCCGCAACTGAACACCTACGAAGTCAACCTGGACGAATGCGGCCCGATGGTGCTGGACGTTTTAATTAAAATTAAAAACGAGATCGATCCCGGCCTGACTTTTCGGCGCTCATGCCGCGAAGGCATCTGCGGCTCCTGCGCCATGAATATCGACGGCACCAACACACTGGCCTGCACCAAACCGGTTGCTGAGATCACAGATGAGATCAAGATCTACCCGCTGCCCCATCAGCCTGTTCTCAAGGATCTGGTTGTCGACTTATCAAACCTTTACCGCCAGCACGCCAGCATTGAACCCTGGATCAAAAGGCAATCACCGGACCCGGAACGGGAATATCTACAAAGCCCAAAACAGCGCGAGAAACTGGATGGCCTGTATGAATGCATACTCTGCGCCTGCTGTTCAACCGCCTGCCCCAGCTACTGGTGGAATAGCGACCGTTTCCTTGGCCCGGCCGTTTTATTGCAAGCCCAGCGCTGGATTGTTGACAGCCGTGACGAAGCGACGCAAGCACGTCTGGATGCCCTGAATGATACCTTTAAACTCTATCGCTGCCATACGATCATGAACTGCACCAATACCTGCCCTAAAGGACTCAATCCGGCAAAAGCCATCGCCGAAATCAAGAAATCCATCATTAAACAGAAATGATGGCCTCGGAACTGCGCTGGCGCTGCCGCCGTGGCATGAGAGAACTGGACATACTGCTGGAGGATTATCTCAATCAACACTATGAGTGCGCATCCGTGGAAGAGCAGCGAGCGTTTAAAAAGTTACTGGCGCTAACCGACCCGCAACTCTATGGGTATCTGCTGGGCAAACAGGTTCCTGCAGAAAAACCATTACAAAGAGTCGTCAATCGAATCATCAAAGCAGAAAAAACGTTACAATAAACGTAAGGGAAGATCTGAACAAGTCCCAATTGTTTTCCTCCGCAGAAATTCAATCGGACTTATTCAGACCTTCCCAAGATTTTTCAAACATACTGAACTGACAATATATGAAACCTGACTGGCAAACATTCCTTATCGACGCAGGCGCTGAATTTTCTGAGCAAATACCCATGCGGGTAGAAAGTTATGGCAGCCCAATCCGTGAACAACATCTTGTGCTGACCGGAGATACTCTTTGCGACCTTTCCCACTACGGGCTGATTGAAGCGCACGGTGAAGACGCCGAGACATTTCTGCAAAACCAGCTGACCAATGATATCCGGCAAATCAATCCATCCCATAGCCAGCTCAACGCCTATTGCACGCCAAAAGGCAGAATGCTGGCTATCATGCGGATATTGAAACGCGGTGACAGTTACTACCTGAAAATGCCGCATAAGCTGATCGAAGGCATACTGAAACGATTACAGACGTATGTGCTCATGAGCAAAGTGACACTGGAAGATGCCAATGATGCGCTGGTGCGATTTGGCTTTGCGGGCCCCGAAGCCGAAAAGGAACTTGAGCAGGCTGTGGGTGGTTTCCCAAAGGCGGTCGATGAAGTGCTGCAAACAAATGATCTGAGCATCATCCGCATCGCCGGCACGCTGCCACGTTTTGAAATCTATGCAGAGCTTGAGCCAGCGCAAACCCTCTGGGACAAACTCAACGTGCGCGGCGCCCCGGTTGGTGCGGCCGCATGGGAGCTGCTGGACGTTCTCAGTGGCACACCGGAAATTTATCCTGAAACACAGGAATTATTTGTACCGCAGATGGCCAACCTGCAATTAATTGATGGCGTCAGCTTCCAAAAAGGCTGCTACCCAGGGCAGGAAATTGTTGCGCGTATGCATTATCTCGGCAAACTCAAACGACGCATGTACCGCCTGCATTTTGATACGGATGAACTACCCGCGCCCGGGACAGAAATCTTTACAGCCGAGAATAAAGAACCTGTCGGCAGCATCGTATCTTCTGCAGCCAATCCGCAGGGTGGCAGCGAAACGCTGGCTGTTTTAATGACTCGATATGTTGACGAAGCCAGCTCTTTCCAACTGGCAAAACCTGACGGTCCTGCAGGAGAAATCTCTGAACTGCCATACGAGTTTGAACAGGCCAGCTAAATGTACCTCGAACATTTCGGGCTAAACAGAAAACCTTTCTCGACCACACCCGACCCGCGTTTTCTGTTTTTAAGCAGCAAGCACCGGGAAGGTTTAGCCCACCTGTTGTTTGGCACCCAGGCTGACAGCAGTTTTGTTTTACTGACCGGAGAAATCGGCACAGGCAAAACAACACTCTGTCGCACCTTGCTGGAAAAACCGCCGGAAGACATTCACGTCGCGCTGATCCTCAACCCGTTGCAAACACCCTATGAATTGCTCGCATCAATCTGCGATGAATTCGGCATCACCTACCGCTCAGACACACAAAGCCGGAAAGTCCTGGTTGATCGCATCAACGTATTTCTGTTGCAGAAGCATTCGGCAGGCCAGCGCTGCATATTAATAATTGACGAAGCACAGAACCTGAGCATAAAAACCCTGGAACAGATTCGCCTGTTGACCAACCTGGAAACTGGCGATCATAAATTATTAAAAATAATGCTGATCGGGCAACCTGAATTAAAGCTGTTACTAGAGAGACCAGAACTCAAACAGTTAAATCAGCGAATTACAGCACGCTATCACCTGCTCCCATTGTCTGAAAAAGAAACAGCATCCTACCTCGGGCATAGAATATTCAAGGCAGGCGGCAAAACAGATATTTTTTCAACAGCCGTCGCAAAAAAAATACACAAACTTGCCAATGGCGTACCCAGAGTCATCAACCTGATCGCTGAGCGTGCGTTGCTGGGCGCCTATGCGCTTAATCGCCACAAGATCGATAAAAAACTGGTTGCCAGAGCTGCAAACGAAGTGCTGGGTAAATCGGGTCATCGCTTCAAACCCACATTAGCGAACCTGCTCATGGCGGCCAGTTTTCTGCTTGCGGTACTGGCCATTTCGTTGGCCGGCTTGAACATTTATCTACAAAAAGAACAGTCAGAACCAGTCACATCAAAGCAGCCTGTCACTACTGAAAATCTTGTACAGGATGAATCTGAGAAACCTGAAACAATCCTCACCGTTCACAAGCAAGCCAATGCTGCAGCTGTTGCAGAAATAAATGCGGATATCAGCGATACCCAGCAAGCTGACAAAACAGAACTCGCCGACCTGAACTCACTTTTAAATCAACAAAAAAATCAGCCTGCTGCAATTGATTCCTTATTTACTCGCTGGGGAATTCCACCCTATTCCCTGACCGGCAACTCTGCCTGTGAAAAAGCAGCACAGGTAAAACTGGACTGTATTTATCGCAAAGGAAGTTTTGCTGAACTGACTGGATATGACCGCCCTGCCGTGCTGGAAATAACAGACCAGCAGAACAACCGCCACCAGATTCTACTCTCAGCTATTCAGGGCGAAAATGCAGAAATAATCATTGATGGCGAAAAACAAAACGTCACCGTCAATGAATTGCTCTATGCCTGGAATGGTGATTTTCTGCTCTTCTGGCGGCTGCCACCTGATGGAAGCAAGATTGTCAGACCTGAAAGCAGTGGTGAAAGTATTGCGTGGTTGCACAAACAGCTTGATTCTGTGTTGGGTAATGCTTCTGAACAAGCGGCATCTCGTCACTTTGGTAAGAACCTGAAGCAAAAATTAATTGAGTTTCAGACGATGGCTGGGCTCAACCCCGATGGCGTTGCTGGTCCTCAAACTTTAATAAAGCTTGCAACATTTCGGGCTGACGCAGACACGCCAAGATTGCTCCCATCAAAATCTCATGGAGCGAAATAGTGTCATTGATCCTGGATGCATTGAAACGCTCTGAGCAAGAAAGGGCCAGCAACACACATAACCCTGCGATTGCAATTGATATCGCAGAAGATAATAAAAAAATTGGAAAGCGATTTCCCTGGACCGGGTTGCTTGTTCTGCTTTTTTTAATCGCTATCGCAATCTCTTTTTATTGGTTCAAAACAAATCAGAGTAATGTATTAACCGATAGCAAAAAACAGTCCACTGAGCAGGTTATAGATGACATTCAATCAGAACCAGAATTAGTAGCAAAAACTACTGACAAAAGTAGCGAAAACCTTCTACCTGAACAGCCACAAGATGAAGCTGTCATCATTCCACCACCCCCGCTAGCCACACAAGCAAAACTTCCAGTCAAAAAACCAGCGCGGCCGCTAGCTCAACAAATTCAAAAAAAGGTGACGCCACAGAAACCTTCTAATATTGAAACAAAACCGACCCTCACCCCTGAACCTGAAGCACAAAAGGCTGTTACAAACGAAGGCACCAATCAGACTAAAGAAAGCATCCCTTCACTTCAGGATATTTCTGATAGCGAACAAAGTAAATTGTCTGGGTATGAAATCAATACTCATTTCTATAGCGATAAACCTGGAAAAAGTTTTGCGTTGATTAACATGAAAAAATACCGTGATGGCGATTTAATTGAGGGTAGTCAAAATAGAATTGAACAAATAACAACAGAAGGCATTGTGATCAACTACGGCCAAGGACGAGTATTGCTGAGATCACACTGAGTGCGCATCGTACACGAATATTTATAACATCCTTTAACCGCTGTTTATTTCGTATCCAAAATAAACGATATCAAAAACTTATCAGCTGCATAATCTGATCTGAATCAAACAACTGACCTTGTATTTTTCTGAGTATTCTGTATATTAGTTTTCGCTAATATACTTATTCGGAGATTTAGCGATGAATGATCCACTAGCTGTAAGTTATGAAGAATGGC
>DTYI01000227.1 GCA_012961935.1 Thiotrichales bacterium | reverse complement strand
TGTATTTTTCTGAGTATTCTGTATATTAGTTTTCGCTAATATACTTATTCGGAGATTTAGCGATGAATGATCCACTAGCTGTAAGTTATGAAGAATGGCGTGAAGTAGCAAAAGAAAATCCGCAGGCGATAGAAGTGATTACTGCTGCACTGGCTGAAATTGGTGAAAATTACTGTTTTAGTGATACAGAAGAAATAACTGATAACTAGCTGTTTTTTATAGACTTCGGCAGATATGTTCCGCCGAAGTCTGTTAGATCGGCTTACTCAGGCCGCATATGCGGAAACAATAATACATCGCGGATTGAGGGTGAGTCTGTCAGCAACATCACCAGCCGGTCGATACCGATTCCCTCACCTGCTGTGGGCGGCATGCCATGTTCCAGTGCCCGGATGTAGTCGGCATCGAAATGCATGGCTTCTTCATCACCAGCGTCTTTTTCCTGCACCTGCGCCATGAATCGCTCAGCCTGGTCTTCGTAATCGTTTAATTCTGAAAAGCCATTGGCAATTTCACGGCCGCCGACAAAGAACTCAAACCGATCCGTCACAAACGGATCATCATCATTGCGGCGCGCGAGTGGTGAAACCTCGGCAGGATAAGCTGTAATAAAGGTTGGATTCATGAGTCGATGTTCGACAGTTTTTTCAAATATTTCTATCTGTATTTTGCCTAAACCATAACTGTCTTTTAACGGAATTTTCAGCCGCTCTGCAATGGCTCTCGCTTTTGCCAGGTCACCCAGTTCTGCTTCAGTAATGTCATCATTAAAATGCAGAATCGATTCCTTGATGGTCATCCGGTCAAAGGGTTTACCAAAGTCATATTCTTCACCCTGATATGTGATCACCGTTTTACCCAGCACAGTCTGGGTCAGTTTGCGTAGCATGTCTTCAGTCCTGTCCATCAGGTCTTGATAGGTCGCATAGGCTTCATAAAATTCGATCATGGTGAATTCAGGATTATGCCGGGTCGATAATCCCTCATTTCTGAAATTCCGATTGATCTCATAAACCCGTTCAAAGCCGCCCACAACCAGCCGCTTGAGATAAAGTTCTGGCGCAATGCGCAGATAAAGTTCCATATCCAGTGCGTTATGAAAAGTCGTAAAAGGTTTTGCTGTTGCACCACCGGGAATGGCCTGCATCATCGGCGTTTCGACTTCGAGAAAGTGCTCTTTGTTAAGATAGTCGCGCATAAAATTAATCACATGCGTGCGAATCTTGAATACTTCACGCACCGGCTCGTTCATAATTAAATCAACATATCGCTGACGGTAACGCTGCTCAGTATCGGTCAGGCCATGAAATTTTTCGGGCAAAGGACGAACGGATTTTGTCAGCAACCTCAGGCTATCTACCCGTACACTGAGCTCTTCTTTTTTGGTTTTAAACAGCGTGCCTTCTGCACCCAGAATGTCGCCCACGTCCCAGGTTTTGAAATCAGCATAAACACCATCCGGTAATTCATCGCGCACAACATACAATTGAATCTGGCCAGACATATCCAGCAAACCCGCAAAGCTGGCCTTGCCCATCACTCGCTTGGACATCATTCGTCCGGCGACTGCAACACGGATGGTATTTTCCTCAAACCATTCACGCGGCTTATCTGCATATTCCGCCTGCAACTCACCGGCCATGACATTGCGACGAAAATCATTCGGAAACGCGACTTTTTCTTCACGTAATTTTTTTAATTTCTCACGGCGTTCCGCGATGAGTTTATTTTCGTCCTGATGTGGTTGTTCGTTTGTCATAAATTAGTCAACTTAAATTACAAACCAGCCTTTAAACTGGCTTCAATGAATGGATCCAGGCCACCATCCAGAACAGCCTGGGTATTGCCTGTCTCCACACCGGTGCGTAAATCCTTGATCCGCGACTGATCCAGCACGTAGGAACGTATCTGGCTACCCCAGCCGATGTCCGATTTACTCTCTTCTACTTCCTGCTGATCAGCCATGCGTTTCTGCATTTCCAGCTCGTAAAGTTTGGCCTTGAGTTGTTTCATCGCCATATCTTTATTTTTATGTTGTGAGCGCCCACTTTGACATTGTACAACCGTATTGGTCGGCAGATGTGTAATCCGCACGGCGGATTCTGTCTTGTTTACGTGCTGGCCGCCAGCACCGGAAGCGCGATACACATCAATCCGTAAATCTGACGGATCGATTTCAATGTTAATGTCGTCATTAACTTCTGGTGAAACAAACACAGCGGCGAAAGACGTGTGGCGACGATTGCCCGAATCGAACGGTGATTTACGCACCAGACGATGCACACCTGTTTCTGTGCGCAACCAGCCGAAAGCATAGTCACCTTCAAATTTAATCGTCGCGCTTTTGATGCCTGCGACATCTCCCGAGGAGGCTTCCATCAATTCAGTTTTAAAGCCATGCGACTCGCCCCAGCGCAAATACATTCGTAACAACATTTCCGCCCAGTCCTGCGCTTCGGTGCCGCCTGAGCCTGCCTGAATATCAACAAAGGCATTGTTAGCGTCCATCTCTCCCGAAAACATGCGCCGGAATTCAAGCGTCGCAACTTTTGCTTCAAAATCACTTAGATCTTTTTCAACTGAACTAACGGTATCCGTATCCTCTTCAGCTTCGGCCATTTCCAGCAACTCGTGGGCATCAGTCAATCCTGAATCCAGTTGATCAATCGTGTTAACGACCGACTCTAATTGTGCGCGTTTCTGTCCCAGCGTCCGCGCTTTTTCAGGATCATTCCAGATATCTGGGTCTTCCAGTTCGCGAGTGACTTCTTCTAATTGTTCTTTCTGTTGCTCGTAGTCAAAGATACCCCCTGAGCGCTTCAACGCGCTGTTGCAGGTCGGTAATTTTATTGTACTGTTGATTGAGTTCCACGTGTTTTCTATCGCTGGCCAAGAAGGCGTTTATAGTACCGAATTCAGCTTGTTTTTGCAGCGTAAAATGTGAGTATATTACTGTGCATCAACAACATCTGCATCACTGATTTCCCGTTGATGTTTTTCACCAATCAATTCAATCTGATAACCATCCGGGTCCTCCAGAAAAGCGATTATTGTAGAACCTGCATTCATCGGTCCGGCGTCACGAATCACCTTGCCGCCTGCTGCGCGCATCTTCTCGCAGGCCGCGTACACATCCGGCACTTCAATCGCCACATGTCCGTAGGCTGAACCCAGGTCGTAATGATCCACGCCCCAGTTATACGTCAACTCAAGCACCGTGTTTTCAGATTCATCACCATAGCCGACAAACGCCAGCGTAAATTTTCCATCCGGGTAGTCTTTACGGCGTAATTCTTTCATCCCAAGAATATTGGTATAAAAATCAATCGACCTGTCCAGGTCACCGACACGTAGCATGGTATGTAAAATTCTCATCATTGACTCCAGGTATCAGGTTGTTTCATTTCCAGTTCAAATTTCTGGACAATCATTAATTGCAGATTCTCCTCCCCCCGAAAATAATTTACATCAAGCCGATAGGCAATATGAATTTTTTCACCCTCGTCCGGCCAGCTTTTTACGTCAACATTAAAGATAATAGCATCCAGCATCGCTCCTGCGCGTCCTGCGCTCGCGATGTTAGTACATCCGTGTACGTCAAAATTATGCTCATTTTCGTCGGTTACCAGCACCAGCTTTAAATGCTTTTCCTGCAACACGCGACGCTGTACGATTTTGAAAACACCATCAAAAATCGGTTCAGGGAACCCCTGCCCCCATGGACTTGCTGTGCGTAGCAGCCTGGCTGTATCCAGTGAGAATTCATTATCTTTAAGCTCACCATCACTGCTAACCAGTGGCTGCAAGGCTTTCGGGTCGACCAGTTTTGTCACCGCCTCATCATAAGCCTGTGAAAACTTTTCCAGATTTTTGGCCGGCAGGCTTAGACCGGCTGCCATGGCATGCCCGCCAAATTTTTCGATCAGGTCAGGGTGCTGACTATCAACCAGCACCAGCACATCACGAATATGGCAACCCGGAATGGATCGTGCTGAGCCTTTCAATATGCCATCTTCCGCCTGGGCAAACGCAATCACGGGCCGGTGCAAACGCTCCTTGACCCGCGCCGCCACAAGGCCAACAACACCTTGATGCCAGTCGGGGTGGAAAAGGCAGACGCCGATTTTATCTTTCTCGGCATGCTCAAACGTTTCATCGATATGAGAAAATGCCTGCGCGCGCATATCGGCCTCAATTTCTCTGCGCTGTCGGTTCAGGCTGTCCAGCTCTGTTGCAAGCTGCTCCGCCTGCACCTGATTGTCTGTGAGCAGACACTCGATACCGACAGACATATCCTCCAGCCGCCCCGCTGCATTCAGTCGAGGACCGACCGTAAAACCCAAATCAGTGGCCACTATCCGGCTGTAATCCCGCCCTGCAATTTTCAACAGCGCCAGAATTCCGGGGATGCATTTGCCAGCGCGAATTCTTCTTAAACCCTGCTCTACAAGAATGCGATTATTAAAATCCAGCGGCACAACATCCGCAACGGTTCCGACAGCAACCAGATCCAGCCACACGGCAAGATTGGGTTCATCGATCTTTTGTTCTTCAAACCAATGCGCTTCGCGCAGACGTTTTCGAAGCGCAATCAAAACATAAAACATGACACCCACACCGGCCAGATTTTTACTGGGGAATTTATCACCCTGCTGGTTTGGGTTAACAATCGCCACCGCATCTGGGAGTTTTTCTCCCGGTAAATGATGATCGGTCACAATGACATCAATGCCAGATTGTCTTGCCGCATCAACGCCTTCAATACTGGAAATGCCGTTGTCTACCGTAATAATTAAATCCGGTTTTTCCTGTTTCGCGACGGCAACAATTTCCGGCGTCAATCCATAACCAAATTCGAACCGATTCGGCACCAGATAACTCAGCTGACCAGCGCCCATCGCACGCAGGCCACGAATCGCCAGTGCAGTACTGGTTGCACCATCGGCGTCGAAGTCGCCGACAATCATAATATGCGCCTGCTGCTGCAACGCCTTGAGCAAAATTTCAGTAGCCCGGTCTATGCCGGTCAGCAAATCTGAATCCGCCAGATTTTGCAGATTGTAATCAACTTCCTGTTCTGAAGTTATATTTCGATTATTCAACACTCGGGCGAGAACAGGGTGCAAGTAGTCAAGTTTGCCCGAAACATCATCGGTAACCCAGCGCTCTAGTTTGTAAGACAGTGTTGATTTCATCGATTGATCCAGTCCTGAAGATCATATTCTTTACGCCAGAACCACCATCGATGGTGAGAAAGATAATCAAAGCGTTCACCCGTTGACGTTAAGATGCTTATGGATTTAATCATTTTATTTTTAATATTATCCGTCAGTGGTTTAAACCAATGCTGTTCATATTTTTCCAGTTGCCTTGCCCAACCAAGATAATCATTCTTCTGACTATAAGCTAATAATTTATCCAGCACTAACAGAGTTCGTCCATCAGGCATTATTTCAAATAACTCATCCACTGATTCAGGCACGGAAATAATTTTAGTGTCTGTTCTTTTCGCAAACAATTCTGCCAAAGGATCGTCGCTCACAATGTACTGGTAATCTGATTTTAAAGGTCGAACCAGTTCTCCAGCACCCCAGAACCAGAGTGTGTTAACCGGCAACTTCCCGGCTGCTTCACGTTTTTGATTAAACGCCGCTCCATGGAATAGCATCTGTATTTCATTACTTAATTGATGCCAGCTGGAGTGGTCAGGTCCGGATGGCAATTTTTCAGCTAATAGCCTACCGGGTACGAGAGACAATGCAGTTGTTTTTATATTTGCTTTCTTATTCAGCAACAATATACCCAAACCATTTTCATCAAGCATGAACCTGAAACCTTCTTCCTTAAAATAATCACTCAAAAGCGTCACTATTTCATCTGACTCTGTTTGCGATAACATCAAATCGGGCCCAGATAATAATTCAACCTCTGTGACACCAATCTGCAAATGTACAGGGTCAGAACAGATTGAGGGTGTATCTGAGCAATTTGTACGCAATGCGGCAACTGGCAGCTCGTCACCTTGTTTCAGTTCAGGATCAAAACAACGCCACAGACTGACCTCGAAGCCGATCGCATCCTGCCGTGAGAAATTCCCATGAGACAACAACCACCCTAGCGCGGTTGATTGTTTGCCCTGATTCTGATTTGAGGGCCAATTGGCCAGACCGTCAAACAGCCCGGGAATTAATACATCTAAATGCATAAACTCTGTCTGCTGTGATGATTCCAACAATGTCACCTGTATTTATTTGACGGGGTTCTCATTATGCTCGACAAATGGACAAAATGGCCAGATGGAAATCCAGCACACTGATTTTATTTCACCTAGAATATAACTGTACTTTCATTGAATGTGACTCCTCCTGAAATTTAAGGCTGCTCCCGCAGCCTTTTTTTTGCCTGCAGGGATGTAGGCAAGGGGCGTGAGCATGAGCCACAGAAAATTTCTTTTTACACGGAAAATGATCTGGTTTATAGTCCTGTCTCCCAGTTCGGGATAATTCAAAAAACATGGAGTTACACAATGAAAAACATCTTTCTTATTCTTACCTTTGTACTACTTACTTTCTCTGGCCAGGTATATGCTGGAAAAGTCGATATCAACAAAGCAGATGCCCAGACGCTGCAAGAAAATCTTGATGGCGTCGGCCCTGCAAAAGCCAAAGCAATTGTTGATTACCGGCGCAAGCATGGCAAGTTTAAATCGCTGGATGATCTGATGCAGGTGCCGGGTATTGGTGAAGCTACAATCAAGAAGAATCGTAGAAACCTGTCACTCAAGAGTGGTCTTTCCAAGACAAAAAAATCGACCACTAAAAAGAAAAGTCAGCCTGACAAGAAAGCAACAAAAAAATCAGCTAAAAAAACGGTCAAGAAAAAAGATAAAAAATCAAAAACTAAAATGGACAAAAAAGACAAAAAAAGTACGACCAAAAAGAAAAAGAAGGCTAAGTCTTCTTAATCTGATAGCCTAACCAGACCTGTCATTCTGGCAGCCCATCTTCCTGGATGGGCTGAAATTCATTCTCCTGCTCCAACCTTTTGACAAGCGATGGAAAGTCCTCCCGGTTAACGTAATGGAACACTTCTTTCCCATCCGGGTCGAGCAGAACAACAAGTCCGTGGCCAGGATAAAGCCAGAAAGCACCACCATCTTTAAGCGGTTTACGTGATTGCGGCTGCGAGAAATATTTCTCTAACAGTTCGGCATCATATTTAACTTTGGGAATGTAAGTGATCGATGTAATGGGAAATCCAAAAGCTTGCTCCAAATGCGCTTCACTGATCTCCTGTTTGTATGCACCTGTTGGCATTGGTTTGACGTTAATATCATCAGCCGAGAAAGTATCCAGTTCTTCCTGACTTGCGCCAAGCCCCAGAATTATCTTTGCATCAAACAACCCCAGGCGCCGATTACCTAAATACGCCTCCAGCCTTTTATGCTGATTTTTACTGGTAAATAAGCCAATATCTGGTTGCAGGCCTTTCCAGGATTCTATCAAATCCCAGAGGTTGGTTTTCCCCAGTTCGATACCAAACACGCGTGTGTGCCCCTGGTCAGTCTGTTCGATCTGCCAGGGCATATCAGTTAGTTTTATGGTTTTCTTTTGTCCATCACCAGGCCAAAAAAAATACACAACAGCTAACAAGGCAATGGTAAATAATAAAAAGAGTATTTTTTTCATGGCTGAAACAAGCCGGATGCTGGATTGGTGACCTAAGCGGTCAGATACACTGAAATTGAATATTTAATTCGGGTTGATCCTCAACTCTTTTGCCCAGGCTGATGATCCCATCTCCCGTAATGGTCGTTTCCTCGCGCTTAATAAAAAAATCTTCTCCATTGAGGCGAACGTAAGTGCCATTGGTGCTTAAATCACGTAAAACAAATTTGTCGCGACGGTATTCAATGCTTGCATGTTGACGCGAAACCATGGTGCCAGACACAACCAACCCTGAGTCAATCCCGCGCCCCAGTATAAATGTTTGCGGCTCTGGTAATACGTTGACTGTCTGACCTTTAAATTGCAACCTGAGTAATTTTCCACCAAAAACACCACTCGCCACTTCCATCAGGCTGGTCTCATCACCGGTATGTTTCCAGATAATGTCATACATCTGAACTGGTTCTTTGCGCCCCTTTACAGGAATGGTATCAAATTCACGCGCCTGGGCTGCAAGGCCATTGGTCAGTTGATCAACTGTTTCCTTTGAAGTCAAAATCTGGCCGGATTTTGCAGTGCTAGTAAGGCGGGCGGCGACATTAACCGCATCACCGTAGATATCTCCTTTGGTAAAAATCCCCATGCCTGAGTGGATGCCAATATGAAATTCAAGTGACAAGTCTTCAAAGATTCGGTTTTCTGCAAAAGTATCGTGTATCACACAAGCTGCTGTTAATGCATCGTCAGCTGATTGAAATGCACTGAGCACATCATCACCTGCTGATTTTACGACACTGCCTTTGTGCCGCTGAACAATGCCTCCTACTACATTTAACGCGTGCGTGATGGTGTATTGCGCTTCTGCGTCCCCCAATACCTCATAAATGCGCGTGCTGCCAACCACATCGGCAAACATCACAGTCACGTTTTCTGGTTGGGGCGTATTCATAAATCAGTTAAACACACAGTTTGCACAAAGCTATTCCTATGCAGGTTTTTTTGTTTTTCCAGATCGGAAGTTTAGCATATTGCGATAATCGACACATTTACTAAGACAAACGATAACAAAGGCACATTCAGCGGGTGACTGGGCGGTCAGCC
>DTYI01000226.1 GCA_012961935.1 Thiotrichales bacterium | reverse complement strand
TTTTTTCTTTGGGCTGAGAACGCAGGAAGGCTGGCTGGCTGCAAAACCGCGCCTGTCAAAACCATCGTCTGATACACAGGAGATTTATCGGCTAGGTGAAGCAACGATACGGGCAGTCTGGAAAGGGGAGGGCGTACACCAGATTCAGGTAACAGCACTTGACCCGCAACCGGCTAATAGACAACCGGATTTTTTTATTAACAGCGATCCCAAACGCGATGAAATGTACCAGGCAGTTGACCGTATTAATGAACGCTTTGGTGAACTTGCGCTGGCGCCTGCAAGGCTGCTTAACCGCTCCGATATGCCCAACGTCATTTCACCCGCATGGAAGCCGGATGGACACCGGCAGACAATTTAATGTGCGGCGGTGTTTTCTATACCATTGGCGGTCAGGAGTATCGGGTTTATTTTCCTAACCCGAAAGCACAACTGCCAGTAAAAAAGAATAATGGTGGCGTACTTTTATTACCCTGGGGGCGACGCAAGCAACAAGCCGGTCAATTGCCCCAGGGTGGCTGGGCGCGTCTTGACTCTATCTATGCGGGACGCTGGGACAAATGGATGCCGCGTCCGGTACAGCTCCCGGTTTCTTCCTTTATGGAAAAAGACTTTGAAGGTCATTCCCGATGGTTTGATATTACCAAAGGAAAATGGGTGCAGGGTCTGGTTGCACAACATCAACACGAGCGCCGTGTTTATGTCGTCACGATAGAACCCGGAATTGAAGATTCGGAATTCGAGCGCTGGCCGAGGGTGCTGAGCAGCATCTCATCCTTAGGTCAGCAATCGTGAAGTGGTCTAATTGAATCAGACTTAATTCAGCCACCTTGGCAATTTTCATTGTTTTTATGCAAAACCTGAAGGATTGGCTATAATGGTTGCGAGTAATGGGTAATACCAGTATTACTAAAATAGTCGATAATATCAGGAGGCGATATGCAAACCACGACAAGCAAGTTGACCAGGAAGTATCAGGCAACCATTCCTGAGCCCGTGCGAAAGCTGCTTCATCTGGAGGCGGGTGATGAAGTCGCCTTTGATGTTGAGAACGATTCCGTTTGCCTCCGTAAGGCGCGACCCGTTGATTTCGCATTTGCGGAGAGTATTGAGGGCACTCTCAATGAGTGGATGACAGAAGCTGACGAAGAGGCTTACCGTGACCTTTGAGGCATTTGATGTAGTTGTTGTGCCTTTTCCTTTTACTGACCGAACCACCACCCGGAGACGTCCGGCTTTGGTTTTGTCTGATGCAGCAGGTTTTAATAAACGAGTTGGTCAGTCTGTACTGGCGATGATCACCAGCGCCAACAATTTTGACTGGCCTTTGGATGTCAATATCAAAGACCTGGATTCTGCCGGGTTACCTTCTGCCTCGGTGGTGAGGATGAAGCTGTTCACGCTGGATGATAAATTGGTGATTAGAAAGGCTGGTGCGTTGACGAAAGATGATCGGTCTGAGGTTTCCGCCGCGCTTAGCCTGTTGTTTAAACTGAAACTCTAAACTCTAGCTTAAAATTTATTCGAGATTTATATTGTCTTTCGAGCAAGATAAAACACTGCTCTGTTCATACCAGTCGCCCAGAACAATGCGCTTTGCTTTTTCGCCATTGATTTGCAAATCATGAATCGCGGGTCGGTGGGTGTGGCCGTGAATAAGTTGCAGGACATTATTTTTCTGCATGGTGTCAATCACGGTCGTCTGGTTTACATCCATAATCATTTCTGCCTTGGCTTCTATCGCTTGCTGGCTTTTTTCACGCAGCTTCAGTGCTTCCTGAATACGAGTTTCTATCGGCAGGGGAAGAAATTGTTTTTGCCACTTTGGGTCGCGCAGCATTAAACGCATTTTCTGATAATCCACGTCATCGGTGCAGAGGGTATCGCCATGCAGGATGAGTGTGGGGGTGCCGTACAAATCAATCACGACACTTTCTGGTAATAAAGTGATGCCCGTTTTTTCAGCAAATTTTTTGCCGATTAAAAAATCACGATTGCCGTGAATAAAATAAACGGGAATATTTTTTTCGGTGAGCGACTGGAGTGCAGTCAAACAACCTTCGAGTCCGGGAACGGGTTGATCATCACCAATCCAGTATTCAAATAAATCGCCGAGGATGTAAAGCGCTTCGGCCTGTGCAGCGTCTTTATTTAAAAACTGTATAAAGAGTTCGATAATCTCTGGACGTTCCCTGTCCAGATGAAGATCGGAAATGAATAAAGTTTTATTCTTCAACGGTTACTTTTTCGATAATGATAGCCTCATTAGGCACATCCGAATGGCCGCCATGATTTCCGGTTGCGACTTTTTCAATCTCATGAACGACATCCATCCCGTCGATAATTTTACCGAAGACGGTGTAGCCATAACCTTGCATGGTTGGTGCGCTAAAATTCAGGAAGGCGTTATCTTTTACATTAATAAAAAACTGTGCGGTGGCAGAGTTGGGATCATTGGTACGCGCCATCGCAATCGTGCCCAGATCATTTTTCAGGCCGTTGTCAGATTCAATTTCGATCTGATCTTTGGTGGGCTTCTGCTGCATGTCTTTTGTAAATCCACCGCCCTGAATCATGAAGCCACGAATGACGCGGTGAAAAATCGTGCCTTCAAAAAAGCCTTCTTTGGCGTAGGAAAGAAAATTCGCAACCGTCTTGGGCGCTTTTTCAGGATACAGCTCCATCACAAAAGTGCCTTTGTTGGTCTGCATGGTGATCTTGGGGTTTTTAGCATCGGTCATTGCGTTACATCCGGTAATTAATAAAAATGAAAGAAATATAAAAGTAAGTTTGCGTAGCATGATGGTCCCGCTTCAGTTACGTGAAAGGTCGCTATGATACTTCCAGAGGGTGCCTCTTTACAATTCCACTACTTTCTATACCATGCCAGCCATGTCTGATAAAAAAATCAAAACCCGCTTTGCGCCCAGCCCGACTGGACTGGTTCACCTGGGAAATATCCGTACCGCACTGTTCAACGTGCTGCTCGCGCGCAAGCACGGCGGGAAATTTTTGCTGCGTATCGAAGACACCGATCAGGAACGCAGCAAACCTGAATTTCAGACCGCATTGCAGGAAGACATGCAATGGCTGGGGCTGGACTGGCAGGAAGGCCCGGATGCCGGCGGCGAGCATGCGCCCTACAATCAGTCGGAACGCGGCGATCTCTACCAGAAATATTATGACCAGTTGATTGAAAAAGATCTGGCCTATCCCTGCTTTTGTTCCGAGCGTGAACTCAAACTGGTACGCAAATCGCAACTCTCAGCCGGACAGCCACCACGTTATGCCGGCACCTGCGCGCGGCTGAGTGCAGAAGAACGTCAGGAGAAACTGGAGCAGGGCGGACAACCCAGTCTGCGTTTTCGTGTGCCCAAAGGTGACACCCTCGAATTTGAAGACGCGGTACGCGGCAAACAAAGTTTCAACACAGATGACATCGGCGATTTCATCATCCGCCGTTCGGACGGCACACCCGCGTTCTTTTTCACCAACGCCATCGACGATGCCCTGATGGGCGTAACACATGTGCTGCGTGGCGAAGACCACCTTACCAACACGCCGCGGCAACTACTCATGCTGCGTGCGCTGGATCTGCCCGAGCCGGAATACGGCCACATCTCGCTGATCGTTTCCGATGAGCACAACCCGCTTTCCAAACGCGAAGGCAGCCAGAGCGTGCGGGTCATGCGTGAAGAAGGCTACCTGCCCGGCGCCATCAACAACCACCTCGCCAGGCTGGGTCACGCCTTTGAGGACAGCGGCAAATTCATGAGCATGGCGGAACTGGCCGATGGCTTTGAATTACCTCGCCTGGGCAAAGCGCCCGCAAGACACGACGCCAAACAACTCATGCACTGGCAGCGTGAAGCCATCCTCCACGCGGACACGAACAAACTAATCGACTGGCTGGGTGCAGAGCTGGACGCCGTCCCAACCGGTGAACGCGAAGCCTTCGTCAACCTCATCCGCGGCAACATCAACTTCCCCGAAGAAGTACGCCACTGGCTCGACGTGCTCTACACCGAATTACTCGACTATCCAGAAGACGCGCACAACTGGTTCAAACAAGTCGGGCACACCTACTTTGATGCGGCGTTAAATGCGCTTGAAGCGGCGCCGAATAATTACAAGGATTTTATCGAACAGTTAAAAACTGAAAGCGGCTGTAAAGGAAAACAACTTTTCATGCCCTTGCGCATGGCCTTATCCGGGCGAGCGAGTGGGCCTGAACTTGCGCCGTTGTATGAGTTGATGTCGGAAGCAAGGAAAAATGAACGGCTTTCAAATGCGAAGAAACTGGCAGATTAATTTGGAGCTGCAGGGTGGATAAGCAAAGCGCATCCACCTTAAAAATTCAAATACCAACCCGACTTAAATAACTTTGCCAGGTGTTCGTCAACAACATTGCAACCGTCATCGGGCCAACGCCGCCTGGCACAGGCGTAACCCAGGCAGCGCGTTCTGCCGCCGCTTCAAATTCCACATCACCCACCAGTTTGCCTTCTTCGGTGCGGTTGATGCCGACGTCGATTACGGTGGCGCCGGGTTTGATCCATTCGCCTTTGATGAGGCCGGGTTTGCCGACGCCGACGACGATGATATCCGCGCGGCCGACGTGTTCTGGTGTGTCGGTGGTGAAGCGATGACAGACGGTGACGGTCGCGCCTGCGAGTAACAATTCCAGCATCATGGGGCGGCCGACGATATTGGATGCGCCGACGATAACGGCGTTGCGGCCTTTGTAAACTTCGCCGATTTCATCCAGTAGCTTGATGACGCCATAAGGTGTGCAGGGGCGCAGGGTGGGCAGGCGCACCGCGAGTCGTCCGACATTGTAGGGGTGAAAACCGTCGACGTCTTTATCGGGCCGGATGCGTTCGATGACGGTTTCAGCATCGATATGGTCGGGCAGGGGAAGCTGCACCAGGATGCCGTCGATGTGGTCGTCGGCGTTGAGTTTGTCGATCAAAGCCAGCAGGTCGTCTTCGTCTACATCAACGGGCAAGTCATGTGATTCTGAGTGGTACCCGACTTCTGCACAGGCGCGGCGTTTGTGGCCAACGTAAACTTCGGAAGCCGGGTCTGAGCCCACGAGGATCACGGCCAGTCCGGGCGGCCTGCCAGCCCGGTCGATTGTCTGTTGTGTTTTTGCTTTTATTTCAGCACTGATGCGCTTTGCAACGGCTGTGCCATCAATCAGTTTTGCAGTCATGGGTTATCAGCTTTTTGGTTCGGAGCGAATCATCGCATGGAAGAATAACCACTACAATCCTGTTCTTATTCCAGGGGTTTAAATAACCAATAAAACAGCCCCCCAGTTTAATTGACGTTTAGAAGGTGGGTGCGTATGATGCACGGCCTTTGTATAATAGCATTTTCGGGGTATAGCGCAGTCTGGTAGCGCGGCTGCTTTGGGAGCAGGATGTCGGGAGTTCGAATCTCTCTACCCC
>DTYI01000225.1 GCA_012961935.1 Thiotrichales bacterium | reverse complement strand
GCGCCTGAAAAAGCGCCACTCTGCGTTGCTCGTCGTTCATTTGGAACTACCAAACTTCTCTCCTCGCGCCTTGATTGGCGCATTTTCAGGTGCAACAGTGCCTGTCAGGTTGGTGTTAACAGACCCTAACCGACCAGCAGTGAAACCCAGAGCAATGTCGGTGTCAGCAGTGTCGCGGCGACATTTAGACCTAGATACGGTACGAGTTTGGGTACGTTTTCTGCGTATTTAAATACGCCGATCAGAGTAGGGACGGCGGCCATGATTGTCAGCAGGCTGATGAGGCTAAGCTTTGGCAGCAGGCCAGTCGCGACTGCTAACAGAATGATCAGGTAAGACAGGCTGATAAAACCGGCGTATATCCAGTTGCTGATGCCGGTTCCAAAAGCAATTGGAAAATGCCTGCGGCCTACGCTTTTATCAGCGTCGATATCGGGATATTGGTTCAGCAGTAATAAATTGCTGACCAGAAATAGTGGTACGAGGGAGACGATAAAGGCCTGCCAGCTATAGTGGCCGGTTAGAGCGAAATGGGTGCCTGTCACCATCAGTGGGCCAAAACCCAGACCCGGCGCAAGCAGGCATAAAAAAGGATGGCGGTTAATCCAGCCGGTATAAAGCAGAATAATCGCGATGCCCAGCAGACCCAGAGGAAAAATTGCAAGGCCACGGAGATAAATAAAATACAGGCCGATCAGGGTGGTCACGACCAGTGTTGTGATAGCGACGATTAACACCGCATTTGCCGCATGTGGGTTATCGGGCAACGCACCGCTACCACCACTGAAAGGTGTTTTCTGTGTTACCAGATCCAGTCCGCTGCGGAAATCCAGGTATTCATTGAAAGTGTTGACGCTGATATGTGCGCTGAGAGCACCCGTAAGCGCCAGTAAAAAAACAGCGGTATTGATTTCAGCGCCCGAACTCACTGCTGTTGCAAACCCCAGAAACACGCATACAGGCGTCAGCAATAAAAACGGCAATCGCATGGACTGCAGGATGATTCGTAGCTTGTTGTTGGACATGGGTAGTGGTGACGGTGATGGAAAGCGCTATTGTAGACTGATATTTCGAACAGGTTAACCTGCGTTATTTGTATTGTTGGAATAGCGGTCTATGATTAGGACGGAGGAGAGGAGGATTCCAGTCATGGTGGAAACGTATCGTTATGCGCCCGAAAAATATATGCCTGATGACGATTGGTATTGGGTAGGGTTATCTTATTTGTTGAAAAAACATAAGCCTGTGACGCTTGCTGGCGCTTTTCACCTGGTTTCTGTCGTAGAGAATTATATAGGTTCGCACCCTGGTGGTCTGAGTAAAAACATACGGGAACAGCATCATGCTGCAGATTCCAGCGAATAGCTGGCGGCAATGCCGACAAACAAAATCATCCCCAGCCAGTTATTGTTGAGAAAGGCACGGAAGCAATCCTGCGGGTCGCGCAAGCGTAGTAGAAATTGCTGGTACAGTGCGAAGATGGAGGCGATGCCTAGTGCTGCGTAAAAAACCGATCCCAGTTTTTCTGTCTGCCCTAGCAGCAGCATGCCCAGTAAAAACATAATCTGTAAAACGGCGATAATTAATTTATCTGCTTCACCAAATAAAATAGCCGTCGATTTGACGCCAATTTTCAAATCATCTTCGCGATCGGCCATTGCGTACATGGTGTCATAGGCGGTTGTCCAGAGAATCGCTGCAATAAATAATAGCCAGCCGGCAGGCGGTGGAAATGTGCCTGTTTGCGCCGTAAATGCCATCGGTATCGCCCAGGCGAATGCGATGCCCAGGTGCACCTGTGGCAGATAATGATAACGCTTCATAAAAGGATAACTGGCAGCGAGCAGCACACCACCGAGCGACATCCAGCGCGTGAGTGGATTCAGCGTCATGACCAACGCAAAGGCTGCCAGTACCAGCAGCAGGAAAACAGCCAAAGCTTCTTTGGTAGAAATCAGACCGGCCGCCAATGGACGGGTGCGGGTGCGTTCAACATGCGGGTCGATATCCCGGTCGGCATAATCATTGATCGCGCAACCAGCAGAACGCATCAGGAAAACGCCCAGGACAAATACGACCAGCACATTAATGTCTGGGACACCTTTTGCTGCAATCCACAATGCCCACAAAGTAGGCCAGAGCAAAAGAAAAATACCCACCGGCTTGTCCAGACGAATAAGCCGGGCGTAATAGCCCAGTCGGGTTTTGAGA
The DNA here is from genome assembly GCA_012961935.1 of Thiotrichales bacterium. Classification (GTDB taxonomy): domain Bacteria; phylum Pseudomonadota; class Gammaproteobacteria; order CAZUMV01; family CAZUMV01; genus UWMA-0217. The sequence goes on along the minus strand of DTYI01000225.1, from coordinate 6,056 downwards.
CTGATGGGTTGAGAATTCATTGGGAGGTGATTCTAGCAAAGTAGTATCATGCTGTGAGGAAAAATACGCGGGGTAAAAATGGCGATCAGAAACTATCAGGGCGATGAGCCGAGAATTCACGAAGACGCCTATATCGATCAGGCAGCCACTGTCATTGGGAAAGTACAAATCGGTGCACAAAGTTCGCTTTGGCCAATGAGCGTGGCACGAGGCGATGTCAATTATATTGAGATCGGTGCGCGCACCAATATCCAGGATGGCAGTGTCTTGCATGTCACGCATGACGGCCCTTATTCAGCAGGTGGATATCCACTGATCGTGGGCGAAGATGTCACGGTCGGTCATAACGTTACCCTGCACGCCTGTACAGTCGAGTCGGCCTGCCTGATTGGGATGGGCAGTATTGTCATGGATGGCGCGGTAATTAAATCGGGTGCGATCGTAGGCGCCGGTGCATTGGTGCCGCCAGGGAAAACACTCGAAGGTGGATACCTCTGGATAGGCTCACCCGTCAAGCGGGCAAGATCATTGACGGCTAAAGAGCGAGAATCAATTTTATACTCAGCAAAACATTACGCTCAGCTCGCAGAAAAGCATCGTCAGGAACGGCCAGAATCAGTGGATGAAATGCTGCCATATACGTTTACGGATTAATTGCACGGGAAGGTGGTTGGTTTTAATTGGTGAGAAACTGATTTAGTAACTTTTTTGTATCGGGTCTTTTCAGTCGCCACAAATAAAAACTTTCCGCAGCTTGTTCTATCAACATACCAAATCCATCGGTAGCAATTGCTGCGCCTTGTTGTTTGGCCCATTCAACAAAAGCGGTGGGTTCTTTAGCGTAGAACATGTCGTACGCTGCGCCGTCGGGTTTGAGCAGGCCGTCCGGTATGGTGGGAACAATACCCTTGATGCTGGCCGCAGTGCCGTTGATGATGAGGTCGTACGGGTCTTCAAAAGAACCGTCGAGTCCGGTGCCGATAACGGTTCCAAGTTGTTTGAATTTTTCAGCTAACGCTATGGCTTTTTCGGCCGTGCGGTTGGCGATATGGATGTGTTCTGGGCCTTCTCGCAGGATAGGTTCGAGTACACCACGAACAGCGCCGCCCGCGCCCAGGATGAGAATTTTTTTTTGTTTTAATTTGATGCTGAGGTTTTTGGTCAGGTCTCGAACCAGACCGACGCCGTCGGTGTTGTCACCACGCCAGCCGGTAGGGGTTCGGATTAAGGTGTTGACTGCGCCGGCGTGTTCAGCCGCCGCGCTGAGTGACTCGGATAATTGAAAAGCCTGCTCCTTAAATGGCAAGGTGACATTCATGCCCTTGTAACCTTTTTTGTGCAAGCTGGCGATAAATTCTGCAAAGCCATCCAGCGGTACTTCAAGTTTTTCGTAGCTGATGTCCTGCCCGGTTTGCCTCGCAAATTCAGCGTGGATTTGTGGTGAAATACTGTGCTTGACCGGGTTGCCGAGAACGGCGTATTTGTCCGACATCAATCTTCCTTTAGCCAGCGGGCCACATCCATTGCGTAGTAAGTCAGAATGCCATCAGTGCCCGCGCGCTTCATGCCCAGCAACGCCTCGAGCACGATGGCTTTTTCATCCAGCCAGCCGTTTTGTGCGGCGGCTTTGAGCATCGCATATTCTCCGCTGACCTGATAAACGTAGGTGGGGAATTCGAAAGTTTCTTTGATTCGCCGGACGATATCCAGGTAGGGCATGCCGGGTTTTATCATCACCATGTCTGCGCCTTCGTCGATATCGAGCGCGACTTCGTGCAGGGCTTCGTTGCTGTTCGCCGGATCCATCTGGTAGCTGTATTTGTTGCCACCGCCGAGACTGCCCGCTGAGCCGACGGCATCGCGGAAGGGGCCGTAGAAGCTGGAGGCATATTTGGCTGCATAAGCGAGGATGCGGGTGTTGACGTGCCCGGCTTCTTCCAGTGCGAGTCTGATCTGGCCGACGCGTCCATCCATCATGTCTGATGGTGCAACCACATCTGCACCGGCCTCAGCGTGTGACACCGCCTGCTTGACGAGCACGTCAACGGTCGCATCGTTCGTGACATAACCTTGCTCATCGAGCAGTCCGTCCTGACCGTGTGAGGTGAACGGGTCGAGTGCAACATCGGTGATGACACCCAGTTCAGGAAACTGTTTTTTCAGTTCGCGTACAGCACGCTGCGCCAGCCCGTCGGGGTTATAGGCTTCCTCGGCCTGTAAGGACTTTTTTTCTGTCGGCACGACCGGAAATAATGCCAGTGCGGGGATGCCCAGGGTCAGTGCTTCTTCAGTTTCTTTGAGCAGCAGGTCGATGCTTTTGCGTTCCACGCCGGGCATTGAGGTTACTGCTTCTCGTTGGTTGTTTCCTTCGAGGATGAATACCGGATAAATCAGGTCATTTGCAGTGATGCGGTTTTCCCGCATCAAGCGCCGGGAGAATTCATCCCGGCGCATACGGCGAGGGCGAGTGTATGGGTATTGGCTCATGATGGTTCAGGTTTTTTTTAATGGATTCCTGGGTCATTATGACATAAGCCCACGCTTCTGAAAGGGATGAGCGTGACTGACAGGCTGACGTGATAGGGTTCGCAAATCTGCATTATCGGAAAAATTGACAGATAAACGGCAATCAAAGTTGCTAGGCAGGTCAATAAAACAAAAACGATATCGAATTATTATTCATGCTTCATAATTAATAACACCCAGCATGCAACACTTACTACTGGTAGAAAAATCAAAAACGCAGCGTATTGTACTTGAGCGGCTGTTACTGGATGCAGGATATACTGTGTCTGTACTGGCTGACAGAGATGAAGCGCTGGCTTTGCTGGCATCAGATGAGGCCTCGCGTTTCAGTACGGTGGTGCTGGGTAATTCTGAGCAGGGTGCAGCATCAGTCAGAACGTTAAAAGCCGTTTTTGACACAAATATGCTGGCGTCCATGCCATTGATTCTTTTGATCAATAATCCTGACTTGCAGTTACAGGCATGGGTCAAGAACCGTCACCATACCAGTCATTTTCGTTACGCTGATCAGGACGCGATTTTGCAGGCGTTGCAGAATTTGTTTTTTGCAGAAACGATGGAAATATCTGCTGCAATGGTTTCAATTGCGCTGACGGAAAATACCGAAAAAATCACCGTCCTGCTGGTTGACGATTCGAAATCAACACGGCGCAAATACAGTCAATTGCTCGAATCATCCGACTATGAAGTGATCACAGCAGGATCGGCCCAGTCGGCCTGGGATATTGTCGAACAGGAAGCAGTCGATCTGGTGATCATGGACTACTTCATGCCGGATATGGAAGGCAATGATCTGTGTCGGAAATTCAAGCAAGACCCACGTTTCCTGCATTTGCCCTGCGTCATCATGACGGGTAGCTACCTGGATGAAACCATCAAGAAAAGTATCGAGTCGGGTGCCGTGGAAGTTATGTTCAAGTCCGAACCTGAAGCCTTGTTTCTTGCACGTGTTGACTCGTTGGCGAGTCAGATCAGGTTGAAAAAATATGCACAGTCCGAGCGCTATCGTTACGAAGCAATCCTGACTTCTATTGGTGATGGTGTTTATGGTGTGGACTCGCGTGGACAGATAAACTATATGAACCCTGCCGGACGAAAACTGCTGGGCATTGGGCATGAAAGTGAATATATGGGTCAGGCTGCACAAGTGCTGATCCATCAGGCTCTGCAACCACAACCAGGTAAAACCACAAAGGATGTACTTTCCAGTGCTTATGAGCAAGGTCATGTTCTGGAAAAACACGAAACATTATTTCGTCATAAAAATGGGAGCCAGTTGCAGGTGGAATGTACGGTTTATCCGTTGCAAAGCAACTCTGGTGTCCAGGGATCTGTTGTCGCGTTTAGAAATATCAGTGAACGCAAGCGTCTGGAGCGTCAGCTTTACTGGCATGCAACCCACGACCCGTTAACCACTCTGCACAATCGTTTACGTTTTGAAAAAGCACTCAGCTTTGAAGTGGAAAGATTAAAAGGGCTGAAAGACTTTAAAGAAAGTGCAATGTTGTTTATCGACCTGGACCGGTTTAAATATTTAAACGATACCGCAGGTCATGAAGCAGGCGACAAGTTGCTGGTGGATGTCAGTCAGCGGCTGAAAAGATCAGTACGTAAGGGAGATACGCTGGCACGGCTTGGTGGTGATGAGTTCGCCGTTATTTTACGCAATGTTGATAGTGATCAGGCTTATAAGATTTCTGAATCGCTGCGCAAAGTCATGGAAGAATGTACTTTTGTGAATGAGGAAATCAGCTTCAAATTAAGTTGTACGATCGGCATTACCCTGATTAATAAAAACATGTCGCCCAAAGAAGCGATGGTGAATGCTGACATCGCCTGCAATACTGCAAAGCAGAAAGGCAAACGGCAATCTTATTTATTTGATGCAACAAAGGACGTTGATAAAGCTAAATTGACCGAAGAAATTGGATGGTCAACACGCCTGAATGATGCGCTGAAAAACGACCGGTTCAAATTATTTTATCAACCGATTCTACCGCTATCTGAAATTAATTTTGAATTACTGCCAGATCACGCCAGTAAATTATGGACAGGTCTGTCACATCTTCCTGAGCATTACGAAGTTTTACTGAGAATGCGAGGTGACGATGGCGGCTACATCAGTCCCTATGCCTTCCTGAATATTGCCGAGCGTTTTAATTTAATGCCTGCAATTGATTCCTGGGTTGTGCAAAACGCGATCGCGCGATTGCAAGAACTGCAACAGGAAGATGAACGTGATATCAGTTTTTCTATCAATCTTTCAGGCACGACGCTGAATGATGTGGATATGTTGCAGAATATCCGCGAGATGCTGGAAAGTTCTGGTATCAAGCCGGGTTCAATTTTGTTTGAAATTACAGAAACCAATGCCATTGAACAAATTGATCAGGCGCGCAGTTTTATTGAAACAATGCGCATGAAAGGCTGGCGATTTGCACTGGACGATTTTGGTACAGGCTTTAGCTCATTCTCCCAGCTAAAAGATTTGCCGGTCGACGTGGTTAAAATTGATGGCTCATTTGTTCAGAATATGGCGCGTGATCCGATTGACCGCGCGATTGTGATGGCGATTAATGATATTGCCCATTCGCTTGGTATGGAAACGATCGCTGAGTATGTTGAAGACGCGGAAATTTTACGCCTGCTGAACCTTTGCGGTGTTGATCATGCGCAGGGATACTATATCGCCAAGCCTTTGATGGATGTTGAAACCCGTGCGGATAATACGGTGATGTTACGCCTCGTTGAGCCAATCACGGGGGCGTAAATAATCGCTGTAGAGTTTTGCTTCGGGGCTTCCAGGTTCCGGCTGCCAGTTATATTCCCAACGCACAAGCGGTGGCAGTGACATGAGAATCGATTCGGTGCGCCCGCCGGATTGCAGGCCGAATAACGTACCCCGATCATAGACCAGATTAAATTCCACATAACGCCCGCGTCGATAAAGTTGAAACTGGCGTTCCTGTTCCCCCCATTCCAGTTCTTTACGACGTTGCACGATGGGTAAATAGGCGGGAATGTAATGCTCACCAATACTGCGCATCAGCGCAAAGGCATTATCGAAATCAGGTGTATTCAGATCATCAAAAAACAGGCCGCCAATACCGCGTGGCTCATTCCGGTGTTTTAAATAAAAATAATCGTCGCACCATTTTTTTAATTTTTCATAAGTTCCGGTCTCGCCGATCTCACACGCCTTGTTAGCTGTTTGATGCCAGTGAATACAGTCTTCATCAAAACCATAATAGGGTGTCATATCGAAGCCGCCACCAAACCACCAGACTGGTTCTTCGCCGTCTTTTTCAGCGATGAAAAACCGGACGTTGGCGTGTGAAGTGGGCACATAAGGATTATGCGGATGAATCACCAGCGAAACGCCCACCGCCTGAAAACTGCGACCGGCCAGTTCGGGCCGCTGGGCCGTCGCAGAGGGTGGCAGATTTTTGCCAAACACATGCGAATAATTTACGCCAGCCTGTTCAAAAACTGCGCCATCGGTTAATACCCGAGTGCGTCCACCACCACCT
>DTYI01000224.1 GCA_012961935.1 Thiotrichales bacterium | reverse complement strand
CCTTGTCTCGTTGATTGGAAATAACGATAGGATGAAAATCAATGAGTGAAATACCCGAGTATATCGACGGCCTTCCGAATATTTTGAACACAACCTGCTTCATCCAGAATTAATCAGTGGTTCCTAAATTCCATATCAATATTTAAGAAACAGATATATTTATAGACTTCCTGCAGAACTATTATTGGCCTTTCAAATTAACAGCGGAATTTGTCCCGTTGCTGCGACAGAGTGTTTCATGAAATCATGTGCTTTCGCTGTTTCGTGTCCTCCGATTAAAATCCGGGAGGAAGATATCCTGGATTCAAGCCGTGTATCTTTATCTTATTGCATACTTTTTGCCCTGATAGAGCGTGATTGAGTCTTGTGAAAATGAAAGTAGGGTTAATATGTTTAACGGGCACATTTGTTGCTTGGTAGCTTTAAGATAAAAAATAATGAATATCACTTGCCAATGAATGAAAACAAGATTTGGGTTAAAGCACCTGCTCGCCTGCATTTCGGATTTGTCGATCTGAACGGTGGAACCGGTCGGCGTTTCGGTAGTTTGGGTCTGACGATCAAGGGGCTGGATACGCAAATACAGGCTAGTCGTTCGACAATCGTTGAGACTTCTGGTGCTGACGCAGAACGGGCGCGCCGTTATGCAAACAGATTACTGGAAAGACTGGGTCTGGAAGGTGGAATCAGTATCAACATAGAATCTGCTATCCCATCGCATAGTGGGCTGGGTTCTGGTACGCAAATGGCCTTGGCTGTTGGAAAAGCCATCGAGAAGCTATTTCAGATAGAACTTGGTTCAAGGGATATTGCAGCAATGCTTGGGCGAGGAAACCGTTCGGGTATCGGTATTGGTGCTTTCGAACAAGGTGGCTTTCTGGTCGATGGCGGCCGTCGTTCTGGTGGCCCATTACCCTCTATTCTTTTTCGTACTGAATTTCCAGATCACTGGCGCGTGTTATTAATTTTTGATGCTAAGTCAACGGGTTTACATGGTGATGATGAGCGGCTTGCTTTTCAGACTTTGCCAACATTCCCTGATGAAGCAGCCGGGGCGTTATGCCGATTGCTGGTGATGAAAGTTTTACCAGGACTGGTTGAGCAGCAACTGGATGAATTTGGCGAAAGTATCAGTGAAATTCAACGCGTCGTAGGCGATTATTTTTCACCCGCACAGGGTGCACGTTATAGCAGCCCGGCTGTCGCTAAGGCTTTGGGATGGTTAGGAAATCAAGGCATAAAAGCAGTCGGTCAAAGCTCCTGGGGGCCAACCGGTTTTGCCATCATTGACGGTGAAACACAGGCGGTGACGCTGATGCGTCAACTCAAAGCAGCGTTTCCTGATTTACCTTTGCAGTATCAGGTCGTCGCTGGGCAAAATTATGGCGCCGAAGTGAGTACTGATGTGGAGACCAGACACTCAACATTACAATGGCCCGAGATAGAGGCCGACGCTCTCGCTGCAAGTTTGAAACATAAATGAAGCGATTGTAGCGCTTTAAATATTTCAAAGTTTTACGGAAAAGATAGATGGAAAAACCTTATTTATTACATTTAATCACACCGGCAAAAAATGCCAGCCCATTTGATGTCAATATGGCTTACGATGCGGGCTGGGATGCCATTACACCTTACACCAACGTTGAGCTGGATGATGTTGCCGGATTGACACAGGATGCGATCTTTTCCAGAGGTCCAAAGGGTGTGAGGCGAACCGGCTTTTTTATCGGTGGTCGGGAGATGGTACTGGCCATGGACATGCTCGATAATGCCCGGGATGCCATGGTGCCACCTTTTGAAATTTCGGTCTTCGCGGATCCAAGCGGTGCCTTCACAACAGCTGCGGCAATGGTCGCTGCAGTAGAGAAACAGTTAGCCAAAACCTTTGGCGAGTCACTTGATGGGCAAAAAATAGTTGTATTAGGTGGAACAGGTCCAGTCGGCTCAGCCGCGTCAGTCATTGCTGCCAAGGCAGGTGCCAGTGTAACCGTGATGGGCCGGCAGAAAGACAAGGCTGATCGGGTGGCCGCATTGTGTAATCACGCTTATGGGGCTGACATGACGGGCATCAAAGGCGATGCCAATGACCACAAGGGCGAACAACTGGAAGAGGCGACTGTGGTGCTAGGTACTGCAGCTGCGGGCGTTCAGGTTATGAATAAGGATGACGTTGCGGCGGCCAAACATCTCAAGGTAGCTGCTGACCTAAATGCGGTTCCACCTGAAGGTATCGCGGGAGTTGGCGTGATGGATGATGGCGTCCCCATTCCAGATTCTAGCAGCGGTGCGGTCGGGATCGGTGCATTGGTTGTGGGTAATATCAAGTATCAGACTCAGAATCATCTTTTGCAACAGATGCGTGAGGCTGATTCGCCTATGTATCTGCATTTTGAGCACGCCTTCGAATTTGCACGTAGCTATCTCCAAAATGACTGAAGCAATTGCAATTGTTGCGCTTTCTGGCCGGGCATTGGCCCAGTCTGCCCGGCGTGGTGGAATGCGCTCCACCGTGCTCGACATGTTTGCAGATAAAGATACGCAGGCTGTTGCAGATCGAGTTGTTCGACTAGTCCAGAATAATCAGGTTTTAAACAGCCTGTCATTGCAGCGATGTCTCCAGAATTTACCGGAAACTGTTGCGCGAAGAGGTCTTGTTTATGGTGCTGGACTTGACCGTTTGACGGATGTTATTGCTGCTTGGGGCGAGCGCTATCCTGTCTACGGGAATTGTCAGGAAGTCGTACGTTGTGCTAATAATCCACGGCAATTTTTTGCCTTGCTGGCTGCTCTGAATATTCCTTTTCCTGAAACCTGTTTTGCTCCGCCTCGTAAAAATATTTCTGACTGGCTGGTAAAAAAACAATGCTCTTCCGGTGGTGGGCATGTGCAGCAATTTGATCCATTGCAACATTACAATTCAGATATTTATTTTCAAAAGTTTGTGAATGGCACAGCGGTTTCGTTATTGTTTCTTGCTGATGGACACAGGATTCAGACGGTTGGTTTTAACACGCAGTGGGTAACAGGCCAGAAAAAAAAGCCATTTCAGTATCAAGGCGCGATTAACAGGGTGAACTTGTCGTCAGATCAAAGAATGGAAATACTGGACTACGCTGAAAAATTAACAGCGGTGTTAAATCTGAAAGGACTCAACACTCTGGATTGTGTTGCAAGCGCCGACAACATCAATGTGCTTGAACTCAACCCCCGGCCTGGCGCGACACTGGAACTGTATGATCAAGATGTGACCACAGGCTTGTTACGTCAACACATCGAAGCCTGCCAGGGGAAGTTGCCCGCAAACGATAACCGGTTTTTATCTCCTGTGCGTGCGCACCAAATTATCTATGCGGTATCGCCTGTGCTCATTCCAGATGGTTTTCACTGGCCCGACTGGGCGAGTGACCGACCCGCAGGTGGCCAAATAATTGCTGCGGGCTGTCCGATATGTTCGGTCACTGCTGATGGTGAAGTTGAAGCCACTGTCACAGAAAAATTACAAGCGCGCAGACAGTTCTTGTTGGCCCAGTTGCAGCAATCTCGGAGAGTGGCATGAGTGCTAACTGGCCGAGCCTTAATCGCTCTGCACAACTGCTGATTGAGCGGTTTATGATTGACGCTGATGCGCTGCGTGTCACGGTCGACCGTATGGAAAATGGCGTACAGTTGATTGATGCAGGCATTGATACGCCGGGAGGACTTGAAGCAGGCCGTCGTGTTGCGGAAATTTGCATGGCCGGACTGGGCAGCGTCAGTCTGACCACGGGTGGTGCATTCCAGCGTTGGCCTTTATCAGTGCATGTGCATACCAGCCACCCGGTTGCGTCCTGTCTTGGTAGCCAATATGCGGGCTGGAGTCTTTCTCATGGAGAAGGCAAGTCTGCATTCCATGCTTTAGGTTCCGGGCCGGGTCGTTCGCTTGCAGTTAAAGAACCCCTGTTTAAGGAGTTGGGCTATCAGGATAAATCCAGCCAGACCTGCCTGATACTGGAGGTCGATAAAACTCCTCCACTGGAACTGACTGAAAAGATTATCAAGGATTGCCAGCTTTCTTCCGCCACAGATTTAACCTTGATTTTGACACCCACCCGAAGTCTGGCGGGCACGCTACAGGTTGTGGCGCGAGTACTGGAAGTTGCTTTGCACAAAGTGCATGAACTTAAATTTCCGCTGGATGATTTAGTCGATGGCGCAGGCAGCGCCCCGGTGCCGCCACCCGCCGCTGATTTTGTCCAGGCAATGGGTCGAACCAACGACGCTATTTTGTTTGGTGGCAGGGTTCAGCTTTATGTTAACGGCAGCGATGAAGATGCCCGCGATCTGGCGGAACGCTTACCCAGTAGCAGTTCACGTGATTACGGCCGACCTTTTGCTGAGATTTTCAAAGCCTATGACTATGATTTTTTCCAGATTGATCCCATGCTTTTCAGTCCGGCTGAAGTAGTTGTAACAGCTCTTAAAAGTGGCAACAGTTTTCATGCCGGCCAACTGGATCAGGAACTGCTTGAAGTTTCTTTTGGTGGTGGGAAATGACGCGCCGGATCGCCATCATCACAGACGAACCTGGCTGGCATGGCGCACAGTTAAAACGTGCTTTACGCAAGGCTGGGTATGAGTCGCTTTATGTCTCTTTAACGGATTGCAGTTTTGATATTAATTCTGGTCGCAATGCTGTTACCTTGCCCGGATTTGAAAATTCGCTGCCGGATGGCGTTTTTGTCCGGGGTGTACCCGGTGGCAGCCTGGAAGAAGTTATTTTTTATCTCGATATCCTGCATGCGCTGCGGGAACTGGGTGTTTGTGTTTATAACGATGCCAGGTCTATTGAACGCACCGTGGATAAAGCAATGACCAGTTTTCTACTGCATCAGGCAGGTATCGCGACACCCACAAGCTGGGTGGTGGCCGGGATTGAGGCTGCAAAAAAGATTGTGCGGCGGGAGCTGGCAACAAACCACCAATTGGTTTATAAACCGCTGTTTGGTTCTCAGGGCAAGGGATTGAAATTGATTGGGTCACTTGCTGATCTGGAATCAGCCGAAGAAGCACGGGGTATTTATTACCTGCAACGTTTCATCAAAACGGGTCAGCAAAATGCAACTGACTGGCGTGTTTTTGTCATCAATGGCAAGGCAGTGACTGCGATGCAACGGACGGGGACTGGCTGGATTACAAATGTCGCACACGGTGCCAGTTGTCAGCCCGCGTTACTGACGCCAGAATTGAGCCAGTTGGCCGAGTCGGCAGTGGCTGTGCTGGATATGCATTATGCCGGTGTGGATTTATTGCGTGATGAACAAGGACAATACTGGGTGATTGAAGTCAATAGCATTCCTGCCTGGAAAGGCTTGCAAACGGTTTGCGAGCTTGATGTTTCGGAATTATTAATCAAAGATTTTCTGGCGCATTGTACACAGCAAATACGAATGGAGGCTGGCGGATAATGTTGAGAACAAAACGTATTATCGATGCGCGTTATCAGCTAGCGGTTTATGCTTATCTCCATGCCTGCGATCAGGAACTGCTGGCTTTGAAGCCGGGTAATGTGGGCGTACATGCGGCGGGCCATGATATGACGCTGGAACAATTTCAGATCAGCGCCAGGGTGAGTGCCGAACCATTAAGTGATCCTGGTGCTGTTTTAGGCCAGCGGATTTATTTTGCTGCCAACGCTACCAGAGATGCTGTAGGTTGTAATACCAACCTGGGAATTATTCTGCTTTGTGCACCCCTGGTGCAGGCTTTTTTCATGACGCAATCAACGCTGGATCTACGTCAGGCTCTTATCCAGATAATTCATGACAGCACAGTGGAGGACGCGCAATTTTGCTATCGGGCAATCCGTTTAGTTGGCCCCGGCGGGCTTGGGAAAAATGATGTTCAGGATGTTCGCGATGTACCGGATAAGACATTATTTCAGGTGATGAGCCTCGCGGCTGAGCGTGATCAAATCGCGTCCCAGTATGCCAGTGGTTTTGCGGATATTTTTGAATTTGCAATACCCCATCTGGCTGAACTCAGACAACATTTTATCAGTCAGGATAACTGGGCCATTACGGCGCTGTATCTTGGCTTGCTGGCGCGGTATCCGGACACTCATATATTTCGCAAGCATGGTAAGGAACAGGCAAACAAAGTCAGTAGAATGGCCCAGCAACTGGAGAAAGACTTGCTGGCGCAAGGCCAAACAGATACCGTACAAACACAATTAAGACAGGCTGATAAAGACTTTAAACAGGCTGGAATTAATCCGGGAACGACTGCTGATCTAGTTGTTGCAACATTGTTTGCAGAACAACTGATCGGAATAGCATGCGGGGAAGAAATGGAAGCGTCCCCTCATTTTTTACAGGAAGTTGTACAACCTTTTTTTTCAACAAAAACTCACCTTAAGGAGGTGGAATATGGCTGTAATTAATAGAGTAATGGTCGGTGAATCACTGATCGGCGACGGCAATGAAGTGGCGCATATCGATCTGCTGATTGGACCTCGCGGTTCTGCTGTAGAAACTGCGTTTTGTAATGGCCTGGTCAACAATAAAGATGGATTTACCAGCCTGTTAGCGGTTGTTGCGCCTAACCTGGTGTGTAAACCCAACACCATGATGTTCAATAAGGTAACCATCAAAGGCGCTACGCAGGCAGTGCAAATGTTTGGTCCTGCGCAGCGCGGTGTTGCCATGGCAGTTGCCGATTGTGTTGAAGATGGAACCATCCCGGCTGGTGAAGCGGACGATGTTTTTGTTTGCGTTGGCGTATTCATCCATTGGGAAGCAACGGATGATGCAAAAATTCAGCAATACAACTATGAAGCAACGAAAGAGTCCATCAAGCGCGCCGTTTCAGGTGAGCCGACTGCGGCTGAAGTTGTCTCCAAGAAAGGTACGGCGGAGCATCCTTTCGCAGCTAACTAAGTGCCGAATGTGTACTAAGAAGGTGGGCCTCGCTTCATGCGAGGCCTTTTTACATGAGCCTGTAAATAATTCTGTGTAACTGCTCGTTATATTATCTCCGGCATTCTATCCGGGAACTCAATCATAAACCGATTCAAGGCAGCACTCCAATT
>DTYI01000223.1 GCA_012961935.1 Thiotrichales bacterium | reverse complement strand
GCCGGTCTGGCCGCCCGAGACGATCTTCTCCAGTTCGAGACCCGGCACCCCCGCCTCCTTCTCCCCGCTATGCATTTCGCGCGGGACCGAACGGCCCGCATCCGAATCAGATCAGGCCGCACCCCGGTTGTCGAGGGAGCAGCTCGCCGACTGCGTCCTGTATTAATGACCGCGAGTATCGCAGCTTTCGGGCTTGTTCCTCTGTTGTTTGCCTCCGGACCCGGCTCGGAAATTCAACGGCCACTCGCAATTGTCGTGATTGGCGGGCTGATCACTTCAACACTGCTAACACTCATACTGCTCCCGATCCTGTATAGAAAGTTTGGCGTAAAAACAGAGGCCCCCGCATGAATTCAGATCAACAATTACTGGTGCTCAGTGTACCGCCTGCGCTTGAAGACAGCCTGGTTGACTGGCTACTGGAAAATGAAAACTGTGCCGGTTTCACCAGCTCGTTGGCCTACGGCCATAGCCACAACACCCAGAACTACAACCTCACTGAACAGGTTACCGGACGGCAAAAGCGGATCCAGTTTCAACTGTTCGGCAACTCACAGGCAAACCGCGCAATCATAAATGGCCTGGAAAATGAATATAAAAACTCCGGACTCCATTACTGGCTCATGCCCGTCATCGAGGAAGGAAGGCTTTAAGAAGCCCTTTAGAGCGTTTCTGGAAGGCTAATCCTGACAGAAAATCCACCCAGTTTTTCAGAAATGCCAAATTCAATTTGGCCGCCATACTGCTCGACGATTTCCTGCACGATCGAAAGCCCGAGTCCGTGGCCAGGTATTTTTTCATCCAGCCTGTTGCCGCGTTGGGTTAATGACTTGAGTGCTTCTTTTTCTACACCTTCACCATCGTCTTCAACAACAAAATATAAACCGGGTTCATCCATAATTATTAATTTAACGTGTTGCTTTGCCCACTTGCAGGCGTTGTCCAGAAGGTTACCAAACAACTCCAGCATGTCTTCACGATCAGCGCTGTATTTCTTTCCTGCGGGAATAGAAACATCGAAATGAAGAGACTTTTCCGCAAAGATTTTTTGCATCACGTCAACCAGCTCGGGTAATTCGCGATCTGCGTAAAAACACTGCCCTGGTAGCGCACCGCCAACCAGCCGCGCCCGTTTCAATTCTCGGTCAATGGCTGTTTTTATGGTTGCACTGATCTGGGAAATTTCTTTAGATAGCTCAGGATGCGCCAGAATTTCTGGGGTTTCCGCCACCTGGTTTAATATAGACAATGGGGTTTTCAGTGCATGCGCGAGATTACCGCTGGCGTTGCGTGAACGCTCGATGCGTTTGTGCATGACTTCCAGCAAGCGATTGATCTGGCTCACCAGCGGCTGAATTTCTGATGGGACTTCCTGATTGATTTTGCTGGCTTCACCCGCTTCAATCGCAAGCAGTTCTTTCCGGGTTTTTTCAATCGGTTTCAAAGTGCGCCTGATGACAAATCGTTGCAGGAAAATGAGCAGCAGTACGGTCACACTGGTGCCGATAAAATAGGCCTTTCTTAACTCAGAAATATCTTCATCGATATCCTCAATATCCTCTGCAACCGCGAGGGTAAAAGCCTGGCCGTTTTTCCGCGTTTCGCTTACCCACATCAGTAATTTTTTTTGCAGCGGTCCATCGAGACGAAGAACGGTAGAGCCACCAGGATGAACCTCGGGCATGTCCAGCGTTTCTCCTTCAAGCGAAGGCGAACGCAACGTGTGCTCTCCAGCCTGGACAAAAAAATAGTGGCCAGAGAGTGGCGTCTTGTAAATGGGAGACAGCGGCCCTTTACTGAGACGAGGCGCTTTTCCAGATTCAATTATCAGGCGGGCGTAAAGTGATTCACCATCATGCTGCAACCGCGTGAGGATATGTTCCTCTGCGAGGTAGCGCGGAAAATTACTCATCAACAACATGTGCAGGCCAAATATCAGCACCAGCATGAGTCCCAGCCAAAGCCCCAGACGGGATTGCAGGGAATACATCAGTCATCACTCCGAAAGATATAGCCCTGCCCGCGGCGAGTTTCAATAATATCCTTACCAATCTTTTTTCTCAGATGATTAACGTACACTTCAATAACGTTACTATCCTTGTCCGCATCATTTTCGTAAACGTGTTCGGTCAGGCGTGTTTTTGAGAGAATTTTTCCAGGGTGCAATAGAAAATAGCGTAACAAACGAAACTCAATACCCGTCAATTCAATGACTGTTTCATCATTCAATAATTGCTGCTTTTCTTCATCCAGAACATATCCTCTCAGATGAAATTTATTCGGTGCATCTTCATGCTGTCGCCGTATTAAAGCGCGAATACGCGCCAGTAATTCTTCCACATGAAAGGGCTTGCCGAGATAATCATCTGCGCCCGCCTTGAACCCATCCACCCGTTCATACCAGGCATCACGAGCAGTCAGAATAATCACGGGCATTTTGCGATTTTTATTACGCCATTGCTGCAAAACTTCAATTCCTGATTTCTGCGGCAGGCCAAGATCCAGGACAACAATATCGTAGTCAATTTCCATCCCTGCATGTTCGGCATCCAGACCATTCTCTGCAACATCCACCGCAAAGCCAGCCTGTTTCAGGCTGGCCTTAAGCCGTTTGCTCAACTGGGCATCATCCTCAACAAGTAAAAGGCGCATGAGAAATTATTGGTTACAGAAATTTTTTAATTTCATTTTATCCTGCTAAAAGTCATATTATCTTCTACAAAGCTTAAACCAGGCTTAATTCACTCGATCGGTATCAAATCAGAGCCATCTTAATAATTATTTATATGTATTCAAATCTTGATCCCAATAAGGGTTGTCACCGAATCGGTCTGCAAGATAATCAGACAATGTTTTAATTCTGACGGGCAATAAACGCCCGGGCGGATACACAGCAAATATCCCGACTGATGGAGGTCGGTATTCATTTAAAATGGATACCAGCTTGCCTGTTTTAATGGCGTTCCCCAGAATAAAGCTGGGGCCCGATGTAATTCCCAGACCGGCAATCGCTGCCGCGGCCAAAGCTTCACCATTATTTGCGCGGGCTCGAATCTGCGGCTGGCCAAAAATTATCTTGCCCGCTTTTGTTTGAAACTGCCATTGCTGCTTATAACTAATATTGCTGTACTGTAATCCGATGTGCTGATTCAATTGCTCAGGATGCGTTGGCTCCCCATAACGTTTCAGATAACTTTGGCTCGCGCAAATTACAGAATGTGATCTTCCAATTCTGCGCGCAACCATTGTGGAATCCTCCAACTCTCCGATCCTGACAGCCATATCAAAACCTTCTTCTACCAAATTAATATTGCGGTCATTCAGGTCGAGATTCAGTTCAATGGCCGGGTGTTCTTTGAGAAAGCCCGTGATGGCATCCGACAAATGATTCAAACCAAAGGATAACGGTGCAGCCAACTTAATTACGCCACGTAATGCTGTTGTTTCGCTGGCGACACTCTGCTCTGCTTCGTCGATGTCGGCCAGAATCTGCACCGCGCGATGGTAAAAATTTTTACCCGCATCGGTCAACGATAAACGCCTCGTTGTGCGATGCAGCAGGAGACTACCCAGACGTTTTTCAAGCTGGCTGACACGCCGGCTCACCACAGACTTTGCCACACCCAGCCGCTCACCCGCCGCGCTGAACGTCCCGGCCTCAATCACTGCGACCAGCGCTTCAAGATCTGCAAATTTATTCATACTGTTGCTTATTATAGAACAATGAGTTCATTAAATCGCTATTTATTGCCATCAGAAAAACGGCCATGCTTTATTCACACCAATAAGGTGGCAACTCAAACAAAACTCAAGAGGCAAAAATAATGAACCAGACTATTCTTAATACAGGTACACAACTTACAGGCCGAGCATTGATATCCGCGATTTTTATCATGGCAGGAATCAACAAAATCGGTGGCTATGCAGGCACACAGGGCTACATGGAAAGCGTGGGTGTCCCGGGAATTTTGCTGCCATTGGTCATTGTGCTGGAAATAGGTGCAGGTCTCGCCGTGCTGATTGGCTGGCAAACACGCGTCGCCGCTTTTCTGCTGGCTGGCTTCGCCTTATTAAGCGCCTTGCTTTTTCATCTTAATTTCGGTGATCAGATGCAGTCGATTTTATTCATGAAAAATCTGGCTATGGCGGGCGGCTTGTTATTCCTTGTGACAGCAGGCCCGGGCAACTGGTCTGTCGATGCACTGCGTAAAACATAGGTGTCAACCATGAATAAATTAATTTCAAAACAAAGTTTTAATCTTCGCAGCGTATCCCGCGTGATTAAAGGCGTGCCGACCACGGATGGTGCGGGTGTCGAACTGACACGGGTAATCGGCCAACCGGCCTTACCCTTGCTGGATCCATTCTTGCTGCTGGATGCTTTCCGCTCGGACAAACCGGAAGACTACATCGCAGGATTTCCGCCCCACCCGCATCGTGGTTTTGAAACCGTCACTTACCTGCTCGCTGGGCGGATGCGGCATAAAGATAACGCTGGTCACGAAGGCGTGATTGAAGCGGGCGGCATCCAGTGGATGACCGCCGGTAAAGGCATCGTTCATTCGGAAATGCCGGAACAGGAAAACGGTTTGCTCGAAGGGTTTCAGCTTTGGGTTAATCTACCGGCTGAACACAAAATGGATCAACCGCAATATCAGGAATATTCGACGGCAAAAATTCCTCTCGAAACTCGTGAAGAAGGGGTCGAAGTTCGGGTCATTACCGGCGTAACCTCACGAAACACACAAGGCCCGGTGTTTCAACCGCTGACCGAACCGATTTATCTGGATGTCCGGATGCCGGCAGGTCAACTTTTTACTGAGCAGCTACCAGCAACGCACAATGCTTTTGTCTATGTCATACAAGGCCCGGTCAGTCTGAATAATGAGGATGGACAGACAATACAACTCATGCGTGATGATCTGGCTGTACTGACAAATGGCGATGCCGTAGAACTTCGAGCCGAGAACAAAGACACGCATTTTCTTTTAATCGCCGGCAAGCCGCTCAACGAACCTGTCGCCCGCGGTGGCCCGTTTGTGATGAATACAAAGGCTGAAATCGATAAGGCTTTTAGAGATTATGAAAGCGGGAATTTTTAATCCGCCGGCTCATACATTGATTTAAACTTTTCGGCACTTATGCAATAAGCATCGGTGCCATCTTCATTATTATAAACAAGATAATCACCGGCTTTGTAATGCGACTCACCTTCTTTTGTGGGCACACTGCCGGATTCAGTTGCGACTTCCGCCCAGACGGGTGTGGTTTTAACATACTTTCCTGAATCAATTTTTCGGTAGGTCTTCTGGAAAACTTTATTATCGACGGTGTAGGTTTCACCGCTGTTTTCAACAATCCAGTCGCCCTTTTTACAGTACTGTTCTGCACCCCACTTCTGATATTTAAATCCATCCGTTTCAAGATTTAATTGCACGGCAATAATAAAACTATCAGCTTTTTTCCTGTATTTTTTTCGTGTTGTCATGTTTTTAATCTGTGGGTAAATCGAACTGTGGAGGAAAGTCTTTTGGCTGAACATCAGCACTAGCAGCCAATGTGCCCAGTTTATATAAAATTTTCATATTCTCAGGGGCATCCATTTCACTGAGCGATTTAATCGTTTCTGAGTCAGTTAATGTTGGATCAAGTTGCTTTACAGCTTGCTCGCGTAAATCAACATTGTATCGCAAGTAGCTAAGCAAAGGCGCTTTAGAAATCAGATCATTTTCAAGGCAACCGATTTCACGATCAATTTCTCGTGCATTTGGGCTCGATGACATCCATTGCAATAACGTCTCCTGCAATGCGGCACAATCATCCATCAAAGACAGGAGCGCATTGACAGCATGTTTCGCCGTGACATTGGCTTTTTTGACTTCCGGATCGACGGCACCTGTGCCCACAGAAATCAGTAATATCTTATCCACTCCCACATCCCATTTAACTTTATAGCCTTCCATGGTTGCGAACATCATCGCCTGCAGTGATGGATTATTAAACGGACTCACGCCGCCATCAACAAAATCACCCTCAACTCGTTGATGCCCAGGCTTATCAATAATCGTGATGGACTCAGGATCAAAAAATGCAGGTGCGGCAGTGGAGGCGCGCACTATCTGCCAGAGAGGATAATCTTTGTTACCAATCACACCATCATCGCGCGCTTCAAAATATTTTCCACGCGGATTATTACTGACAGGCCACGGGCTGCCCGTATCCAGGCGTTTAGTGATAACGAGGAGACCAGTTTTTAATTTTTCGCTACCCAGTGTTGTTTCAGGCCCGAATGATTTTTTAAGTTCTTCGCTCAGTTTTTTGTCGTCATATTTCGCGCGCAGGAATCCTTTGCGTAAAAAACTTTTTTCAAAAACTTTCTCGCCCAGTTGCATATAGGTTTCCCGAATCCGTTCGACAGACCAACCCAGCGCCAGAGCCGCTGCGATAATTGCGCCAGTTGATGTGCCTGCGATCAAATCAAAATAATGGCAAAGCCTGAAGTCTTTATCACCCCCATGTCGTTCACGTAAAAGCTCTTCAACCTCTTGCAAAATACCAATCGACAAAATGCCTTTTAGGCCACCGCCATCAAGCGCAAGTATTCGTTTAGGTTTGCCATCAGCGCGAAGATGATCATCTTTGTTTTTCAGGTGGTAGGACATTTTTTCTCCTTACTGAATCAGTGTTTAAACAACACATGAGTCAATAATACAAAAATGCTAGACGGGCTCTTTCAGTATATATAGGATAGACCAGACCAGCGCGAATCATAATGGGAAAGATAGATTATCAGAGGCTTGCATTAACTATTTTATAAGACTGCTTGTATCTTTTTTGAATATCCGCATCCCAGCGTTTTTCTATTTCACCTTGCTCACCTGCAATGACATCCGAAATTTTCTTTCGTTTCTTTCTAAATTTTCCCGTGAATTTTGGATCGTAACTCGTCAGTTCATCTACCGGTAAATAATTAATTAAATCCCTGCCCTGCACCAGCGCCGCCGCAACCTCAGGGACAGCATTTGAGGACGTCAATAATTTACGTTCTGCCTGTTGTAAAGATTTAACAGCTCTTTTTAAATCACCCAGCCGGTAAGTCACCATGACATCAAAAAGCGAATTAACCAGGTTATAGCGCAAACGGCTTTTTTGCACATCGAATGCTGTGTGCGAACCGAGTGTTTTTGCACTAAAAGGCTGCGGGTAGCCAACCGGAATATTTTCGGATTTATAGGCATCAGGCCAAACAGGCAGACGACTGATATCTGGATGCAGTAATAACTGTTGGCCTTCTGGAGACAACACAAATTCAATAAACTTTTTGGCCAGATCAGGCTGTGGTGATTCTTTTAATACCGCGATGCCAGAAGGCACAAAAACAGTCGCCGATGGATATGCAAATTCAACCGGCGCACCATTTGCCTTTGCGGTCAGACCGTAATAATCAATCACGATGCCAATGCCGAACTCTCCATTGATAACACCTTTGGGTACCTGCGAACTTTTTTCCGTAATGGCTTTTGCATTCGCCGCAATGGCTTTTACGAGCGCCCAGCCAGGCTCCCAGCCTTTTAACTGCAGTATCGCTTCGACGGTTAAATGTGTCGTACCAGAACGAGAAGGCGCGGACAGCCCGATGTGCCCCTGATACTCAGGCCGGGTCAGGTCCACCCATTCTGTCGGCGGTTCCAGCTCATGTTCCTGCAAGTATTCCCTGTTCCACATAATGCCGTAACCGGCTGCTGCAAAACCGGAATAAAATCCATCCGGATCATTGACAGGATAACCACTGATACGCCGTGGAATCCCTTTTGCTTTTGGTCTGTATTTCTGCAGCATATTTTTTTTCTTCAACACTTCAAAAGCATCCGGCGCTGAAACCCAGAACAGATCGACGCTATTATTTTCCTGCAAATATTTTAACCCGGCAGTGGTTTTCTTTTTAGCAACTTCAACATCAATACCGGGGTATTTTTCCTCAAACGCAGCTTCATAAATAGCTGTCATTTTTTCAGGAAAAGATGAAACAATAACCAGTTTTTTATCAGAAATATTTTCTGCGGTTTCAGCTAAAACCTGACCGCATAACGCTGCAACAAAACCAGGGATTAAAACTAATAATTGTGTTTTAAATTTTCTCATGAAAATATTTTCTGCCACCATCGTTTACGACTGCCCGGCGGCAGGAAGGCATCTGGTAAATCAACAGGCTGCAAAGTCGAAAGCACCCATCCCGGTAAAGGCGGATTATCACTGAAACCACAAACCACACCTAGATTGTTGGGGTCAAAAATTTTCACCAGGCTTGGGTTTTTATGGTCATCGGCGTAAACAATGCCACAATAATCTTCATCATGCTCTTTACGCAGTAGCGCATCAACTTCAGCAATAAATGCATCCAGCTTTTCTATGTCTGCGATTTGCGTCGGCGGTTCTTCGCCCACGGCATAAACATACCAACCTTCATTGTTATTTTTTTGTACGGCTTCCCATAACCGATCCAGGTCATCCCATTTTCGCGCCGCTACAAACCGTCCGGTTTTGAAAAATTCAAGGAAATTATTCGCATCCATTTTTAATATTTTCCTAACCAGGCCGCACCGCGCACGCCACTGGAATCACCATACTTCGGTGGAACAAGTTTTGTATTCACACAATCTGAAAAAATATATTCACCCCACTGCTCGGGTATATTTTTATACAGGCGTTGTACATTCGATAAACCACCACCGAGTACAATTATTTCTGGATCAAGCACGTTAATAATATGCGCCAGTGCTCGCGCCATACGATTTTCATAGCGTTGCAAAACTTCATCAGCGGCTTTCTCGCCAGCCTCTGACGCAGCAATAATCTCCTCGGCAGTTTTTTCTTTACCGGCCTGCTGGTAATAATCTCTGGCCAGCCCCGGCCCACTAAGCCAGGTTTCAATGCAACTGTTTAAACCACACCAGCATTGCGCTCCAGGTATTTCATCCGATGTAGGCCATGGCAAGGGGTTATGTCCCCACTCACCCGCAATGCCGTTGGGACCGTTCAGAATTTTTTTATTGATCACAATTCCGGCGCCCGTCCCTGTACCGACAATGACAGCGAAAACGCTGGCCGCCTTTTCAGCGGCGCCATCCGTTGCTTCAGACAGGGCAAAACAGTTTGCGTCATTGGCGACAATGACTGGCCGTTTTAAACGTTTTTCCATGTCTCGTTTTAGTGGTTGGCCATTCAGGCAGATGGAGTTTGCATTTCGCATCAATCCGGTCAGCGGCGAAAGCGACCCCGGCACGCCGATGCCCAAACTGCCCTGTTGATCCAGCTCAGCTTCAGTCTGATGAACCAGTTTGGTCATCACATCAAGGGTCGCCTCATAATCATGCCGAGGTGTCGTCACCCGACGCTGCAACAAAGTCTTGCCTTGCTTGTCCATGGCGATGATTTCAATTTTCGTCCCGCCCAGATCAATGCCAAAACAAAGATTCAACGCTCTTGATCCCAGAAAATTTCTGCCTCGCCGTTCGCCTGTGCACAAGTACGTGCCGCCACAAACAACAAGTCCGATAAACGATTCACGTATTGCTGTAACTCTGGCGCCAGTATTTCAATTTTACCCAATGTCACCAGCCTTCTTTCTGCCCTTCTGCAAACCGTTCTGCAGACATGGCATTGCGCGGCCACAGTTCCGCCTCCAGGTAGAATAAACGATTTCAGTTCAGGCAGATCAGCCTGCATGGTATCGATAGACTGTTCCAGAAACGCCACATGCTTATCAGTAATCCGCTGCAATTCAGCTTGTCCCAGCTGAGCGCCCATCGCAAACAGATCATGCTGGATGCCCGTTAGCATTTCCAGCAGCGCGTTCGGCAAATCAGCTTGCGCACATAACAGCCCTAGCTGTGCATTTAATTCATCCAGCGCACCCTGCGCCTCGATACGAAAATTATCCTTGGGTACACGTTCGCCATCCATCGTCCCCGTCAATCCCTGATCGCCACCACGTGTGTAAATTTTTGTCATCAGATTGATTAAACCTTATTTCCAAATGTCCACATCTTTTCCGGTTTCCCGGATATGTTCCGCGCGCGCCGAAATCCAGCGTTGAAAACTGGGTTCTTTTTTATAGCCGCCGCTTAAAATATAATCGAACAGGGATTGTGTATGAAAGGATTTAAAAAAGGCTTCGCTGCGTATAATTTCTTTTCCCTGCAAATCAAATAACACAATCGTGGGTGCGTATTGAATACCCAGCTCTCCAGCCCAGTCACGCGCTGTCAATTTTTTCCCATTCGGCGTCAAAACAGGCTCATCCGACCACATATCCAGCTGCACAGCATGGTACTGATTAATTAAAGCCAGCGTGTCTTTATCCTGGAGTGTTTTTTGATGCAACACATCACAATTGGGACAGTGTTTCTGTTCAAAAAACACGGCGAGTGGCTTTTTTCCATTGAATTTCGACAAGTCTTTTTCAGATTGAAAAAAAGGCTGTTGATTAAATTTTCCATCTGCTTTTTCCAGCTTCAGTGTTTTTGCATAATCACGCAAGCTCATTTCCCTGTCTTTTTTCTCCGACACATAATCCAGCACTACTCTGAACTCATTCGGCGGTAAATAACCATTGAGTCGAACAATCTGTTTCGCATCCTCGTTGAAAAATATTAATGTCGGTGTGAATTGCACTTTGAGTTTTTCAGCAAACGTTTTTTCTGTATAGCTTTTCCCATCAATTGAGGCAATTTCCCGATCGCCCCACATATTCAGCCCGATTGCATCAAGATTTTTCCGCATTTTATCGACGATATCTTTTTGAGAAAAATTTTGCTCCACTAACTCGGCACAGTAAGGGCAGTTGTCCTGATGAAAAATTAACAGTAGGCGTTTTCCAGCTGCTGCAGCTTCTTCGATATCTTCATTAAAATCCAGAAAGCTTTCTTTAAACCAGACCGGGTACTCGGCTTCTTTTGCACCCAGGAAGGCGCCCGGTTTTGGTTTTTTGCCAACGACCGTTTCACTACCGGCTGGCAATATTACAACCATCAATATAAAAAATAATATGAACGTTTTAAGCTGCAACAACATTTCTCAGTCAACCACTCGTAATTCTTTCAGATCAGCAATCACTTCATCGCTGTGGATAGACGGTTTGACCTTTTTATAAATTTTCGCAATTTTGCCCTGCGGGTCAATCACAAAAGTCTGCCGTTTGGCGTAGCGCAATGGCCCCAGGTGGAACAGCGCACCATATTCTTTTGTGACATCACCATCGACATCCGACAATAAGTGAAAAGGCAGTTTATATTTTTCGCTGAATTTCTGGTGACTCTGCCAGTCGTCCAGACTGACCCCAAAAAGCTGCACATTCATTTCGCGCAATTCCATAATGTCATCACGAAAATTACAGGCCTCTTTGGTGCAACCCGGCGTATCATCCTTCGGATAAAAATACAGCACGACCCAGTAGTCGCGGTAATCGCTCAGGCGGTGTTCCGTGCCGGTCTGGTCGGGCAGGACAAACTCCGGCGCATTTTGACCCAGCTCCAGTCCTGCCGCCTGTGTTTGTGTCATCATAACCATGAGTAGCCAGCATACCGACACAAAGCCAGCAAAACCAGCGATCCACCTTTTTTTACGCCACATTCAACACCCCGTGTTTTATCAACTGTTCTAACTAGTTATGAAAGCTTTATAACCAGCCGCATCATAATAATAGCGCATTTTTTCCACTATTTATCCACAACTAACCCACAAGCTATAAACTGTGATATACACATCATATTGTACTTGACCACCACCTCAACTACACTCTATAGTAATACACCTGACCGGGCAGCCTGATCCAGCACAAGGCCCGGCAACATCCAGCACCGCTGAAAGGAGAACACATGTACACAAACACACTGCCCCCAAAAACCGCTACAAGCCAGCCGCCCACCACCTCTGCGGACGCCAATACCGACACTGACTCCAGCATGGCCAGCCGCTATTCTGTCATCCGTCGCAACGGCAAAATCACCGCCTTTGACCCAGATAAAATAAAGGTCGCCATGACCAAGGCCTTCCTCGCTGTTGAAGGCGGCCAGGCGGCTGCATCAAGCCGCATCCACGAAACAGTCGACAAGCTCACCCTTGAAGTCACTGACGCCCTGCTCCGTCGTCTGCCGGATGGTGGCACAGTCCATATCGAGGACATCCAGGATCAGGTCGAACTGGCCCTGATGCGCGCCGGCGAACACAAAGTTGCACGGGACTATGTTCTCTATCGCGAGCGCCAGGCGGTAAAACGTGAAGCAGAAGCCAGCAAGGGCAAAAGCGGCAAGAAAAAAGCCGACCAGCCTGAAATCAATGTCACAGCCATCGACGGCAGCACTCACCCACTGGATATCAAACGACTGGAATCCATCACGGCTGAAGCCATCACCGGCCTCGAAGGTGTAGAAGCAGAGCCCATTATCCACGACACCCTGCGCAATATTTTTGACGGCATTCAGGAAAAAGATCTCTGTGCCGCTGTCGTCATGAGCGCCCGCACACTGATCGAAAAAGATCCAAACTACTCTCACGTCACTGCACGCCTGCTCCTCGACAGCATGCGCAATGAAGCACTGACCCTGATTTACCAGACACCCACTCACGCTACCCAGGCCGAAATGGCTAACCGCTACAGCGAGTATTTCAGCAAGTACATCCGCTACGCAGCCGAACTGGAACTGCTGGACAAAGAACTCACCCGCTACGACCTGGAAAAACTGGGCGAAGCGCTCAAGCCAGAACGTGATCAGCAGTTCACCTACCTCGGCCTGCAAACACTTTACGACCGCTATTTTATCCATACCGATAACGACATCCGCTTTGAACTGCCACAGGCATTTTTCATGCGCGTGGCGATGGGCCTGGCGATCAACGAAGTTGACCGCGAAGCGCGCGCGATTGAATTCTACAACCTGCTTTCCAGCTTTGAATTCATGAGCAGTACGCCGACCCTGTTCAACTCCGGCACCCTGCGTCCGCAACTTTCCAGTTGCTACCTGACCACCGTGCCCGACGACCTCGACGGTATTTTCAGCGCGATCAAAGACGACGCCATGCTGTCAAAATATGCAGGCGGTCTGGGCAACGACTGGACACGCGTTCGCGGCATGGGTTCACACATCAAAGGCACCAACGGCAAGTCTCAGGGCGTGGTGCCGTTCCTGAAAGTCGCAAATGACATCGCCGTC
>DTYI01000222.1 GCA_012961935.1 Thiotrichales bacterium | reverse complement strand
TTGCGAAGATTCGCAACGCAGTACCCGGAAATTTTAGCGGCAAGATGCTCATTCATGAATTGATCAGAGGTTCCTTAACTCGTTTACAGAATTTTAATTGTTTAATTTATATTTATTTACCAGGAGGAAATATGTCTGTTAAAAATGCATTTTACGCACAATCCGGCGGGGTAACGGCCGTCATTAATGCCTCTGCCTGCGGCGTCATTCAAACCGCACGCAAGCACAGCGACAAAATCGGTACGGTCTATGCCGGCCAGAATGGCATTATTGGTGCACTCACCGAAAACCTGATTGATACCAGCAAGGAATCCGATGCAGATATCGCCGCATTACTGCATACGCCCTCCGGCGCATTTGGTTCTTGCCGCTACAAAATGAAAAGCCTCGAAGAAAACAAGCGTGAATACGAGCGTCTGATCGAAGTTTTCAAGGCACATAATATCGGCTATTTTTTCTATAACGGCGGCGGCGATTCAGCCGATACCTGTCTCAAGGTTTCTCAGCTTTCTGAAAAAATGGATTTCCCGATTCAGGCCATCCACGTACCCAAAACCGTGGATAACGACCTGCCTGTCACAGACAACTGCCCTGGCTTCGGCTCAGTAGCCAAATATATTGCCGTCTCCACCCGCGAGGCCAGTTTTGACGTGGCTTCCATGGCCGCAACCTCAACCAAAATTTTTGTACTGGAAGTAATGGGTCGTCATGCCGGCTGGATAGCCGCGGCAGGCGCGCTGGCGGCAGATGAAGACAACGACATTCCTGTTGTTGTACTTTTCCCCGAAATCGATTTTAACCAGGAAAAATTTCTCGCGTTGGTAGACAGCAAAGTTAAAAGCCACGGCTACTGCACCATCGTGGTTTCTGAAGGTACTAAGTGGCCTGACGGACGCTTCCTCGCCGAGCAAGGAACCCGTGACGACTTCGGCCATGCACAACTCGGTGGTGCCGCTCCCGTTGTTGCTAATCTTATTAAAGACGCACTGGGTTACAAATATCACTGGGCAGTTGCCGACTATTTGCAGCGCGCCGCACGTCACCTGGCTTCCAAATCAGATGTTGAACAGGCCTACGCACTCGGTGAAGCAGCCGTCAACATGGCGCTTGAAGGTAAAAACTCCGTCATGCCAGCGGTTATCCGTACTTCGAACAACCCCTATAAGTGGGAAATTGGTTCAGGTGACTTAGCAGATATTGCCAACGTCGAAAAAATGATGCCGATGGAATATATCAGCGAAGATGGCTTCGGCATTACCGATGCCTGCCGTGAATATCTCCTGCCTTTGATAGAAGGTGAAGACTATCCGCCTTACAAAAACGGCATGCCGCAATACGTAACGCTGAAGAAAGAACTGGCCGACAAGAAATTACCGGCGTTTGAAGTATAAATTTTAAAAACTTTTCACCAGCCCCTCATCAATAAGAGGGGCTGGTTTTTTCAATACCAACCTTCAATTAATAAATGCTCGTACAACTGTAGCGGGAAATATTAATGTATCCAGAATGATACTGCCGGGCAGATCAAATAAAGGGTAACCCGAAGGTTCAACCCCAAACCGCTGCTGGCATTTATCATCACCCGTCATCGAGCAAATGTTCAGCCTTGTTCCGCTATAAACCGGGGGTATATCTGGTTTAGCCGACTCAACAGTTCGAATAGTGGCGCAACCCCCATTGATAAATCCACAAAATAAAATCGTGCTGGCCGACAACCAGGTCTTTTTGTTTATTCTCATCACGGATCTATACCACAATATCTGCCGCCTGATAGTCAAGTAGAAAAGAGACTGGTTCTTGTGGCCTAACCCAGGGTGCTCTGAAATACCGCTTTGTGCACGTCACCGATACTGATAATGCCCACTAGCACGCCATTTTCTGCCACTGGAATTCGACGTATTTTTCGTAACCACATCAATGATGCCGCTTTCAGGATTGGAATGTCTGGCGGTACCGTTGCGACTGCTTTGGTCATGATGTTTTCAACTTGATTGGATAACGTGCTTTCATACGCGCCTTCCATTTCCTCAAAATCCGGATAACTTCCCTGCTCCGATAACTCGGCAATATCGGGGAACATTGAATGCAGAACATCTTTCTCGGAAACAACGCCCACTATTTTGCCGTCATCATCTACGACCGGCATACCGCTGATTTTGTTAAAGCACATGATTTTTGCAATTTCTCTTACCGATGTATCCGGTTTCGCTGTCTTTATGTTTGTAGACATAATATCTTTGACTATCATTCTCTCTCCCACTTGTTTCGTAAAACGGTGACTGTAACTATATCTGGCCAAAAGATACAATGTCCTGAATCAAGAAACAAACATCATAGTCCTGTATGCCCATTCGAGCCGCCTGCCCTGACAACAATGCCACTGTATTTGCCTCGGCTGGTACGGGAAAAACCTGGCTACTCGTCACGCGGTTGTTGCGGCTCCTTTTAGAGGACGTTCGCCCTGACAGTATCCTCGCCATCACTTTCACTAAAAAGGCCGCCGCTGAAATGCAACTGCGACTGTTTCAGCGGCTGCGCGAGTGGGCGGTCTGTGATGATGAGATGCTTAAGGAAAAACTGGGTGAAATTGAATGCCCGTCTTCAGCAAAATATCTGGCGCGGGCACGCAGCCTTTACGAAAAACTTCTGTTATCGCCTCAGCCTTTGCGCACCACAACCTTTCACGCTTTTTGCAATGATCTGCTAAAACGCTTTCCACTGGAGGCTAATCTGCCACCTGGATTTGAGGTGATCGAGCAAGGTCAGGAATATGAATACCGGCAACTTGCCTGGAGTACGCTCATGGCTGACGCCGGGGAAAATCCTGACAGCAGCCTGGCGTCAGCGCTTGATGTGCTTTTTACTCATTGCGGTTTACACAACACGCGCATGTCACTGGAAAGTTTTCTCCAACACCGTAGCGACTGGTGGGCCTGGACAGAAAAAGAGCAACAGCCTGTAGATTGGGCAACACAACAATTGCAGTCTTATTTTTCTATTGAAGCATCGCTTGATCCCATTGCTGATTTTTTTACCCCAGGACGCATGGATAAAATCCGCCTGATCACAGACTTGCTCAGACATTCATCCCAACCTTCGGAAAAAAAGAAACTGGGAGATGGCTTGCTGCAAATTGCTGAAAATAAGATTTTCGGGGAAAAAGAATTCAGTGCGCTCAGGGAAATACTCTTAACCAAAAACAATACGATTCGCAAACTCAGAAAAGCCTCGAAGAAAACAGCCGCCTCCATGGACGAAAATTCAATCGTCACCCTTGAGGAAAACTGGCAGCACCTGGCTGAAGATCTCATCACCACAATCGACCTGATTAACCGGAAAAATAATTTTCAGCTCAATTGTGCATGGTATGAAGCCGGCGCCTGTTTTCTCAGGCTTTATCAAGCCATCAAATCGCAACATCGACAGCTCGATTTTTCTGACCTTGAGTGGCAAGCTTATCGTCTGCTGAATTCACAGGACGATGCACTCTGGGTGCAGTACAAGCTGGATCAAAAACTGGAGCACATGCTGATTGACGAATTTCAGGACACCAATCCGACTCAGTGGCGGCTGCTTCTGCCCTTGCTGGAAGAGTTCGCGGCTTCAAACGAAAAAAAGCGCAGCGTTTTTATTGTCGGTGACGAGAAGCAATCCATTTATGCGTTTCGCCGCGCCAATCCTGAACTCCAGATTACAGCTGACCAGTGGTTAAGGAATAAACTGCACAGTCAGCAGTTCACTATGGCAACCTCCTGGCGTTCTGCGCCAGCGATCATGGATGTGGTAAACCAGATTTTCACTGACGAGAAATTTGCAGAATCCCTGCCCGATTTCAAAAAACACTCAACCCATAAAAATGAACTCTGGGGAAGAGTCGAATTATTGCCCAAATACGAAAATCCAGACGCGCCAACACCGCCTGAAAGCTTTCGCAATCCACTCAAGGAACCTCGCGGCGAACCTGAGTCTGCGCACGATATTAAAGCGTCCGCGATTGCGACACGCATCACCGAATTGATCGACGACGGCACGCTCATTACAGAATCTGGCATAACCCGGCCAGTTCAATATGGCGACATTAAAATTCTCCTGCGCAAGCGCACGCATGTAAAATCAATCGAGCTGGCATTACAGGCGCGAAATATTCCCTACCAGGGCAGCAGCAAGGGCAGCCTGCTCAAGACTCAGGAAATAAGTGATTTAATCAGTTTATTGACTTTGCTACAGACACCGCAAGATAACCTGGCACTGGCGCGCGTGCTCCGCTCCCCTTTTTTTTCAGCCAGCGATGAAGATTTGATCGAACTGGCCATGCAGTCAGGCGGCAACTGGTTTGAGAGACTGCCGAAAGCCGCCGCTGGCAAACCAGATGAGCATCCCTTTGCACGCGCAGAAAAATATCTGCAACGCTGGCAGCAGGACAGCGCGCTGCTACCATTGCATGACTTGCTCAGTAAAATTTATTTTGAAGCAGATATTCTCAGCCGTTATCAACTCGCTGCACCTGTCTGGCAACGACAACAAATTCGCGCCAACCTGAAACGCCTGATCTCTCTGGCGCTTGAAATTGACAGCGGCCGCTACCCAAGCATGAATCATTTTTTATTACGCCTGGAAGCCCTTAAGCAGGCAGACAATGATGCGCCTTCAGAACCCACTCCGGATCATAAACAAAACCCCGTAGAAATTTTGACCATACACAGTGCGAAAGGTCTGGAGGCGCCGGTCATTTTTCTGGCCGATTTTGGTCAGGAGAATAACAAATCCAGCGCCTGGGAAGCGCTGATCGACTGGCCCGCAAATACCGCACGACCCAAACATTTTTTACTGCAACCAGCGACTAAAGAACTGGATGGTAAAACACGCAAAGTCCAGCAAAGATGGCAGCAGAAACTGGATCGGGAAAAAGCAAACCTGCTTTATGTCGCCCTGACGCGCGCGCAACAGATGCTTATTATTTCCGCCAGTGAAAGCAAAAAGAAATCCAGCCAGACCAATAGTTATGATGAAATAAAAACGATTCTGGAACCAATCGGCAGTTACAACCAGGACAATATCTGGATTTATGAAACAGGCAGCAAACCAACGCCTGCTGACCTTGTCAAACCAGTAATAAAAACAGAACGATCCACAGCACCAACCGCTTTAAGATATCCACTTGAACTATCGCCACCTATTTTTGAAATAGCACCCAGCCGAATGGATGACCAGCAGCACGAAGCAGGTGAACATGATGGCCGCCTGCGGGGTATTGCTATCCATTATTTTCTGGAAAAACTCAGTGGTGCTACTGCCTGGACTGATGAAGCGCTCTGTTATCAAATTGCGGCTGATCTCAATATTGAAAACGATCACCCTGATCTCGGGGCATGGCTTGCAGAAGCTCGATCAGTGATTCAATCATTCCCCGATATTTTTGATGCAGGCAATTTCGAAACTGCCTGGAATGAACTGCCGATACTTTATCGTTACAAAACCAGGCAGGTCTATGGAATAATTGATCGCGTGGTCAGCTACCCTGACCACGTATTGCTGATTGACTACAAAACCCATACTGTTTCCAGCCAGCATGAAGCCAGAAAGATCAGTGCGGGTTATCAGCAGCAAGTTGAGTACTATGTGCAGGGTTTGAAACAGCTCTGGCCCGACAAAGACATTCAGGCAAAACTATTATTTACCGCGATTCAGTATTTACATCCGGTGGCTATTGAAAACGGATCTGAAAATCCCGATATTACAGAAACTATCTAAGCAAAGGCTAACACATGGCAGATTCTCCTTTTATTGTTGAAGTAACAGCAGAAAATTTTGAAGAAGTCGTTATTCAAGGCTCAGCAGAGCATTTGGTGCTGGTCGACTTCTGGGCGGACTGGTGCGCACCCTGCAAAATGCTGCTACCGGTTCTTTCCAAACTGGCCGATGAATTTAACGGCCAGTTTGTACTGGCAAAGGTTAATTCAGACCAGCAACAGTCTCTGGCACAACAATACGCTGTACGCAGCTTGCCGACGGTTAAGTTCTTTAAAAATGGCGAGATCGTTGACGAATTCATGGGCGCCCAATCTGAAGGACAAATTCGCGCCATGCTTGATCAGCACATAATCCGTGAATCTGACCATCTACACCAACAGGCGATGGCGCTACAAAGCGAGGGGAAAACTGATGAGGCCATCAGCTTGCTTGAACAGGCCAACGAAATTGACCCTGGAAGGACAGTTATTATTGCCGACCTTGCCGGCCTGCTGCTACAACAAGGCGATTTGGAAAAGGCTGAAACACTGATTCAGAGCTTGCCTGACAGCGAAAAAGAAAAACCCGAAATAGCCAGCCTGCTGGCAAACCTGGAGTTTGCACAAGCGGCTGACAAGTTGCCCGATGTTAGCGAACTGGAAAAAACAATGGCAGGAGACGAAAACAATCTGCAGGCGCGTTATCAATATGCGATGCTAAAAATCAATGCGGGCGACTATGAAACCGGTATGCAGCAATTACTGGAAATCATGAAACGCGACCGTAAGTTTGAAGACGATTTGGGCCGTAAAACACTACTCAAGGTTTTTGATATGCTGGGCGACGACCCTGTTGCTGCGAAATATCGTCGTCAGATGTTTAACCTGCTTTACTAAAATAGAGGCATTAAAAAGGCCGGGTAATCCAGCCTTTTTTATCCGAAGAACTTCTATATCATCGCAATTTTATATTAACGACCTGCTTGTTTTGCTTCCGCCTTCATACTTGCAAGCTGATCTAACATGGCTGCAATATCTTTAGCAGGTCTGTAACCTGGCACTATTTCTCCACTCTCCAGTACTATGGCTGGAGTACCGTTTACACCGATTTCCTGACCCACTTTATACTGGTCTGCAACTGGATTTTTGCATTCAAGCGATTCAATTTTTTCGCCATTTTTTGCTTTGGTCAGAGCAGTTCGATTGTCTTTTGCGCACCAGGTGCTCACAGCCGTTTTAAATGAAGGTGAACCCACACCCGCACGTGGAAATAACATGTAGCGCACTTCAATACCCAGGTCATTATATTGATCCATCTCATTATGTAATTTTCGGCAATAAGGGCAATCTATATCTGTAAAGACAGTAATGATATGTTTTCTTTTACCTTTGGCAGGGAAGCTAATCATGCTGTCGACAGGGACTTTATCCATTATGGCTTTGCGTGTCCTGGCTTGCGCATCCTGAGTCAGGTTAGTGTGTGATTGCAGATCTAGCAACTCACCATCCAGCAAGTAATCAGCATCTTCAGAGACATAAAATATTCTCACCCCATAACTCACTTCATAAAGACCGGGCAGTGGTGTTGGCTTGATGCTGCTCGGCACTCGGCCTGGAATAATTTTTGCCAGTTTTGCCTTGAATTTGTCCATATCTATCGCGTTGCCTACAGGACGTAGGTAAGGAGCGTTAGCAGGAGCGGCAGCTTTCTCGGCAAAAGCCGGAATTGAGAACAAAGACAGGGTGGTGCAAAGTAAAAGCAGGATTGATCTCTTCATTACTACAAATTTCCTTTATATAAAGTCTGATTATGACAGAAATGTTATCGAATAATTCAATATCTATACGCAGAGTAGCAGAAATTGGTTACATCGAAAAAAGTTATATCAGCCCCGTGGGTGATGCTTTGCATGTAAAGCCTGTAACCGGGTCTGGGCAATATGCGTATAAATCTGGGTTGTGGAAATATTGCTGTGCCCAAGTAACATTTGCACAACACGTAAATCAGCGCCATGATTTAGCAGATGAGTGGCGAATGCATGCCGTAAAGTATGCGGTGATATCTCGCTATTGATACCGGCCTGTTTTGCATAACGCTTAATCGCATACCAGAAAGCCTGACGCGTCATCGCAGATCCGCGGCGTGTTACAAAAACCGCTTCGCTCTGGCCATGTTTTTTCAGAATATCAGGCCGTGCATTGTCCAGGTACCGTTCCAGCCATTCCATTGCATCTTCTCCCATCGGCACCAGACGTTCTTTGCGACCTTTTCCGATTGTACGCACTACGCCCATCTTTAAATTCAGCATCTGCAACGATAAATTGACCAATTCGCTTACACGCAAACCGGTTGCATAAAGCAGCTCCAGCATCGCCCTGTCCCTGAGACCGAGATTTTCCGTAATATCCGGTGCATTTATTAAAGCTTCCACTTCAATTTCACTTAAAGACCTGGGTAACGAACGCCCCAGCTTTGGAGATTCCAGTAATGCAGTGGGATCTTCCTGACACAAATTCTCTCGTAAACAAAATCGGTAAAAGCTACGCAGCGATGATAGCGTGCGAGAAACAGAGCGTGGATTAATACCCTGTTGATGGCGATATTTGAGAAACCCTCGCAATTCAGTTACTTGAGCGTCAGTTAAACTGATATTTTGGCGATCCAGCCAGGTTGAAAACTGCTTCAGGTCATTTTGATACGCCATGAGTGTATTCTGGCTCAGGCCACGCTCCTGCCATAAGGCATCGAGAAACCGCTCAATTAATTCCTGTGTTTGCAGATCTGAATTGCTCATAAAAAAGGCCCGCTTTGCGGGCCTTAGTTTAAATCATCAAAAATTATTTTGCTTTTCTGCGACGGCGACGCTTAGTAGGCTTATTAATTGCCTTCAATGCTTTTGCCTGCCATTTTCCAGCAAAACTCGCTATTGCTTTTTCCTTATCAACCAACATCTTCATAACTGCGGCTTCGCGTTTCTGAGCCGCCTTCAGCATGTCCTTAACTTGCTTCAGTTCTTCCTTTACAGCAGTAAGTTTTTCACGTGCTTCCTGACGAATTTCACGCATACGTACAGTGGCACTAACTTTCTTCTTTGCTGTCGCTTTCTTTTTCGTTGCTCTTACTTTTCTTTTTACTGTTTTTCTTTTAACAGGTGCCTTCCGTGCAGTCTTCTTTTTAGGTGGACGTCCACGGCGAACAGCTTTTTTGCGGGTCGCGGTTTTCTTCTTTGTTGATTTAGGTCTTGCCATTTCATTTATCTCCAGTGAAAACTCAAATGAATTATATGTTCTGATAAATATTTTGCAATTAAATACAAGGGTTTTTTTTCATAAAAAGCCAAAAATCAGGTATAAAATGCATTTTTCTTGTAAAAAAATAATTATTTTAATGTGTTTTGATTTTTTTTGGAAAATACGCAGATTACTTTTATTATTCAAAGCGCCAATTTTTTGTACCGATTATATTAATTTTAAGGAATCTCTGGTTAATTTTGGGTAGAGATTTCTTAAGCATTAACATTTTATATATTGCTTGCGATATCATTTAATTCACGCATTACTTCGGATAAATTGCTCTCATTATTCTGTGCAAGGCATACGAGGTTTCCAATATTACAGACAGATATATCTTTCCCGCTCACAATCCAGCCTTTTGGAGGAGTCCATCCACCAACTTGAGTGAACATGGAAAGCTGGTCTGCGTTAGATTGTGTCAGGCGCTTGTAATCATGAGCGAATGAAGCCAGTCCTGACATCATTTCATCCTGCAACATACCGTAACCTTCAAGAAACTCGCCATCATCACGGAATAAAACAACTGCGATGACGCCATCAATGGCTAATAAACGTTTGATCATGGAGTTTCTCCCGCCTTAACTTTGCAGGGCATCGTAAGCTGCCTGGTAGTCTGCATTGTCGTTATCCATTACCACCCCTGTGTTGCAGCAAATCACAACGGACCAGTCCAGACCGATCATGGTAAAACCACTGATCGGATAAAACCCTTCCATACCCGTCAGTTTTTCCCATCCTCGTGCCTGCATGGTCGCAATTGAGGTATTCGCAACACAGACATGCCCCAACATATCCAGAAATGATTCGTCTACATCGCTATCTGGTGCAATTTTATGTGATGCAAGCTCACCACGATCCGATATTTCGAAAGCGGCCAGTGCTCCGGGTAGTGTTAGCAGGGTGTCGAGATCAGGCATTTTTGCATCCTCATTTTTTATAGAATTAACGACTTTATGTCATCGTCTCTGATGGTCAATCGTTATATCAAGAAGAATCACAGCAGCATATCAAATGCAGTGATTATATTTTTTCGTCAGTTTCGTCTTTTAATTCATCCAGCAAGAGATGAATGGTATCGTTCAACTGAGCGTTTTCATTATCCAGAAAACAGAAATAATGGCTCATTACACAAACCGTAAATTTTGAGCCACGTACTGCCCAGCCTCGTGCAGGCGTCATTCCACAATCAGGACAAAGCTCCCCGAGCATGTTGCTTTCCATGTGCACACCCAGTGAAGTAGACCGACACATAATCGATGCCATTCGCGCCATATCATCGCTCATTTCTCCTTCGTAGGTGTAGCGATCTCCGCGAAAAGCATATTCACCTGCGGCAATCACACCAGGCAAGCTCATCATTTCACTGATGACACTCATAGAACCTCCTCATTGTGGTAAACAATCTTTATGTTAACTATTAATCAGTGGCTGATTAAAATGCGCTTACATAATTTTTATAAATATTGTGTTTATTGATACCACACTTTTTTCAGTTTTGCCATAATCATTCATTAATTGCAGTTCTGGAATTCATTTAGATGCCCGAAACGATTGTTCAACCCGCTAATATTTCTCTGCCGCGCCGTCTGATCATAATTTTTTATGATTCGGTACTGTTATTTGCAGTTTTATTTTTCGCTTCAATTCCAGTTGCCGTTCCCTTCAATATTACCTATGAATCACCCTGGTATTTTGCCTATGTATTCTATATTTATGTGATCGGATTTATTTATTTCGGCTGGTTCTGGACACATGGCGGCCAAACGCTGGCGATGAAAACCTGGAAAGCAAAGCTTGTCAGCAGTTCAGGGCAAATCACCTGGCGCCAGGCACTCTTGCGGTACCTTGTGGCGCTAATATCATGGCTTTGTCTGGGCCTGGGTTTTATCTGGAGCTTATTTCGAAAAGATAACGCAACCTGGCATGATATTGCATCAGGCACCCAGTTGGTCAGATTAGACGCGTCGAAGCAGAAACAGAGCAATCGCTAAAAAAAGCATAGGTGTGGCCAGTGCACTCAGCAGCGCGGGCAAACCATATACAACGCCAAGCTGGTTAGACATGCGGCTTAGCAGAAAAAAACCAATGCCCAATAATATTCCGATAAATAATCGGTGCCCTGCTCCACCCCCACGTTGAGAGCCAAACACAAAGGGCAACGCCAGTAATAACATCACTAGAATGGATAATGGCTGGATAAAACGATTCCAGAAAGCCAGCCGATATTGACCACTTTGCAAATCATTATCTTCAAGGTAATTTACATATTGGTATAAATCTCTTGCCGGCATTTTGTCGGGTGATATGCGCAAGACATCCAGCATTCTAGATGGGACCAGCCGATCCCAGCTCGCCTGTTTTTCATTCGTTTTCAGTACTTGCTTTGGTTGGATGGTGATTTTTTCCAGTTGTTTTAATTGCCAGCCATTAGTTGTTTTTTCAGCCTGCTCGATATGCGTAATCGTCTGCAAATGTTGTCCTGAAAAAGTATAAACACTCACATCTCCCAGATGCGCTTGATCCAGCACCTTGCCGACATGAACAAATTGTTTATCGTCACGCAGCCAAAGTCCACCTTGATGGTTTAGAGATAGACTTTCCTCAAGCGACTCGGTGCGTAAGATTTCTGCCTGCTGCGACGCGACCGGAGAAACCCATTCTCCCAAAACAAAAACCAGTACGGCTATGACAAGCCCGATTTTTAATAGCGATGCTGCAAATCCTGAAACCGGTTTACTGGACGCGCGCATCGCAGTAATTTCTCCATGCGCGGCCAACGAACCCAGGCTCAGCCCCGGCGCCGACTTCACTCCCTCGCTCTCCAGCACGTCCACCCGGGAGAAGGCGTTCCAGCGGCTGAAGACGATCCGCGCGCCGGGATAGCGCAGGGCCTGGCTGAGGCCCTTGTAGGGGGAGAGGCGCACTTCGAG
>DTYI01000221.1 GCA_012961935.1 Thiotrichales bacterium | reverse complement strand
GCGTACGGAAAATACCTCATCTATCCAGATGAGTCTATTTTTAAATAGTCTCGCCATGTCAGGTTGCTCGGTCAATAAAGCCTGTTTCTGAAAACCATTTAGAATCAAGTTTATCTGGCGTCTTGCGGAAAACTATTGCATTGTGCACCATCTCATTACTTATCCTGAGCTGCTGGAAAATATGAAGCGTATTACTCTAACGGAAGCGTGGCAGGGGACGGCAGATTGCGCTACCTGCACGCTGAGAAATTCAGCGCTCTTCCAGGGGCTGGATGAGTCTGATTTTGCTCAGGTCCATGAGCCAATTGATCAGTTTGTCGTCAAACCGGGTGATCAAATCTACGGCGCTGGCGATAGCGGTGAGCATATGTTCACGATCCGTACCGGGCTGGTCAAGTTGGTGCAAACCTTACCCGATGGCAGACAGCGGATTGTGCGACTATTGCAGTCTACAGATGTGCTGGGGCTGGAAACAATACTGGCACAGCGTTACCAGCATGATGCCGTGGCGCTACAGGAAACAGAAATTTGTCGTTATCCTGCCCGCGCAATCAAAAACTTATCAAGAACCAATCCTGCCCTGCATCAAAGCCTGATGGAACAGTGGCAGCGAGCTTTGAATGATGCAGATATCTGGTTGACTGAGCTTTCAACCGGATCAGCCCGTCAGCGAGTTGCAAGGTTGTTGATCCATCTTGTCAAGGATCAGCCTGCTGCAGAGTGTTTGCTGTTTAATCGGGAAGATTTGGGTTCCATGTTGGCCATTACGACAGAAACAGCCAGTCGTACCATTGCAGAATTCAAACGCCAGAGCCTGATTGTTGAATCTGACCCGAATCGCTTTATATGTGACTTGCCGAATCTTGAACGCATAGCAGCAGGTTAACTTACAGCCTTTAACTCCAATTGCGATTTCGCAATGCGCATTTTCTGTAAATAATTTATATTTAAAGCCGATTTAAATAGTCAGGAATTCCTGAGCGAGTCTGCGATGCAAGAAAATAATCGATTAGAGCATTTCCCCGTGTCATTTTTTTCCATGGTGATGGGCCTTGCTGGACTCAGCATTGCATGGGAAAAAACAGTGCATATGATGGGGTTTGACTGGCACGTGAATTATGCACTTGCACCTTTTTCAGGTTTGGTATTTTTGGTGCTGGCAGGATTTTATTTGACTAAATTTTTACGCCATCGAAGTGCGGTGATTGCTGAGCTGCGTCATCCCATTAAGTTAAATTTTTTCCCGGCAATACCCATCAGCTTGCTGCTGCTTTCGATAGCAATGTTGCATATTTCTCAACCGTTAGCGCATGTTTTATGGGTGGTGGGTGCGGCTCTGCACTTGTTGCTGATGCTCTATGTGTTGAATGTCTGGATGCACCATGAGCATTTTGAAATTCATCACCTTAACCCGGCGTGGTTTATACCGGCCGTTGGTAATGTGCTGGTGCCAATTACCGGTGTCAGTCTGGGATATATTCAGATTTCCTGGTTCTTCTTCAGTATTGGGATGCTTTTCTGGTTGATCTTGCTGACCATTATTTTCAATCGGATTTTATTTCACCAGCCACTGCCGGGTAAATTATTGCCGACTTTGTTTATTCTCATTGCGCCGCCTGCTGTTGGTTTTGTTTCCTACGTCAAATTAACGGGAGGCATCGATGCCTTTGCGCATGTGCTTTATTACATCGGTGTATTTTTTACCCTGTTTCTGTTTACACAAGTTAAACGTTTTACCCAGCTTCCATTTTTTCTGTCCTGGTGGGCCTATTCATTTCCGCTGGCGGCGATCACGATTGCAAGCTGGGTTATGTTTGAAAAAACAAATATTTTTGGACTGAAACTGATAGCTTTAGGTTTGGTAACAGTCCTGACACTGGTTGTGCTGTTGTTGTTTTTTAAGACAGTTCAGGCGACGGGTAATCGACAGATTTGTCTGCCCGAATAATTCTTATCAACTTTAAGATCAGGTGTTGATATGAAACAGATGTTATTGCAGGAAAAATATCCAGTATTCTTGCTCGAACTGGATAAATCAGAAACAACTATGCAGACGGCTGATGAGATTGTTGATTATTTCAAGGCAAAAATCGACGCGCATAAAATCGTTAGTTTTATCGCAGTATTTGACCACTACAGTCACACCAAAGCATTGGAAGAAGGCGTGATTGATGAATCAATACTGGATGCGAAAGATATTATTTTTTGCTTTGGGCTGGCACTGCCGAATGCGCAAGTGCTGGCTGTTCGTCCGCGCTCGATCGGTATCGCAGAATTAGAAGATAAATTTGTCATCAGTTTTATGGAAGCACCCATGCCACTGGCCAATACAGCGATGGAAGAATGGGCTAAAGGATTAAGAAACGTTGAGGCAACAGCCTGAGGTGTAATGATGAAAGTGGGTGTGACTTCGCAAAATTTCAGAACCATTACCGGGCACGCAGGCAAGACACGGCGCTTTATAATTTATGAGGTTGACAGGAATCAACCGGCCCAGGAAATCAAACGACTGGATCTGCCGAAAGAAATGTCGCTTCATGAAACGGGTTCATCAGAGCCGCACCCCATTGATGAACTAGATATATTGATTACCGCTGGCTGTGGCGATGGTTTCCGCCGCAAGATGGCCGATCGTGGGATTCAATTGTTAATTACAGGGGAAACCGATCCGGAAAAAGCGGTTGAATCGTTGGTTGAATAAAAAATAAAATCAGTCAGGGTTTTTAATCCTGACTGATTTCAAGCTTTAGAAAGTTAAACTACGATAGTCCGTATCCAGTAATTTACCGGCCACCACTGGGGGTTTAGCAACTGAAATACCTTCAATCAATTCATCGCTGGTTTTGCCTGCATTGGGCAAATAGAGTGGGCAGACTTTCACTGAAGCGCCCATTTTCAGTAGTGCATTAAGCAGCATGGTGGGTGATTTTCCTGAGGGTTTAAAGGCCTCGGTTTTAGTTGACTTGAGCGCCAGTTCTCCTGCGGGGCCACAAAGCACCATGTTGACCTCTTTGCCATGCTTTTTCAAAGTTTGAACCGATAACACCATTGCCATCATCTGCGTTTGCCGATCGGCTGAGGTTACGGTTACGTTGAGACCTTTGCCTTGTTCAGCGTGGATCGTTCCAGCGCCTAGTAGTGTTGAGGCAAGAATCGAAGCAGTCAGTAATTTTTTCATATTTTCCCTTTTTAAGTTGATAGAAAACGCGATAGTAATCACAATTGCTGACTGACTCATTGATAATTCGCAATGGGAAAAATATAGTTTTAAAGGCCACGCTTGATAGCATATTTTTTACAGAAAAAGACATTGGCAGGTTTCTATGTATCTCATCATTCAAGATGTTCTGAACGCTCGACAACTACAACAGATCAGTTCACTGCTGCGACAGGCAGAATTTGTGGATGGAAAATTATCTGCTGGGCTGGAAGCCAGGCGGGTTAAAAATAACCAGGAAGTAAAAGCAAGTGATAGTTCGCTGGACCGGTTGAACCATCTGGTTATGAATAGTCTGTTGCAGCACCCTGAATATCAGGCAGCGGTATTTCCCTATCGTGTTGCCACCCCATTTTATGCGCGTTACACAGAGGGTATGGGATATGGCAATCATGTAGATGATCCGGTGATGGGGCCTATAGCCGGGCGTTATCGTTCTGATGTATCGACCACGGTTTTTCTGAATCAGCCTGATGAATATGAAGGT
Organism: Thiotrichales bacterium; assembly: GCA_012961935.1. Lineage (GTDB taxonomy): Bacteria > Pseudomonadota > Gammaproteobacteria > CAZUMV01 > CAZUMV01 > UWMA-0217. The sequence continues at coordinate 24,161 of DTYI01000221.1, read as the reverse complement.
GGGGAATTACAAATTAATACGCCTTTTGGCGAGAAAACAGTCAAGTTGCCTGCTGGTGATGCCGTCGTTTATCCGTCCTCAAGCTGGCACAGTGTTCAGAAAGTGACGCAGGGCGAAAGGCTGGTCGCAGTGACCTGGACGCAAAGTATGATTCGGGATCCGGCGAGGCGGGAACTGCTTTATGAGCTGGGTACAGCGAGGGACAAGCTGCTGAAAACACAACCTGATGCTGATGAGACGGGTAAAGTCAGTACGGCTTATGTGAATTTATTGCGGATGTGGTCAGAAGTTTAGATCTGAAATAAAAAAGGCCGCAAGAAGCGGCCTTTTTTGTGAAAGCATGAAAGTTTTTTAGCGGTGTGAGCCTTTGTCTTCGTGGGCCATATCCACCAGTTTCATCGCCATGTCATTGTATTGTTGACGATAGCCGTCCAGTGTGTGGCCGCTTTCAGGGGCGAAGTAATCTTTCGGGTCTACGCCGTTTTTGTGCTCGTAATCGATGAATTTCTTTTGCATTTCGAGCATTTCTTTAATCAGTTTTGCCTTTTCGCTCATTTTAATATCTCCAAATAAAACTCTTGAAATTAATGTGGTGCATCATACATGAAGTCGATCTGACTTGACAGTAGACGCATTTAGAATGGTGATTAATACCCGCCCTTGCGCATGCTTTCGGGCAGACCGGCGATTTTTCCAGCCTGCTTGCTGGGCGTGCCGGGGAATAAATCAAACAAGGTTTTGGTGTTGATTTTTTCACCCCATCTTTTTCCCAGCTCTTTGACCATGACGCGATTGTTAGGCTGGTTGCCGTTGTTGTCGACGTATTCATCTCTGAGGTAGTTGATCACATCCCAGTGGCGATCTGTCAGCTCGATACCTTCTTTGCTGGCGATTGCTTCCGCGACATCTTTATTCCAGTCTTCCAGATTGGCCATATAACCATTTTCATTGGTTTCTATTGTTTTACCGTTAACCTCTAAGCCCATAAGTATTGTCTCCTGTCAGAAGATTAAAGTTACAAAAGTTTGTTAGTGAGTGTCCTTGACCGCCTTGATTCCCTTGTGGGGAATAAACAGTCCACAGCCGATTTTTCGTCCTGCTCCCAGTCCTTTTTGCTGTAGCAAAATGGCCGATTCAGGTGAGAGATCCGCGACCATGACGCTTTTGGTCCTGATTGGCCCTTCGGGTGTGTTAAGCGTATGTGACTTGCCACACAGGATTTTACGTACCTCAGTATTGAGTAATGCCTCTAATTCAGGGACGATATAGTTAAGAAATTGTTCTTCGTTGTCAATATCTGCGCTTTGTACGTAGCGCGAAAACAATGTTGATAACGGGCTGAATGGCTTGACGCTACTTTTCCCTACCATCATTGTATTGCCTGCTATATCCAGTTTCATGCCGGTTAGCTGCCTGGCATCATCAAGGCGATGTTTGGGTAAGCGGAGAATCAGCCTGGAGCGCCGTGAAAGCAGAAGTTCAGTGTCTGGATTGTCCTGGCGTGACCAGCCGTTAGCTGCTTCGGAGATATGGATCATATGCATGCCGGCATCAGGCTCGTCAGTAAACCAGGGCAGGGCGCGGTGGATTGCGTGACTCAAAGCATGGGCATGATCGACAGGCACGGACCGACACTGTATGGCATAGACCAAATCTGTGATTTCGTCAGAAACCTTGAATTCGTCCGTTGCTGATTCGTCTTCTTTCCAGAGCATAATCTACCGTCCAGCAGAGGTGAAAGCATTTTCAAGCAGGACTTCCCAGTCAGGCGGTGTGTCGCTGAAGGGCGGCATCACATCTGGCTGAAAAAAGATTTCACCCGCCTGCGCTTTTTGTTTGATTAAATCCACCAACTCAGAAAATGATGCCATCTCATGTTCCTGCATCAGGATTTCACTCAGAACAAGCATGTGCAACCTCGTATGAATAAAAATATCATAATCTAATTTTACTGTTTGCTATCGCCTCGGTGCGAGTATCCGTTCCCGTTATGCGGTCATAAGAACGGGCTCGGTAGAGCAGGCGAGTTGTACTGCCTCTGTCATCCTCAAAAGCCTCCCGGCCATGGAGGATGTTATTGCTGACCAGACCCTGACCCGCCTCAAGCCTGTGGTGAAAAACATATTCTGGGGGGTTGTCCCATAAGTGCTGGAGGAATTCAGCTGCGGCCAGGGTTGTCGCATCATTTTTCCACTCAATGTTACGCTGCCGGGCTGAATAGCGCATATGTAATGTGCCAGTCTGTGGATCAACTGAAAACACCGGGCCGGTGACGGCTTCTCTTATTATTTTCCCATCGACGATATTGGCCGGAATAGTCAGTGCGTCGGACTGCATCAGCGCGTCAATAAAGGCCGGGTTTTCATCCCGTAGCATGATGTATGCAATCTCGTGATCCAGCAGCATATTCTCTCCACCCCGTGCCGCCGGTGCAACACAATGCAGAACCATACCTTTAATTTGTTGAGCACTTTGATTGTAATAACCATCTGTATGCCAGCGGATACGATGTTTTGTATAAGGGATGTATTCCCCTTGCCGTCTATTCCCGGTAGCCTGAATTGCGCTGATACCATCCTCGCCGGCGTAAAGGTGCCTGTCCAGCCGGTTCAGGCCAAGTGCATCACAAAGCCTGCGAATTGAGTCTTTGCTAACGGGTGTTTTATTTGTCGTTGTGTAAATCGCAAAATTAAATCTCGCACAAACCGCCTGAAGTTTTTCAAGTTCATTCTGTGTTAGATTGCCCGGGTCTTTGATGGATACCATGACATCGGTGTTGTTGTTGGGATAACTGTTTAGTTTTTCCGCACGCCAACGCTCGTAGCCAGCCTGATTGCCGGGGTTAAATGAGCTGCCGACAGGATAATTTGATTGAGTTGTTTGCATCCGAGTTAATAAATAAAGAAAATAATTTTTACAGTAAATTCAGTATGTTAAATAATAATAAGCAAAAAACTAACGACCTTCGTGGATTCTATAACCCTATAATGATATACTAATAAGCCTTGGTTTGGGTAAGCGTTGTACTTTTTGCGCAGATATCCTGAATTTTAGTAAAAAGAATTGCTTTGAGCGGTGCGTCTGTGGCAGGATTGCGCTCCAGAATTTTGAGTCGGAACCAAACTTAAAGGCTGTGCTGGATACCCATTGTACATCCATAGCCTTTTGTTATTTCAGGGCTCTTTGTAGGATAATTTATAGACTTTAAACTTTTTGTAGGGGGAAGCTAAAGCTATGGCAAGTAAAATTCATGAAACGCCTATGCTGGACGAGCTGGAAAACGGCCCATGGCCCAGTTTTGTATCAGGAATCAAACGTCTGCGTGACGACCATCCTGATGAACGTATCCGTCAGGTAACCAATTCGCTGTTAGGTCAGTTGGAGCATTCTTACGAGACGCGCAAAGGTTACTGGAAAGGTGGCACGGTTTCCGTCTTTGGTTACGGTGGTGGCATCATTCCACGTTTCTCTGAAGTCGGTGACGCATTCCCTGAGTCCAAAGAATTCCATACTCTGCGTGTACAGCCTACACCAGGCAACTATTACACGACTGACATGATGCGCAAGCTGGCTGACAGCTGGGAAAAGCATGGTTCTGGCCTGCAAACTTTCCATGGTCAGACCGGAAACATCATGTTTATCGGTACCACGACCGAAGGCACCCAGCATTTCTTTGATGAAATCAATGAATATGGCTGGGACCTGGGTGGCGCTGGCCCCTGTGTTCGTACTGGCATGTCCTGTGTCGGATCTGCTCGTTGCGAGCAATCCTGTGTCAACGAGCACGCAACACATCTTCATCTGCTGAACAACTTTACTGATGATGTGCATCGTCCTGCGCTGCCATATAAGTTCAAGTTTAAAGTCTCTGGTTGCCCGAACGACTGCCAGAATGCGATTGAGCGTTCTGACTTTGCAATTATCGGCACATGGCGTGACCACAAAAAAGTCGATCAGGATGCCTGGAAGGCCTTTGTTAAAGAAAAAGGTCGTCAGCATGTGATAGATAATGTGATTACACGTTGCGTGTCCAACAGTCTTGCGCTGGCAGATGATGACTCATTAATCGCTGATGACAGCAAATGCGTGCGTTCGATGCACTGCATGAATGTAGTGCCCAAGGCGATCAGCCCGGGTGATGATCGTGGTGTCACGATTCTGGTCGGTGGCAAGCGCACCCTGAAAATTGGTGACCTCATGGGCACCGTTGTGATTCCTTTCATGAAGCTGGATACGGAAGAAGATTACGAGAAGATTGTTGAGCTTGCTGAAGAAATCATAGATTTCTGGGCGGAAAACGGTCTGGAGCACGAGCGCTGCGGTGAAATGATCGAGCGAATCGGCCTGGTTAACTTCCTCGAAGGTATCGGTGTCGATGTGGACCCACACATGATTTCTCATCCTCGCCAGAGTTCCTATGTCCGTATGGACGGCTGGGACGAGGAAGCCGAGAAGTGGTATCAACGCAAGCAGGAAGAAAAGGCTGCTGCGAGCTGATTTAATTGATATCGGGTGGAGCACCCAGGTGCTCCACCGCTTAACTATACCCGAAATAAAATTTATTCTTCCAGGAGAGTATTATGGCTGAGATGCGCGAACCTATTGAATCTGGCTGCCCTGACGGTTTCCAGTATATGCATCCGACTATGCGTCGAAACTTTGGTCAGTGGGCCTACCATGAAGACCCTCAACCCGGTGTGCTGCTGCACCATGCCAAGAGCGGTGAGAAGCTCTGGACTGTAAAAGTTGGTACACAACGTATTCTTGATGTTTTTTCACTGCGTACGCTATGTGATATTGGTGATAAGTATGCCGATGGCTACATCCGCTTTACGCTGCGAAGCAATATTGAATATGTTGTTGACGATGAAGCAAAGGTTCAGCCATTAATCGAGGCTGTTGAAGAAGCTGGATTTGTGGTGGGTGGTACGCGTAACTCTGTAACCTCTCTTTCGCATACACAGGGTTGGCTGCACTGCGATATTCCAGGTACTGATGCGTCTGGTGTAGTGAAGTCCATGATGGATGAGCTGATTGGCGAATTCAAAGCCTGGAATATGCCTAACCGTGTCCATATCACGACTTCTTGCTGCCAGATCAACTGTGGTGGGCAGGGTGATATTGCAATTAACGTTCAACACACCAAGCCGCCCAAAATTAACCATGATTTAGTCGCGAACGTTTGTGAGCGTCCCTCGGTTGTAGCGCGTTGCCCAGTGGCTGCGATTCGTCCAGCGCTGGTTGATGGCAAGCCATCACTGGAAGTTGATGAGAAGAAATGCATCTGTTGTGGTGCCTGTTTCCCGCCTTGTCCGCCCATGCAAATCAACGATGCCGAGCATTCCAAGCTGGCAATCTGGATCGGTGGTAACCACTCTAACGCCCGTGGCAAGCCGACCTTCCAGAAACTGGTCGCCTCCGGTATTCCTAACAACCCACCGCGTTGGCCTGAAGCAACAGCCATCGTTAAGCGCATTCTTGATGCCTATAAAGAAGGTGCAAAAGACTGGGAGCGTATTAATGAGTGGGTGGAGAGAATTGGTTGGCCACGTTTCTTTGAAGTGACTGGTCTGCCGTTCACGAAATACCATATCGATAACTGGCGTGGTGCGCGTAACAGCCTGAATGCTTCTACGCATATCCGTTTCTAACTCAATTCAGAGGTTTTGAATAGATGAAGTTATCAGTATTAGTCAATGAGGGGCCTTATCAGCACCAGGCCTCAGATTCAGCATTGCTGTTTACCAAAGCTGCATTAGAAAAAGGTCACGAAATATTCCGTGTCTTTTTCTACCATGATGGCGTGAACAATGGTACGCGTTTTACTGTGCCACCACAGGATGACCGGAACCTTCAGGAGTCCTGGACAGCGCTACAGGCAGAGCATGAGCTTGATTTGGTTGTTTGTATCGCAGCTGCCCAGCGTCGCGGCATTCTTGATGAGAATGAAGCTGAGCGCCAGGGTAAAGACGGTAATAATATAGCGCCTGGCTTCAGGATTTCAGGACTTGGGCAGCTCGTTGAAGCGGGTATTGAGTCCGATCGTCTGGTCGTATTTGGTGATTAAGGAGCAGCAAAATGTCTGATGTTAAAAAATTTATGTATGTTAATCGGAAAGCGCCTTACGGCACGATTTATGCACTGGAATCACTTGAAGTTGTTTTGATTTCAGCCGCATTTGATCAGGACGTAAGCCTTGCCTTTGTTGATGATGGTGTTTACCAGATTATGAAAGGCACAAAAACAGACGGTATTGGCATGAAGAACTTCTCGCCAGTGTATAACGCATTGGGCGATTATGATATTACCAAGCTCTATGTTGAGCAGGAATCTCTGGATGAGCGTGGTCTCACTCTGGACGACCTGATGGACATAAAATACGAGGATGAGGACGACGACTGGGCTGAAAAGCCATCGATTAAGGTTGTTAGTCGCAAGGAAATGGCGGATGTAATGGATCAGCAAGACGTGTTAATGAGCTTTTGAGGTAGCGCAAATGTCAATGTTACATACAATAAACAAATCACCTTTTGAAAAGACTTCATTTGAAGCCTGCCTGAACCATGTCAATGGTGACAGCTCAATCCTGATGATTGAAGATGGCGTGTACGGCGCGATGAAAGGAACAGCTTTTTCTGAAAAGGTAGCGGCAACAAATGGTGTTGCCCTGTATATTCTCGGCCCTGATATGCAGGCTCGGGGTATTAGCGAAGATCGACTGATTGATGGTGTCAAAGTGGTTGATTACGCTGGTTTTGTGGATCTTGTCACCGAGCACGATAAAGTTCAGGCTTGGCTCTGATAGATACGGTTTTAATTTTAATTGCAGGAGATTGATGATGCCTATAGAAGTAAACGGTAAAACACTGGAAACAGATGAAGAGGGTTACCTCGCAAACCTGAATGAATGGGAGCCTGATGTGGCGACTGTTATGGCGAAAGAAGATGACCTTGAATTGACTGATGAGCACTGGGATATCATTAACTTCCTACGCGAGTATTATGAAGAATTTCAGATTGCTCCAGCTGTACGCGTGTTGACCAAGGCGGTCGGTAAGCGTATGGGCAAAGACAAGGGTAATAGTAAATATCTGTATTCATTGTTTCCTTATGGCCCTGGTAAGCAAGCCTGTAAGTATGCAGGTCTGCCGAAGCCGACTGGCTGCGTCTAATCTCGTGACGTCATATATGTAGAGGGTGTTTAAAACCCTCTACATATAAGCTTATTATTTGTTGTGTCTTCTCTGTTGTGTGGTTGAAACGAGGACACACCAAATAATGGTTCAGATTGAATCTGGAGATTTTGAATGTCTGCAATTTCGATTGTCTACACAATTCTTTATTATGCGGCAACAGCAATTCTGATTCTGGGTGTCGCGAATAAAGTAATTATCTATGCGAAGACGCCTGCGCCTCTGAAAATCCCTACAACTCCAGCGCCTGTCACAAGGATGGGTGTAATTGTCAGAATGGCAAAGGAAGTTGCTCTATTCTATAGCCTGTTCAGGGCAAATAAATGGATCTGGTTATTTGGCTGGATTTTCCATTTTGCGCTACTGCTGGTATTGCTCAGACATCTGCGTTATGTCACTGATCCTGTCTGGTGGTGGGTGAATCTTATTCAGCCTTTCGGGAAATACGCTGGGTTTGCCATGGTTATAGGGCTTGCTGGGTTGTGGGCGCGTAGAATATTTGTCGAACGTATTCGATACATTACAAATCCGTCTGATCACCTGATGCTGGCATTGCTGGTCGGAATCGGTCTCAGTGGTTTGGCGATAAAATTTGTATCGCATACCGACGTACTTCAGGTGAAGTCATTTTTTATCGGCCTGATGACATTTGATCTGCAAGTACTGCCAGGTGATCCAGTATTACTGATACATCTTGCTTTGGTCGCAGTTCTGATGATCGTGTTTCCGTTCTCGAAACTGTTGCATGCACCGGGTATATTTTTTAGTCCGACCAGAAACCAGGTTGATAACCCACGCGAGAAACGTCATCTGGCTCCCTGGGCTGCCAAGCTTGAAAGAGATTGACTATGCTGAGGGTTGAATTGACATCGTTCAATATTGAGGTTTGTTGTGGCTGATTTTGACGTACCAGAACTGAAAGAATATCCCGTCATTCCTATATTGCAGGAAGACGTGATGGCGCACAGTAAACCCTATGTCGCCAAGGAAGAATTCCAACAGCAGTTGAGTTTTCCCGGTGAACTGGTGGAAAACTGGGAGCAAGTCGCTGTAAAAGAATTGGGCGACCTGACGAAAAAATACCGTTCGCTAAAAGTTTTTCTTGATAGCTGTGTGAAATGTGGTGCCTGTACTGACAAGTGTCATTACTTCCTTGGTTCTGCAGACCCGAAAAATATGCCGGTCGCCAGACAGGATTTATTGCGCAAGGTTTATCGTCGTTACTATACCTTTGCCGGTAAATATTTCCCCAAGCTGGTCGGCGCAGTTGACATGACCAAGGACGTTCTGGATGAGTGGTACAGCTACTTCCATCAGTGTTCACAATGTCGCCGTTGCTCAGTCTTCTGCCCTTATGGAATCGATACCGCAGAAATTTCCATGGCGGCTCGCGAGATCATGGACAAGGTTGGTGTCGGCCAGAAATACTGTAATGAAATTATCGGTAAGGTTTTCAAAATCGGTAATAACCTTGGGCTGCCCGAGGCTGCCCTGGCGGATACGCTCGAAGGTATCGAAGAAGATATTGAAGACGAAACGGGCGTTGCGGTAAAACTGCCGCTCGACGTGAAGGGTGCGGACATTCTTCTGGTTACGCCTTCTGCTGATTTCTTCGCGGAGCCTCATGTTGATGGCCTGATTGGCTACGCAAAAGTATTTCATGAGGCCGGAGCAAACTGGACAATCAGTTCTTATGCCAGTGAAGCAGCCAACTTTGGTATGTTTATCGGCAGTTACGAAAACATGCGAGAAGTTGCTTTGCGTGTTCGTAAAGCCGCACTGGATCTGGGTGTCAAGCGCATTATCTTTGGTGAGTGCGGTCATGCCTGGCGTGTTGCCTACAGCTTTCTCAATACACTGGCTGGACCGTTCGATTTTCTCGATCCAAATTATCCAGTGCCACAGCATATTCTTGAGTACACGCATGATCTGCTTGAGAAAGGCAAACTCAATATTGATAAATCGTTGAATGATGACAAGGTTCTTACCTTCCATGATTCCTGCAATATTGCGCGTGGATCCCGCATGGGAGATAAACCAGGCGGACAGTTCACGATACCCCGGGATGTCATCAAAGCTGTTTGTAACAATTTTTATGATATGCAACAGGATACGATTCATGACAGCACTTTCTGTTGTGGCGGCGGCGGTGGTCTTTTAACCGATGACCTGATGGAAATCAGAGTCAAGGGTGCAGAGCCAAGAATGAGTGCTGTAAAGAATGTTGTGGAAGAGCATGGCGTGACGCACATGGCAGCCATTTGTGCGATTTGTAAGACACAGTTTTCGAAAGTATTTCCGTATTATGGTTTTACGATGGACCAGGTAATCAGTGTGCATCAGTTGGTTGGTGATGCGCTTATGTTGAGTGGTCAAAAGTCTGATGACGAAGAGGTCGAAGACGAGGCTGCCTGATCGTCAATTTGAATTTATTTTATTATTATTTAGCTTAAAGAAATCGAGCAACGATTTCCCTGAGAGGAGACAAAAATGGCAACTTCAAAAGATGAAATGAAACATACGTTTCGTAAGTTTGAAGATGGTGACAACAAATGGGGCAACTGGCAGGAAGCAATCTTCAATGAAGATCATTCCCATAAATGTCCCACGTACGTGCACCGCACCCCACCTTGTCAGGGGAGTTGTCCCTCGGGAGAGGATATTCGAGGCTGGTTGCAGGTTGTTCGAGGTATTGAAAAACCAACGGGTGAGATGGACTGGCAGGAATACGCCTTCCGCCGTTTAACAGACGCCAACCCTTTTCCTGCGATGATGGGTCGGGTATGCCCAGCGCCTTGTGAAGACGGCTGTAACCGTAATGAAGTCGATGACTTTGTTGGGATTAATGCTGTTGAACAGTTTATTGGTGATACAGCGCGCGAAAATAACCTCAAGTTTGAAGCAGGTGCACCTTTAACCGGTAAAAAAATTGCCATCATCGGTGGCGGACCAGCAGGCCTTGCAGCAGCTTACCAGCTGCGCCGAATTGGGCACGCCTCAACAGTATTTGATGACCACGCGGAACTTGGTGGCATGTTCCGTTACGGTATCCCGGGTTATCGTGTGCCGCGTGATTACCTCGCGGCTGAAATTCAGCGCATTGTTGATATGGGCGACATTGAGATACGTCTGAATACCCGTGTTGGTAAGGACATCAGTGTTGAGGATCTGGAAAAAGATTACGATGCAATCCTCTGGGCTATTGGTTGTAAAAATGGTCGTGCTTTACCTGTTCCTGGTTCAGAAGCGAAGAACTGTGTAACCGGTGTGCAGTTCCTTGAAGCCTTTAACAAGGGTGATATGCAAGTGACGGCAAAGCGCGTCGTTTGTGTCGGTGGTGGTGATACTTCCATTGACGTTGTATCTGTTGCACGTCGTCTTGGCGCGATTAAAAACCCGCATCCGAAAGATAGCAAAGAACATGCTGAAGGTGTGGTGTTGGGTTATGTCACGCATGATGCAGTTGAAATTGCGCAAAAAGAAGGCGCGGATGTGACCCTTACATCTCTCTTCCCCAAGGCGAATATGACAGCGGCTGAACATGAAATCATGGATGCGCTGGAAGAAGGCGTGACGATTCTTGATGGCTATATGCCAGTCGAGGTTATTATGGGTGATGACGGTCGCGCCACTGGGCTTAAGGTAGCGCAGTGCAAGATAGAAGGTGATTCCCCTGTATTTCCGCTAGAGGTTATCGAAGGTACTGAGCAGATCATCGAGTGTGATCTAATCGTTTCTGCGATTGGTCAGACCGGCGACCTGGAAGGCGTGGAAGAGTACGGTAACGATAAAGGCCTGATCGATTCTGATCAGTTCTATCAGGTGCCGGGCAAAGAAGGTCATTTTGTAGCAGGTGATATCGTTCGTCCACACTTACTGACCACAGCGATCGGGCAGGCATCTATTGCTGCTGAAAGCATTGATCATTATTTGAAGCATGAAAAACAGAAAAAGCGTCCCAAGGTGGACAAGCACCAGTTCGACCTTCTGCAGAAGCTGAATGAAGCTGGATTAACACCTGCAAGTTACGACCATCGTGGCGAAATACGTGGCACTAATGATGCGGATTTTGCAGTTCACAACTATGAAGATCGCGCCAAGCATGAAGTAATTGCCTCGACGGAAATGTTCCTCGGTCACTTTGAATATGAGCCGCGGCATAAACGTGCTGAGCAGGTACCCAGCGCTGAACAGGTCATCGGACATTTTGAAGAAAGGATTATCCCGCTGCCAGAGGAAGAAGCAAAGGCAGAAGCCGATCGCTGCATGAGTTGTGGCATGTGCTTCGAGTGTGATAACTGTGTGATTTATTGCCCACAGGATGCGGTTTATCGCGTACCCAAGGATCAATCCACAACGGGTCGTTATGTCGCGACTGATTACTCGCGTTGTGTGGGTTGCCACATCTGTGCAGATGTCTGTCCGACTGGTTACATCGATATGGCGTTGGGTGAGTAAACCTGTACGGGTACTGATTATGAAATGTCATAGTGCACAGGTATTGATCATGCTGCTGCTGGCTTTATTGCTGGCGGCTTGTGGCGGCCAGCCACCTGAGCCACCCAAGGCAGTTCGTCAGTTTAGTGACACCCAGGCCTGTGTGGAACCAGTTGCCGACATGCGCAAGAATCACATGGAATATATTCTCCATCAAAGGGATGAGACAGTACATGCAGGGGTTCGTACCCGAAAGCACAGTTTTGAGGAATGTATCAATTGCCATGTTGCACCGCGCGAAGATGGCAGCTACCCAAGTGCAGGCAGTAACGATCATTTCTGTAGCAGTTGCCACAGTTATGCGGCGGTCAAAATTGACTGTTTTCAGTGCCATAATGACAATCCTGTACGACCGTCAATGCTTTCGGCAGGCAATGCTAATTATCATACAGAAGTAACTGACAACCTGGTTGTGCTGGAAAAGCAGGAAGAAGGCGGTAAACTGTAATGAGCTCCAAAATTAAAACACCACTTGAAGAAACGGTTGATTCAGCACGCCGTGGCTTCATTCAGAAAACAGCAGCTGTAACAGCTGCAGTGACACTTGCGCCTGGCGTTATTCTGCATCAGGCACAGGCAAAACCGGCAGACGAACCCGTCTCTTCAGCACAGCGTTGGGGCATGTTAATCGATGCCAATAAATGTGCTGAAGGTTGTACCGCCTGTGTAGATGGCTGCAATAAGGAACACAATCTTGAAGGACATGGTCGCCCTGAAACAGATGCCCAATGGATCCGTAAAGTCAGCGTGAAAAATCGTTCGACTGGCTATAGCTTTACTCTACCCATGATGTGCCAGCATTGTGAAACGGCTCCTTGTGTGGATGTCTGTCCCACAGGTGCCTCCTTCAAGCGAGTTGATGGCATTGTGTTGGTCGACAAGCATATTTGTATTGGTTGCCGTTACTGCATGATGGCCTGCCCTTATAAGGCGAGATCCTTCATCCATGAAGATACTGATGACCAGATGCCTTATGCGCCGCGCGGTAAAGGTACAGTTGAAAGCTGCACGCTCTGTGTTCACCGTGTTGACAAGGATGGTGAAGATGCTGTGCCTGCCTGCGCAGAAGCCTGCATCAATGATGGTCACGAGGCTATAGTGTTCGGGGACTTGAAAAACCCCAACAGCAGGATTTCAAAATCCCTGAAAAAATATGGTGGTACGCAAATTAGGGCTGATCTGGGTTTGAATCCAGGTGTTCGCTACTGGGGAGTATCCTGATAGATGAAAAAGAAAATTCATTACAGCACAATTGACGGTAACAGCGTTGGCTTTTACGCGCTTGTTGCAATATTGGGTTTGGTGGTAGCCATTGGCCTGGGCGCAGCCTATTACATGGAACACCACGGACACTGGGTGACCGGCATGAACAACCAGATCGTCTGGGGTATGCCGCATGTGTTTGCAATATTTCTGATTGTGGCCGCATCAGGCGCCCTTAATGTCGCTTCAATCGGTTCTGTTTTCAAGAAATATCTTTACAAACCACTGGCGCGTTTATCCGCCATACTTGCAATCGTTCTGCTGGCTGGTGGATTGATGGTGCTGGTGCTTGATCTTGGCCATCCTGATCGTTTAATCGTCGCGATGACTTATTACAACTTCAAATCTATTTTTGCCTGGAACATCTACCTCTATACTGGTTTCTTTGCGATTGTGGCTGTGTACATCTGGACCATGATGGACAGAACTGTATACGAGCATTCAAGAAAGGTGGGCATCTTTGCATTTATCTGGCGGCTGGCGCTGACCACTGGTACCGGATCAATCTTTGGTTTTTTGGTTGCTAAGCAACATTTTGATGCCGCAATTATGGCGCCAATGTTTGTCATCATGTCGTTCTCTTTTGGCCTTGCGATCTACCTGCTTGTGCTGCTCTACGCATATCGATGGACAGGTAGACCTCTCGGCGATATCGTTGTTAATCGCCTGAAAAACCTGCTCGGTGTTTTTGTTGCCGCCGTTCTATATTTTGTTGTGGTAAAACACCTGACCAGTCTTTACGCTACCGAGCATCATGGAGTAGAAAAATTTATTCTGATGGATGGCGGTATTTACACATTCCTGTTCTGGGTTGTGCAGATTGGTCTTGGTAGCATCTTGCCGCTGGTGATACTTTTTACATCGCTTAGCAAATCTAGAGCAATGATTATTCTGGCAAGTATTCTCGTTATTATTGGCGGGATGGCCCAGATATACGTCATCCTTATTGGCGGCCAGGCATATCCCCTGGTCATGTTCCCTGGCATGGAGGTCAGTAGTACATTCTTTGATGGCGTGGTTGGACAGTATTCACCTACATTACCTGAGGCGCTGCTTGGCTTTGGCGGTGTTGCCGTTGCGTTACTAGCGGTTACTTTTGCCATAAAGGTTTTGCGATTTCTGCCTGAAAGTCTTGCTGACAATGTCATTGATCCGCATTTCGTCACTGAGAAAGAAGCTGGCTAGTTATTTCAAAATACAAAAACAAAAAAGCCGGTTTGTTTGCCGGCTTTTTTGTTTTCAATCTGCAGCGTAATGTCTAGCCTGCATTTCTCAGCACCCTTCTCGGCAACCGCTCCATGCGTTGCCCTACCTCCTGCATCCATGCAGTCGTACTGCGACGCCCCAATGGAGCGCCCTGACCGGTTTTTGTTCGGTCGGCGTGCTCAACATAGTGTCGACTATGCCTGTGCGCACCTCGGTCACAAAAACCGGCCAGCGCACACCCTTGAACCGTCTCGCTACAAACGGTGGTGAGAAATGCAGGCTAGAATCTATATTTCCGCAGCGCATAAATCATCGGGTAAAACCACATTATCGATTGGATTATCTGCTGCTTTCTCGCGGAAGGGTTTAACGGTACAGTGTTTTAAAAAAGGGCCGGATTATATCGATCCTAAGTGGCTTGAGAAGGCAACACAGAGACCTTGCTACAACCTTGACTTTCACACCATGGCGCATAAAGAAATTACGGATCTTTTTGCTAGCTATTCGCGCGGAGCCGATTTTTCTCTCATCGAAGGCAACAAGGGATTATACGATGGCGTAGATATCCAGGGGCTGGACAGCAATGCGGCGTTGGTAAAACTTCTCGCAGCACCCGTTATTCTTGTCATTGATTGCTCAGGTATTACCCGTGGGGTTGCGCCTTTGCTCCAGGGCTATGAAAAATTTGATACTGACTTGCAAATTGCAGGCGTTATCTTAAACAAGGTGGCAAGCGAACGCCACGAACAAAAATTACGTGCAGTGGTTGAGTATTACACTGATATTCCTGTGTTGGGTGTGGTGAGAAAAAACCCCGATCTGGAAATCAAAGAACGTCATCTAGGTCTGATTCCCAGTAATGAGGAAGGCAAGGCAGAAAAAATAATTTCTACATTGGCCAAAATCGTTTCTACCGATATTGACCTGGATACTATTCTGGAGATCGGCACCAGGGTGCAGAAACTACCCTACGAAGACAGTGCTTTGAACCTTGATAAAAAAGCTAGAGTCAGAATCGGAATTTTTCGTGATGCGGCTTTTGGTTTTTATTATCCGGATGACCTCGAGTCATTACAGAAACAGGGTGCAGAGCTTGTATTCATTAACGCGCTCGAAGATAAAGCCTTACCAGAGATTGATGGTTTATTTATTGGCGGTGGTTTTCCTGAAACACAGGCAGAAAAGCTTGCGGCTAATCAAACCCTTCGGAATCACGTGAAAACACAAATAGAAAATGGACTACCCGTTTACGCAGAATGTGGTGGATTAATGTATCTGACTCGAAATATTCAATGGGCCGGCCGCAGCCATGAAATGGCGGGCGTCTTACAGGCTGATACCGTTATGTCTGATCGACCGGCAGGTAGAGGCTATGCAAAATTACAACGCCTGGACGATGCACTTTGGAGCAATGATTTCTCTGATTACCCGAAGGAGGTACCGGCTCACGAGTTTCACTACTCCAGGTTGGAAAATATAGACCAGCCTTTAAAATTTGCTTATAAAGTATTGCGTGGCACCGGGATTGATGGCAAGCATGACGGTATTGTTTATAAAAATCTCCTCGCCAGTTATACGCATCTGCGAGATACAAGCCGGTACCACTGGACACAACATTTTCTTGAGTTTGTACGAAACAGGAATAATCGATGATTAAAGTAACTGAAAAAGCCGCAGCACAAATCCGCCTGTCCGCAGAGCAGGGTAACATGCAGAATTTACCACTCAGACTGGCAGCACAAAAAATGCCGGATGGCAGCATTCACTATGGCATGGGTTTTGACGACGCCAGCCATCCCGAAGATCAAACTTTCTCATCGGCTGGTGTTGATATTGTCGTCGCGCCACAAAGTTTTCAGCTACTAAAAGGAACAACGCTTGATTATGCAGAACTTGAATCTGGAAATGCTGAATTTATTTTTCTGAATCCGAATGATCCGAATTATGTTGCGCCTCAGGAAGGAGATTGACGCATGCAGGGTAAAACACTGGAGCAGCTGATTGAAGAAGCGCTTGAAACAGTTGATGAAATATTCCCCTGGGATCTGGAAGAATTGATCGCGGAACAAAAAGAACTGTTATTGCTGGACGTGCGTGAAGCCTGTGGTTTTGATACCATGAAAATCAAGGGTTCCATGAACGTGCCGCGTGGCATACTGGAAACGGCTTGCGAATATAATTTTGATGCGACTGTACCGGAGCTGGTTGAGGCGCGCAGCCGTCCAATTATTACCATCTGCCGTTCCGGCAAGCGTAGTGTATTAGCCGCACAAACGATGCAATGGATGGGGTATGAAAATGTTGTTTCACTGAAACTGGGCGTCAAGGGCTGGAATGATTCCGACCTGCCGCTCTATGATAAAAACGGGAAGCAGGTTGACGGTGATGAGGCGGCCGAGTTCCTGGAGCCACCGATAAAACCCGAGCAGATGCAGCCCTGACAATGGAATCAAAGAAGTTTTTTGCAAAAGTACGTGCGGGCCTGATTTTAATTAATTTTATTTTAACCGTACCGGTTGTAATTATTTTGATGTATGTCTTTAAAAAGAAACCAGCAATCAGTCATAAAATACGCACTGGCTGGTCGACCTTGCAGATAAAAATACTGGGAATAAAGATTGAAGTGCAGGGCGAGCAGGATCCGGATGCGGACATGCTGTTGATGAATCATCAAAGTCTACTCGATATCATGTTAATCGAATCTTTACACAAACGTAATCTTGCCTGGGTCGCAAAAAAAGAAATTGCTGACATGTTTTTTTACGGACATATTTTAAAGGCCCCGGATATGATTATTATCGATCGCGAAGACCGCTCAGGTTTGACCACGCTTTTAAAAGAAGCGGCCGACAGACTTGAAAAAGGCCGGCCGATTGCCATTTTTCCTGAAGGTACGCGTAGCGATGGTACAAGGTTGCTGCCTTTCAAGCTGGGTGCAAAACTTACGGCAGAACGCGTTAATGCACGGGTGCAACCTGTCGTATTGACAGGCACGCGCCCGATTATGGACTCACTGGAATTTACACATAATCCTGGCACGGTAAAAGTAATTTACCTTGACAGTATTGAAGCAAAAAAAGGCACGGACTGGTACGACCTGGTCAGGCAGTCAATGCATAAAGTTTTGCAAAGCGTTCAGGGAGGGGTGTGGGAAGATAGTGAAGCTGCCTAACCTCAGTCTGAAAACCTCAATCAGTAGCATTAAACAAACGCATTAAACGTAATGTTTGTGGTCTTTACGTCGTTTCCCGGCTCGCTGAACGATTACGCCTCGAATCACATCCAGCCCGGAAATTTCCATGACAGGATAGCTTTCGCGCATGGGTTTTAAATAATATCGGTCTTCCTGAATTAATAGCTGACGAAAGATATATTCATCATTCGGATTGGCGAGGACGAAGCTGCCATTTTTTATCGTGTTGGCCGGGTCAATAATAATAACGCAGCCTGTTGGAAATTCGGGCTCCATGCTGTCATCCAGCACTTGCAATGAAAACAGTGCGTCAGACTCACAACCTGTCTCTTCAATAAAAAAATCAGTCTCTTTCTTACTCATGGTCATCACTTGCTTTAAATAAAAAACCTGTCGCAAATTATGTATCTGGCGATTAGTTTTTATGTTTTGAAAATTCTGTATTCTGTGTGTGTTTTGCTGGCTCATACCAGTCAAGTTTGTCTCTTAATTCGACTACCTTGCCAATGATAATCAAGGTCGGCGCACGCACATCAGATTCGTTCACAATATCAGGTAGTGTTGAGATCGTACCACGATGTACATGTTGATTTCGGGTGGTGCCCTGTTCGATCAGTGCAGCGGGCATGTCTTTGTCCATACCATGCTTGATCAATTGTGTACGAATTTCATTGATGGCGGTGAGGCCCATGTAAAAAACGATGGTCTGATTTTCCTGTACCAATGGTTGCCAGTTGATATTTAGTGTGCCGTCTTTAAGATGACCCGTGATGAAAATAACCGATTGCGCATAATCACGATGGGTCAGGGGGATACCGGAATAAGATGCGCAACCAGAAGCCGCCGTGATCCCGGGGACAACCTGGAAATTCACGCCAGCCTGGGCCAGCTGATCAATCTCTTCACCACCGCGGCCAAAAATAAACGGGTCACCGCCTTTTAGTCGGCAAACGCGTTTGCCCTGTTTGGCAAGATCAACCAGGAGTTGATTAATTTGATCCTGCGGCAAACTGTGGTTGTCTTTGGCCTTGCCGACATAGACCAGCTCAGCATCACGCCGCGCCATGTTCAGTATGGCATGTGAAACCAGGCGGTCATAAATAATCATATCGGCCTGTTGCATTAAACGCAGCGCCTTGAAAGTCAGCAGATCCGGGTCACCCGGGCCGGCGCCAACCAGATAAACT
The DNA here is from genome assembly GCA_012961935.1 of Thiotrichales bacterium. Classification (GTDB taxonomy): domain Bacteria; phylum Pseudomonadota; class Gammaproteobacteria; order CAZUMV01; family CAZUMV01; genus UWMA-0217. The sequence continues at coordinate 5,622 of DTYI01000221.1, read as the reverse complement.
TCGCCCAGAGGTGCGGAACTGTCAGCCGTATCGACCATTTCTTGTAAACGTTCCCGGGCCTCCTTATCGTGGCCCGAGAGCACCATTTCGGCAACCGGGCCGGAAAGTACTTCTTCCCAGAAATGCCTGCGCGCTTTATTGTCAAAACGTTGCTTGACCTGCTCGCGGAAGGATTCAACCATTGCTGCAAGTCGGCCATAAGCCGCAGGAATAATCGCTTCGAGTCTGGAGCGTAATTGTCGCGCCAGCACCGGAGAGGCGCCTCCCGTGGAAACAGCGACCATCACGGGCGAGCGATCAAGAATAGAAGGTACGACGAAGCTGCAAAGATCCGGGTTATCAACCACATTGACCGGTATATTTCTAGCCTGTGCTGACCGTGATATTTTTTCATTGACGCTGCGGTCATTGGTGGCCGCGATAACCAGCAGGACATTGTCTAAATCACTTTCTTCAAAATGTCTGGATTCGAAATGAATTTCGCCGTGGTCAAGTTTGCGCTGGACTTCATCACACACGTCAGGGGAAACGACTGTTATCTCTGCACCAGCCTTTTCAAGCAGTGAAATTTTTCGGGCAGCAACAGAGCCGCCACCGACGACCAGGCAGGGCCGACCTTTGAGTGAAAAAAAGACTGGGAAAAAATCCATGGTTACACAATTTGTCGGTATCAATAGGTTTGCAAATTATACACTGCCATAAAGCATAGCGCAGACACTATTACTGCTGTAGCAAGGATAATTGTTCCAGCATGACTGTGGTGATGTGATCGATTTTTTTTCGCATTACGGAACCAATTGCATCGGTCTGACCAAATACCGGCGCGAGCAATTGTTCGCTGACCATTGAAAGGATTAACATGGCTTTTATTTTCTCATGGTACGCTGGATCAAGCTTCAGAATTTCTGTGCTGTTTGAATTGCCATGACAACAGGTTTCTGCATCAGAAATAATTTCATTAATATCGCGTCGGCGTTTTGTATCAGGCCGTAGGGGTTGAAAATAACTTTCAATCGCCTCAATCAGCGCGACGGCTGCATCCTGATTATTCAACTTTTTAATGACTTTTTGTGTCGTTTTCAAAAAGGCCTGTCCGCCAGCGCAAAGCGTTCTGCACAATTGTTCGGCCACTGGGTTTTTCTTATCCAGAAAAGGTGATAGCTGTTTTTGGATTGCGTCATGCTCAGGGTGTTTTGTTGTTTGGACGGGCAATTCATCTGGTACCGCTTTGAGGAAACCGATATAAAAGCTGGTTCTGCGTTGGCCACGATCCCAAAGTTTCTGGTGTTGTTCAGCGCTGATCAGCCCGGGTTGCAAAACCAGTTGGACAGAGTCGATCATCGCTTGCTGATCTTCTTCAAAAGGCAGAAATTCAACCAGAAAATCTGCCAGAACGGGGCCCATATCTCCTGTCACAACATCGTTTTTTTCCAGCATGCGCCGGGCATTTTCTGAGTTCGGGGTAATCCACCAGGCACGACGTGCGAGTTCATTCGTGAGCCCCGGTGCGTGCACAACGGCGACTACGGCTTCATTTTCGCCCAGCAATAATAATTGTTGCAGGCTTTCATCCGAGCGCTCCTGTCCCATGCGCGTCCAGCGTTTGAGATAAACAGGATAGCCACCCGGCGAACCGAGCACATGCGTAGAAAACAATTGTCGCACTTCTTTTAAATAGGCTTCATCTTTTCCGGCTGGGTTGAGTGGTACTTTGGCTTCGCCTTTTTCTGTCAGCGCGAATACCGTCATTTTTGATTCATCGATGCGAACGGCCTGCAAGTCCTGACGCAGGAGCACATTGAGCCGCAGGCTGTCTTCGGGGGAAAGTGGCATCTACTTAGTTTAATTGAATTCGCTGTCCCCAGGGGACAGGGGTTTTGCCTTTCACCAGCCAGATCACCGGGTAGCCGGGTTGTTGTTCGGGGAAGTCACCCTGGGCATCAGTGAAATAGATGAGTAGATCCGGTTGCAGGTCAACTGAGTCAAGCCAGTTGAATACAGGCTTGAAACTGGTGCCACCACCGCCAGTAAATTTTTCCGGTAATTCCAGGTCTTCCCAGGATTCAACAATCCAGGGGCCTTCTTCGACCATTTGTGAGTCGCAGGCGTGCAGGGTAATTCTTGCACGGAGCTGGCCCTTGATCGCGTCGACTTCAGAAATAAATTCATGCATTTCTTTTTTATTGATCGAGCCGCTGACGTCCAGTGCGACAGCCAGATTCAGTTGCGCACTGCGCAAGCTGGGATAAATAGCCGGGTCGCCGCGGCGGCTGGAAGGTCGCGTGTAGGAATAGTCATCACGGGCGGTGGCGCTCATGTAACGCGCCAGCAGCATGCGCCAGGGCAGACGCGGCTGTAATAAATGGTCAACCAGACGCGCCATGCCGCCGCTGAGTTTTCCGGCCTGTTGCGCCTGTTGCGCGGCACCGGCAAGGCGTTGTTGCCACTGGACATCCAGTGTTTCTTTTTCTTGCTGGTTGAGTGGTGGGGGCTGGGGCGCGCCGCCTGCGCCCTGACTGCTTTCCTGCTCTTGATCTTTGCCTGGGCCCGACTGATCTTCTTCGTTACTTTGATCCTGACCACCCTCGCTCTGCTGGTCGCCGTCGTTGTCACCGGCACCGCCGCTTTGTTCCTGATTGTCTGTGCCATCGTCTGGATTGTCATCATAAATATGCTGGTCCAGCGTGTCTTTTTCATCTGTGTGGTCATCCAGGCAAGGGTAGATTTCCTCAGCTGTCATGCCCTGAAAACTGCGCTCGAAAAGAATTCCCGGTGGTGGTTCCAGATCTTCTTCCAATAGGATGGGGTTGATGGCGTAATCGCAGGCGATGTCCCAGCGGTGTTTTAGTCGGTGCTGGCGGCGAGCGAAATGCGACAGCGCGCAATGCAGGGCTTCGTGGGCAAGGATGAACTGTAATTCATGTGGCCGCAGCGCTTCGATAAATTCAGGGTTGTAATAAAATTTGCGTGCGTCGGTCGCTGTAGTCAGACACCAGTTGGGGTCAGCCGCCACCATCGGCAGTCGTAAAACCAGCGCGCCCAGAAAAGGTTTATCAAGAATCAGCCGCGTGCGCGCAGCGGCCAATTTATTTTCAAGCATGGCTCGATCAGTCATCTACTCAAAAATCATGACATCGGCAATATCATTCGCCCAGTCTGAAAATTGCGGCACGTCGAAAATGGCCTCGCCAATTGCGCGGTGCATATCTGAAACCATCATCACGCCCATTTCTTTTTGTGGGAAATGCTTGGCGTAACTGAGGATATGGCCGTGCGTTTCAGTTGCGTCTGCCATTTCTTTTGAGCGGATCGCGCGGCCAACCAGGGCGGCGGCAACGGCATATTGCAGATCGATTTCTTTTGGTGCGGCAATATCCTCGCCACGACAAATGGCGTCGAGGTCGGGCATTTCGTCGAGGCTGGCGATGAACGCAGTTAATTCGATACCAGCGGCCTGGCCGACACAGGCCTGTAAAGTGCCGGATAAAAGTTCCTGATGATCGATAAACTTCTGCAAAGCACGGTGTGCAAATTCCCAGGAACGCGGTGATGGGAAGGCCACTGGATTGTGCGCCGGATCAAAGTCAAATAACAGGTCAGGGCGGAAACGTAGAAAGGCGATGACGCGTTCGTCGATGCCGTGGGTATACGCCCAGGCGACCCAGTCGTCCAGATTGATATCCACGTCGAAATGGGAAAAACGATTTGCGAGTGGTGCAGGCATGGTGTAGGTCACGCCGCGATCACCCTGACGGTTGCCTGCGGCAAAAATTGCCCAGCCATCAGGTACCTGATATTCCCCCAAACGACGATCGAGTATAAGTTGGTAGGCGGCAGCAGAAACACTCGGTGGCGCTGACGTGATTTCGTCCAGAAATAAGATACCAGCAGAACCATGGCGGTTGGCGTCTGGCAGCATCGCAGGCACGGCCCACTCCACTTTGTCATGATCGCGAAAAGGAATACCGCGCAAATCGCTGGGCTCCATTTGCGAGAGGCGGATATCGATTACTGGAACCTTATGGCGCTCACCCACCTGGGCGATGATCTGGGATTTACCCACACCCGGAGGCCCCCAAAGCATGACCGGCGTGTGGTGGCCGTGCAATGCACCGTAGAATTCCTTATCAAGAATCGAGGCCAGATGTGCTGGGCGCATTAGCCCGGACCTCTCGCAGGGGTTTTGGATGAGCGTGCGCTTGAGGCATGCCTGGGTGCGTTGTTGGACTGAAAGCCATAGTTGCTGCTATGGCTTGAAGGAAACAGCGTGTCCAGGCATGCCTCAAGTGAGCGATCGCCGAAACAATGTGTCTGATGACAGAATGGTCTGTGTAAAACCAATATTATTTTCTCCATAGGTTTTAATTCCTTAGCTATAATGAGAATGGCCCTGTGAGAGGTGCGGGCTATACTTCTTCCTGATCAAAACCGGCTTTTTTATAAAGCTCCCGCGCTTTTTCCGGGTCGCGTTCGATGCCTTTGCCCTCCTCATACATCATCGCCAGCGTGGTTAACGATCCAACCAAACCCTGGTCTGCCGCCTTCGTAAACCACTCAACCGCCTTCTCACCATTCTGGTCAACGCATTCGCCCTCCATATACATAAAACCCAGGCTGTGTTGCGCCATCGCTAGCCCCTGCTCGGCAGATGCTTTCATCCACTTATAAGCAGCCATCGGGTTGGCCACAACACCCAAACCATTCTGGTGCATAATCGCCACGCGAAACTGCGCCTCGGCATCACCTTCTTCAGCATAGGGGTTCAATAATTGCATGGCCTGTGAAAAATTCTTGGCCTCGAATGCAGCTACGCCACTGGAAAAATTCATATCATCCTGTTCGGACATATCGGGTTCCTGAATATAAGTTAGTTTTGATAGTCCGATGATAAAGAAAAAAGAGGACGAATTCGAGTAACCGTAGTAATGGTTGATTAAAGCTTCGTAGCACAATTGAACGGCTTGACAGGTAACTTAACTATAGCGCTTTTTAAGATTGGTTTTCCCAACTACCATGGATATTCAGTGAAGTCGGGGTAAGGTCAGATACAAGGCCCGATAGTACAGGGAGTTAGAGAGGCTCAATGATTTTTTTCATATGCTTGAGTACTGGATATTGCCATACCGACCAAAGAATGCCCCTAGAGTCCTGCAGGGTTTGCTGCTAAGCTAATTTTTAGAGGCTCCAGTAACCAATCGGCATGTGGATGTTGTTGAAAGAATGAGTACAGTCTATGCACAAAAATTATCGAAATATTAAAATAGCTGCTGCCACAGCTGTGTTGATTGCTAGTTGTCTGGTGATGGTGGCTTGTACGCCGACTGTCAGGGTTGAAGCGCCGAAGGAGCCGATTACGATCAATCTTAATATAAAGCTGGATGCTGATGTGCGTGTGAAACTGGAAGAGCAGGCGAAGCAGGATGTTGCTTCTAAACCGGATGTTTTTTGATGAAATACTTAACCCGTATATTTCATGAAGACCGGCAACCATTCTGCCGGTTTGTGTGGGAAAACAAAACGTTGTGTCATCTCAATGACCATCTTGCAAAAGCACAGTTTGTGCCTGAGCATTTTTCAGAAAAATCTGGCTGCACATCTTGTGCAAAATCGCTCCAGCCATAG
>DTYI01000220.1 GCA_012961935.1 Thiotrichales bacterium | reverse complement strand
TTTGCGCGCAAAAACAGAACGCTTTGCCACGGGAGCCTCAATTGCCAGGCCAAAACGGGCGGCCATTTCCACGGCCTTTTCATTCAACACCGGCAACACGCCCGGCATACCCAGATCAATGGCACAGGCCTGCGTATTCGGTGCCGCGCCATAAGCTGTCGAGGCGGCAGAAAATATTTTGCTTTTGGTCGCAAGCTGGGCGTGAATTTCAAGCCCGATGACTGTTTCCCATTCCATTTTCAAATACCTCTCAAGCAAAGTTGGTGGGAATAGCGCGATGCCATTCAGTCGTCTGCTGATATTGGTGCGCAATATTCAATAGCCTGGATTCAGCCCAATAATTGCCGATCAATTGCAAACCAACCGGCATGCCATTGACCTGCCCGGCTGGAATTGACATACCCGGCAAACCCGCCAGATTGACCGCGATGGTATAGATATCAGATAAGTACATACTCACCGGATCGTCCGCTTTCTCCCCTAGCTTAAAAGCAGTGGTCGGTGCAGTCGGCCCCATGATGACATCGACTTTTTCAAATGCTTCGGTGAAATCATTACTGATCAGGCGACGAATCTGCTGCGCCTTGAGGTAGTAGGCATCGTAGTAGCCAGCAGACAACGCATAGGTACCAATCATGATGCGGCGTTTGACTTCGTCACCAAAACCTTCGCCACGCGAGCGGGTGTAAAGGTCGGTCAGGTCAGTCGGATTTTCGCAGCGATAACCGTAACGCACACCATCAAAGCGCGATAGATTGGATGAACATTCTGCTGGCGCGACGACATAATAAACGGGCACCGCCAGGTGTGAATTCGGCAGTGAAATTTCTACCAGTTCAGCGCCCAGTGATTCATAAACATTAAGCGCATCCTGTACGGTCTGCTCGACATCAGCATCCAGACCTTCACCAAAATATTCTTTCGGCAAACCGATCTTCAGACCTTTTAAATTATCATTTAATTTTGCAGTGTGATCATCAACAGGGCGATCCATACTCGTCGAGTCCTTGCTATCAAAACCGGCCATGACATCCAGCATCAGGGCGCAATCTTCAGCGGTTTGAGCCATCGGCCCACCCTGATCGAGACTGGAAGCAAAGGCGATCATACCCCAACGGGAAACCCGGCCGTATGTTGGCTTGATGCCTGTAATACCGCATAAAGCTGCAGGCTGCCGGATCGAACCACCGGTATCTGTTCCCGTCGCCGCAGGCGCAAGCCGAGCCGCCACCGCCGCGGCCGAACCACCCGAGGAACCACCCGGCACACGTTCAAGATCCCAGGGGTTTTTTACCGCGCCGTAAAAACTGGTTTCATTTGAAGACCCCATGGCGAACTCATCCATGTTGGTTTTGCCCAGCATGACGGCACCCGCCTGATTGAAGTTTTCAATCACGGTTGCGTTATAAGGCGCGATAAAATTATCCAGCATTTTTGAGCCACAGGTGGTCTTAACACCCAGCGTGGTAAAAATATCTTTTTGCGCTAGCGGAATTCCGGTCAGCAGATTTGCATTACCGTTTTGCCGTTGTTTGTCTGCTGCTTCGGCCTGTTTCAGTGCTTCTGTTTCAGTGACCGTCACAAAACTATTGAGCTGCTGATTGTGCTTTTTAATTCGGCCGAGAAAATGCTGAGTTAATTCAACACTGGAAAAATCTTTTTTTGAAGGCCTTGACTCAGTTCGGCCAGGGTTTTGTTATACATAAGCCTCACTCAATCACTTTGGGGACAAGATATAAGCCGGCTTCGGTTGCCGGCGCAATGGCCTGGAACAGTTCACGCTGATCTGGCTCAGTCGCCACATCCGCACGCAAGCGCTGGGCGACGTCCTGTGGATGTGCCATCGGTTCAATACCCGTCGTATCCACCGCATTCATCTGCTCAACCAGATCCAGGATACTGGAAAGATTACTGGCATATTCGGGCACTTGCTCCGGATTGATTTTCAATCGTGCAAGGTTAGCAATTTTATTGACTTCTTCATCCGTCAAGGACATACGTAACACCCTAATAAGGTCTCTGTAACAGGCACGCGAAGATAGCATAATAACGTTTAAATCGGTACCGGCGAAGGTGTCTGTTTGTTCATAAACCCAAGCTAACCTATAATGGCGTGTTTACTTAGTAACCCGACAAGAATATGGCGGCTAAATGCGACAGATATTATTGCCGAGTAAATATAACGATACGAAACAACACTACTTGACCCAAGGATAACGCATGCTGAAATCCCTACTTGGCCTTTTCTCCAACGATATGTCGATCGATCTGGGTACCGCCAATACTTTAATCTATATGAGCGGCAAGGGCATTGTCCTGAATGAACCCTCTGTGGTCGCGATACGTCTGGATCAACGCGGCGGTTCAAAATCAATCGAAGCCGTTGGCGTCGAGGCCAAAAAGATGCTGGGCCGCACTCCGGAAAACATCACTGCGATCCGGCCCATGAAAGATGGCGTCATCGCCGATTTCACTCACACCGAAAAAATGTTGCAGCACTTCATCAAAAAAGCGCATGGCGGATTATTTTTCAGCCCTCGGGTGGTGGTTTGTGTGCCCTGTGGCGCAACCCAGGTCGAGCGCCGGGCGATTCGCGAATCTGCTCAGGGCGCGGGCGCACGCAAGGTATTTCTGGTTGAGGAGCCGATGGCAGCCGCACTTGGCGCAGGTATACCCATTGATGAGGCAACCGGTTCAATGGTGCTGGATATCGGCGGCGGCACTTCGGAAGTGGCCATCATGTCGCTCAATGGCATTGTGTTTTCTGATTCGGTACGTGTAGGCGGCGACCGTTTTGACGAGGCCATTATCAATTATATTCGTCGCAACTATGGCATCCTGATCGGCGAAGCCACCGCCGAAAAAATCAAGCACGAAATCGGTTCCGCATACCCTGGCAAGGAGTTGCGCGAAATTGAGGTGCGTGGCCGAAACCTGTCTGAAGGTGTTCCGCGCAGCTTTACCATCAACAGCAATGAAGTGCTCGAGGCCTTGCAGGAATCACTTTATGGCATCGTCAGCGCAGTCAAGACAGCGCTTGAGCGCACCCCACCCGAACTCTCGTCAGACGTTGCGGATCGTGGCCTGGTGCTAACTGGCGGAGGCGCTTTACTCAGAGATATCGACCGGCTACTGATGGAAGAAACAGGAATCCCCGTCGTAATCGCCGATGACCCGCTGACTTGTGTGGCGCGTGGCGGCGGTAGAGTGCTGGAACTGATGGAGGAGAAGGGCACAGATTTTCTGTCTACGGAATAATCCTGACGGTCTAAGCTGATCACCTCATGAAGAAACCGTTATTCCTGCTTGGCCCTAATACTAACCTCAAGTTTCTTTTCTTTGCTGTATTTTCAGTCGTTCTGATGCTGCTCAACCAGTATGCACCCTGGATGAAAACGGTTCGTTCCGGCTTGAGTACACTGGTTCATCCTATACAGGTGCTGGTTGATTCGCCAGTGCGAGGGACGAGCTGGGCTGCGGAAAATTTAAAAACCCGGCGACAGTTACTTGAAGACAATCGCAAGATTCACGAACAGAATCGACGTCTGCATACAAGATTATTACAACAACAAGCACTGGAAGCAGAAAACGAACGCCTGCGGGAATTACTACACTCCTCACGACGGTTACCGCAGAGCTTTATTGCAGCACGTTTGCTGGCGGTCGATATGAATCCGTTTCGGCAAGAAGTCGCCATCGACAAAGGTAGCCGGGATGGGATCACGGTCGGCATGGCTTTTGTGGATGCCAATGGCGTGATGGGGCAAGTCATTCGTGTCCACCCGTTTCATTCTGATGGCATGCTGATTTCTGATCCTGCCCACGCGCTGCCCATACAAGTATTGCGCAATGGTTTACGCAGTATTGCGGTGGGCACTGGCAGAACGGATGGCCTCTCACTTTTATATCTACCGGTCAATGCTGATATCCAGGAAGGCGATACACTGGTTACATCAGGTCTTGGCCGCCGCTTCCCCCCCGACTATCCGGTGGCGATTGTTGAAACGGTAGAGCGTAAGCCTGGCGCCCCTTTTGCAACAATCAAAGCATATCCCTTGGCAGCCCTGGACAGAAGCCGGGAAATTCTGCTGGTCAGCTACAGCACAGACAACACTGATTCCAATGCTACCGAGCCATCACCTGATATCGAACCCAGGGAAAGTCAGCCAAACCCATGACGCATCCACCACGGAAAACCGCCATCTACCTGACCATGGCTGCGGCACTGATGCTGACCATTCTGCCGCTGCCTGAATGGGCCGCGCCATACAGACCTGAGTGGCTAGCGCTGGTGGTACTTTACTGGACGATGGCGCTACCTAAAGTTGTGAATATAGCTTCAGCATGGGTACTGGGCATCATAATGGATCTATTAACAGGCTCCCTGCTGGGGCAGCACGCGCTAGGGTTGATCGTTCTCAGCCTCATTACCATTCACCTGCACCAGCAACTTCGCAACTTTCCAATCTGGCAACAGTCATTGGTAATTGCCATCATTATTGCCATTTACCTTGGACTGATACTCTGGATTGAGGGTCTGCAAGGGCGAGCGCCGGACACGTGGCTTTACTGGGCGCCCGTTTTAAGCAGTTTACTACTGTGGCCCTGGATTTTTGTTTTGTTACGGGAAATCAGAAGACAGTACGTGACAGGCAGCCGTCATTAAGGGCGTAATAGCTTGTGGCCTTTGTTCATGCCTGTTTTTCGATAGCGGGCTCTTCGCGTTCACTTTCTGTTACCACAGCCGACTCTGACACGGCCTGATTCAGTGACATGGCCTTTCCGGATGGGTCAGTAAAGCGATCATTTAACGCCTGTACAAAATCATCTGCAGCTTCACGCACTTTTTCCAGCCGCCGACGTGCACCGCCACCCCAGCCAACTGGACGCGGCCTGAACAAACTGTGTCTGAAGCGCACATTTTTGATAAAGGCCGAAAGAATGCCAGGCTCTGCGGCGATTTTTTTCAGCTTCCGCAAAGTGAGCTTTGCCCACCATTTACGAATAAGGTAATGAACAGCCAGTACGGCCAACACCACCACGGCAAGTAGAGAAAGCGCAATCCATGCGGGCTGACTACTGATGGTCTGAAAAATATCCGTCGTGAAACCAACGCCTAGCACCAGTAGCGCCAACAATCCAAATACAACAGCGTCGGTTATCAGCACCCTTCGCCGCCACTGGCCAAGTAGCGAACGCAACTGTGGCACCCAGTTTTGCTCCAGCTTGTTGGTCAGGTTTTCCAGTGCGCCGATGATTCTGTAAGAACGTTCCACACCCACTTCTTCCATGCGCCGCGATAATTCCTGTGCATCAGTATCACGGCGTTTTTTGTAGCGTTGCGCAACATTAGGGTCTTCTATCGGCACGGCCGCTTCATCATTGAACAGGCAGTAAAAAGTACCAGCCGTCATCCCCGCCTGAACAACTGCTTTCTGCCAGGCGGCAACAACATCCTCAAGGTTATCTTCTCTGGCAGTTGTATCGATCTGGTTCAGAATAAAGACGAATTTGTTGGCATCGCTACGTTCCAGCGTGCGGCTCACCAGATGCTGTAAAGTGTCTTCCATCGCGCCGGGTTCAGGGTGGCGTGCATCAAAAAACACCAGCACAAGGTCAGATAAATCGATAATGTGATCCGTGATCCTCAGCGTTGCATTGCGTTGCGCATCCGCATCAAAACCCGGGGAATCAATCAAAATTTTGCCTTTTAACCGATCGGAGTGACAGGTCTTCAGCTGCAGGTAGCTGTCTATCTTGCTGCCTTCACCCGCGGATACTTTTTCGATCTCTTCGCTGATCTGGTAAAACGGAAAACGCGGGTCGGCATCCAGCGATAGACCCGGCAAAACCCGTACCTCATCATCGGCCGAATAGGTCATGACCGTAAACTTGTCATCGACTGCCTGATTTCCCGTTTTTTGTAATACCGCTCCCAGGTAACCATTGATAAATGTTGACTTGCCTGCTGAAAATGTACCCAGCACAGAGATCAACGGCCACCAGGAAATACGATTTGCAAAGGATTCATCAGTATCCAGAAGCCCCATGCGGTAACCAACCTTGTCCAGCATCTGGAACTGTCCAACCACATCAACCAGCAAAGGGTTTTCCTGTTGCAGATGAGCTTTCAGTCGCTGGATCCGGTGGCTCAGCCGCTTACTCGGTTTGGCTAATACTTGCATATCAAAACTCGTTCGTTTTCGTTATTACTCAGCAGCAGGAGCCTGGTACTGATAGTTGGGAGGCATCTGATATGCCGGCGGATAATAGATCGGTGGTGGATTCCTGGTTTTCCTGCCGCCTGGGAAAAAACTGCCAATCGCGTCCATTGGACCAGATATCGAATTGTTTAATCTTCTTACATCGTAACGCATATTGTCCGTGCTCTGCGCCATTTGTTGTGTGGAATCGGCCATATTCTGCGCTGTCGACGCCATAATTTCCGTTGAAGAATTAATATCAGCCATCCTGCCCGTAATATCACCCATGGCTCCAGCGATAATACCCATATTTTTATCAACAGAGAGAGACATTGTATTCACATCAACAGCGAGCTGGCTGACATCTTTTGTCAAACTATAAATAAGGTAAAAGCCGTATGCAGCAAGAATAAAGAAGGCAACCAGACAGGCAAATACGATCAACTGCAACCGGGTCAAGCCCGCTGTTGTATGCTCCTCTTCCTCTTCTAGATGCTTGACTTCCTCTTCAAGCTCAGTGATATCGGTCATTTTAAAATTCCCCGGTTGCACCCCTGTTCATGATGTCGAGAATAATCTCTTTCACTTGAACAGCTTCTTTTTTAAGTTCAGGAGGTAAAGGACTGCCGCCATAAATCACCATGTCCATATTCAACGTGTAAAGTCACAACTTACCTTGCTTGTCTTCAATTAAACTGATACGGCATGGCAGGTATGCAGAAAAAGCTGCGCTGTATTCAAACATGGTGCCAGCAGTCATCGGATTACAGAACATGAAAATTTTCAGGTAACGGTAATCTTTTCCTGTTTGCGCCGCTATCTCTTTGTATAACGGCAGTTCACCCACATTTTTTATGTTGTGCTCGTTGGCGACAAACTTCATGATCTCTTCAACTTCATCTGGGGTAATGCCTTCCTCCACAGGAATTTTCCACACAGTTGCTTCTGCTGCATTTCCAGTTTTTAGTAGTGTTTTCGTCATCTCCCAATACGTTTTACCGGCCTGTTTATCAAAAGAGGGGATACCACCCGCCTGCACCAGAAGATAAATGACCCCGGCAACAACCAGTAGACCAACCAGAGCCAGCAAATTACGTATCAGTTTCATTTTCAATAATCCCCGATTTTATTTATTCGTTTCTTGTTGTGATTGTATTTTCTGGGTGAGTTTCTGAGCACGCTCAGGATCCTGGTCGCCGATAAAATACAGCAGCGGACGCAACTCGAATGTACGCCCCTGGGCAATGAGTAATTCGGCCACCTGCTCATAAACATCCAGAGCCTGATCCATCTTGCCTGCCTCCAGCAGCACATTACCGTATTCACCCAGTAATCCTGCGTTTTCTGGCTCTGCTTTCGTCATATTCTTATAAATCGCTTCAGCCGCATCGAAATCACGCTGCCAGAAAGCTTCACGCGCGAGACGCAATGACGTGTTTTGTTGCTGTTGAAATCCGCCTGATGTATCTGTTTCAGCTGAATCTCCTGTAGCGGGTTCCTCCTCTTTCTCGCGTTTAAAAATATCCAGCCAGGAACCGGATTTTTCATCTTCAACTTTCGCAATCTCGACATCAGCCGAGGACTCTACCTCAGTTGTTGCAACAGGAGCGTCGTCCTGTTGAACAGATGGAGAAGTCTCCTCCGGCTCAGCTTTCTTCTTGAAAATATCCAGCCAGGAACCAGATTTTTCTTCTTTCTCGACTTTCGCGATCTCCGCATCAGGCGATGGTTTTGCCTCAGCTTCTGTTGTTGTCGGCACATCAGACGCGGCTTTTTCCATATTTTCATCCATCGTTGGTGGCGCCATCATTTCTGCTGGCTCATCCATCATGGGTGGAACAAATGCGGGTTCCATCGGCATTTCCGGGAAAGGTTCCATCGGCGGGAAATCTCTCATTTCCGGCATCGGCGGGACATCCCCGAACGCTGGCATGGGCGGGATATCTCTCATTTCTGAGAGCGGTGGCATTTCACCATACGCAGGCATCGGTGGCATTTCATCCATTTCCGGCATCGCTGGACTACCTTGCATCATCTGATCTTCATATCTGTCTACTTCGGCTTTTGCTGCTGTCTCAACTTCAGCTGAAACGGCTGCCTCAGTTGGCGCTGCTGCTTTTTCTTCCTCGACTGGTGGCGGAGCAACTTCAGTTTCCGTTTCGGATTTTTTACTCTTAAAAATATCCAACCAGGAACCTGCCTTGCCTTCTTTTTCAACTTTAGCTGTCTCAACTTTAGCTGGAACGGTTGCCTCAGTTGGTGCCGTTGCCTGTTCTTCCTTGACAGGTAGCGAAGCTGTTTCAGTTTCTTTTTCAGCTTCAGTTTTTTTGCCCTTAAAAATACCTAACCATGAACCGGGTTTACGCTCAGCCTGACCTTCAGTCTCCACTTTGGGAGGAGCCGTTTCCTCTATTGATGCGACGTGCTCTCCGACATATTCGGACTCCGAAGTCTGCACAGTGGCTTCATTCTTTTCAAACCAATGCGAAAGATTGTCCTTGTTATACAAAGCATACAATCCGACCACCAGCAGGATAATTAATATCGGATATCCTGCAATCCAGCGTAAAAAGTACATACTAACTCCTGAAAAATATAATCAATTATTTTCGTGTATGAATAAAGATGAATACAGCAAGGTTGCCAGCGCATTCAGTTCAGCTGCCGCCTTGCTATTGGGTTCCATCTCGAATACTGCCAGCCCTTCGCTAAATGAACGACGAAATGCCGTCCTCTGACCCAGGCGAGCATAGATAAATTTGATGTAGGGTAATTGTTTCAACACCTCGGCGGTTTCCTGTGTTTCACGGATAAATGGATTCGTGTCCGCACGGTTAATAAAGGTAAAGATTTCCGGCATTTTCTCTTCTCCACCCCGAATATTTTTGACCATGCCAAGAAACCGCTGTGTTGACCAGACATCTGCCTGGCTTGGTGGAACAGGAATGACAATGCGATCAGCCCGGGCAATTACTTTTTTCATTGTCTCAAGATCAGATGTGCCGATATCAACCAGTATCTGCGTATCTTTTTTTCTCTTCAACTTACTAAAGTCACTTTTCACCGAAAGTGCAGGCTCAAACTCTTCTTCATCGCGATTATCAATCACATCACTCAGGGTTTTTTGCGGGTCAAAATCAAACAGACTGACCTTGAAGCCTTTCGTGGCCAGCCACACAGCAAGATTAAAGTTAACCGTGCTTTTCCCTGTCCCTCCTTTGAGTGATGCAACCAGTGTAATCATATTGTTTCCAGTTTAAAAAAGCTCACATACTTTGGCTGTGTAATCCTCATCGGCAAAACGAAACATCTGAGCTGCTCAAATATTTCCCCACCACTGAATTCAGCGCGGATATCATACAAACAAGCATCCTGACCCGGCAACCCGGGTCAGGATGCAATTTTTACTGAATCACTCCCTGATTCCAATCTAGATCCTGAAAGACTACTTTTTCTTTTCAGTTGAGGCCGATGCAGAAGCATCAGGAGCTGCTGGCGCAGGCGCTGCGGGAGCCCCATAACCGTAGCGGGGGCCCGGACCATAACCCCACGGAGCACCATAACCCCACGGACGGTAACCACCATATCGGCGACCACCCCAGCTATCACCATAGTAGCTACTACGACCATCACCATAGCCATAACCTGATCCATAGCCATCGCCGTAACCACTGCCATAGCCACTACCGTAACCACTTCCGCGGCCATAACCACGTCCACGACCACGACCTTTACCTCGGCCACGGCCTCTACCCTTGAAGCTCATGTTGAATTCACCATCAACATCACCGTCCATATCGGTGTCGCCATAAGCGTCACCTGAGCCGTAACCTCGACCACGACCATAACCGTCACCACGACTATAACCAGAACCGTAACCGCGACCATCGCCCCAGCCACTACCATAGCCACTACCGTCACCCCAACCATCGTCACCCCACCAGTCGGCCTGGGCGCTGGACAAAGGTAACATTAATGAGACCATAGCTCCGGTCAACATAAGTTTATTGAGTTTCATAAGAGCCTCCTAAGCATCATCACAGATCTCCCTGAATTCAGTAGTTGCCATGTCGGGAGAAAAAACATGGTGACTAAATTTAATAAGCTTTACCAACCAAACGGAAAACCGCCACCGCCAGGCCCGCCGAACATACCAAACGGCGAACCACTACTCCATGGCGAGCCTCCCCAGGGCACACTGCCCCAGCCACTGCCTGGCCACATGCTGCCTGATGACGGGTATCCACCACCATAACCTCGACCAGGATAGCCTCCTCCGTAATAACCAGGCCCGGCTCCGTAGGGATAATAGCCACGACCACTGGGAGAAAGCATTTCATAAGGGCGCTTCGTCTGAGGAGCTGGCGCCACACTAACAGGCGGTGGCGATTGATTGTAAGGCACAGTCGCTTGCTCTCTTGCCTGGGGCAACCATGAACGCTCAGACTGATAGGGTGAGTAGTCCTGCGGGGCAAATCGCATGGAGTCGCTTCTACCCTCTTCAGCATAAGCACTGCCCAGAAACGCAGAACTAACAAGCGCAACAACAGCGATTGTCGACCAGCCACCTGGAAACAGATGCTTTATTAGCATATGACGGCAGTTACTCGGCATATGGCGATACACCATATGTCGGGCCAGGCCACCCCGGAGGTCCTTGATAACGATAACCTTGCGGTGGCATTGGGTAACCGCTTCTCGGCATGGGCTGCGGACGTCGGAAATCCGGGTGCTCAGGTGGCCTCATTCTGTATGACGGGGGAGGTGGTGGATTGAAATCATGCATAGGTGGCATTCCAGCGGATCCTGGACCCATCTCAGGCCAATCTTGATTCATGGGTGGCATACCTCGATCAGACCATACGGGAAATTCAGGTGGTGGCATCTCACCCATGTCAGGGAAATCACGCATGTCTTGAGGCATAGGCGGCATACCTTGATCTGTCCACGTAGGAAATTCAGGTGGCGGCATCTCACCCATGTCCGGGAAATCACGCATGTCTTGAGGCATGGGCGGCATAGCCTGACTATCCCACGCCGGGAAATCAGGCGGTGGAGGGATATCAGCTGGCGCATGAAATTCATCTTTCGGCCAATCTTGCGACATAGCTTTCATGGGCGGCATTTCAGGCATGGGCGGCATGCTCTCTGGCATACTGCTTCCCTCTCCCATCGACATAAAAGGCCCCGGCGGTGGCGGAGGTAGCAGCCCACCCTCACTTGCAGCGGTTTTGTCACTGGCCCAGGCGGACTGCAGTGCAACACCTACTAGAACCGTCAGGAAAAATGCGTTTTTCATTGTCATAGTATCTACCCCTGGACAAAAATTTGAATATGATAAAGGTCAAAATACATCTAAATATCAAAATCTTTAAGGCGAATCCCTTTGCGTTTACCCTTTGACTGAGTTGTTTTCTTTTTTGAATCTGCTGCTGGCGACTTCTTCTGCACAGCGGCTTTCTTTGCAGTGGCTTTCTTTTTAATTGTAGTGGACTTCTTCACTGCTGGTTTTTTCTTAGCAGCAACTGCCGTCTTTTTAGCCGGCTTTTCTGTAACCTGTTTTTCAGGTTTAGCTGCAATCTTTTTAGGCGCTTTTTTCTTCTTCGTTGCTGCCTGCCTGGTTGCTTTCCTGGCTTTCGTTTTTACCGCCACTTTTTTGGGCTTCGGTTCAGGTGTTTCAATACGGTCACTAACTGTGTCGTCCTTTACAACATGACTTGTTTCGGTTGTTGTATCTGCTTTAGCTGTAGTTGTCGCTGATGTTTTAGCTGACGTTTTTTCTACAACTGGCGCAGCCGCTGCGGAGCCACCACCTGTTGATGCCACTGCAGGTGCCATCGCCTGAGTTGAACTATCTTTACGTTTTTTAACCAGCCAGCCAAATATGGTTTTGAGTAATTTAAGAATTCCATTAAAAAGCACTTTGACAATAAAAAGAAGGAACAGGCCAGCATAACTCAGCGTGCTCTTTATTGCAGGCAGCACACCGCCTCCCACATCTTTTGCCTCGTTGGCAGTTACATTATTCGCATCACAGATCTGCTCAGGGACAGCATCACTAAACTGCACAGGGCAAAGATGCGCACGCGCACTGACGCAGCCCAGAGGAATAATAAACAAGGTTAGAACAGTGGAAACCAGCGTGCCGAACAGTAAGGAAACCGCCATGCCCTGGAAAATCGGGTCAAACAGGATGACACTGGAACCTGCCACCAGTGCCAACGCTGTAATGATGATAGGTCGTGTTCTTGTCTGACAGGACTGAACCAGCGCATCAATGACGGGCACGCCTTTTTCCACCTGGTGCATGGCGTAATCCACCAGCAGGATAGAGTTACGCACAATGATCCCGGCGAGCGCGATAAAGCCAATCATGGAGGTTGCGGTGAATTCAGCGTTCATCAGCCAGTGTCCAGGAATAATACCCACCAGCGTCAGCGGAATGGGTGCCATAATAACTGCAGGCAAGACAAAGTTCCCAAACTCCCAAACGACCAGCATATAAATAAGCACCAGTGCGAGGCCGAAAGCCATACCCATGTCGCGGAAAGTTTCGTAGGTTACCGTCCACTCACCGGCCCATTCAAAGCCCGATTGATGGCTGGTTTTTGGCGGCCCGAAATATTCACCGGAAATTTCAACGCCATCAGGTGACTTATACTCGCTGCTCTCGAGCAGGTCAGCAACTTCCAGTTGGCCATAAATAGGTGCTGCCAGTGTACCAACTGTCTCAGCTGTCACATACTCAACTTCGCGCAGATCTTTATGGTAAATCACAGGGTCCTGGAGACTCCTGACAAACTTTCCAAGCTCAGCCAGTGGAACGGTTGTACCTTGTTGAGTCGGTACGGGCGTCAGCCCCATTCGGCCAAGATCGCCCCGCGCCTCCAATGGAACCTCTAGAACAATCATGGTGGTATCCAGCACGGAATTGTATTTGATGTCACCGAGGACATAGCCACCCATAGCCATATCCAGCACGCGGTTAACATCTGTTACGCTGACGCCAACCCGTTGTGCCTTGTCTCGGTCAACCTCGAAGCGCCAGATTTCATACTGATCCTGCATCAGGTTATCGACGTCATCCAGGTGCTCGGCCTGCCTGAACAGCTCTGTCAGATCTTTTGCCACCTGACGCCGGGTTTCAGCGTCCGGCCCATAAACTTCTGCCACGACAGATTGCAGTACGGGTGGACCCGGCGGCATTTCCACAACTTGAATATTTGTTCCAGCTTCCGCTGCAAATGGCTTGATCATCTCGCGAACCTGGACTGCAATTTCATGACTCGAACGCTTTCGATCGTGCTTATCAGTAAGCTGTACCTGAAGGTCGGCCATCCAGGGTTCCTGGCGTAAATAGTAGTGGCGCACCAGGCCATTGAAATTGAACGGCGAAGCGGTACCCACATATGTCTGCACTGCTGTCACTTCATCAATCAGACGAATTTTCTCTGCCATATCATGAACAAAATTAGCCGTGACAGGTAATGCCGTGCCCTCAGGGAAATTCACGACCACATTAAATTCCGCCTTATTATCCAGCGGCAGCATTTTTACGCGCACGGCCTTGACATAGAACAGGGAGCAAACTGCAAAGAAAACGACAAATAGTGAAATCAGAAAAAGTTGGCCTTTTGATTTGCTCTCGATAAGCGGTAAAAGCGTCTTTTGATAGAGTCGACCCATCAATTCCACCTGGCGGTGTTCGCGTTTTTCTGCCCGCTGCAATACATGCATGCCTGGCCGAAGCAGGTAGGCCAACCAGGGCGTAAATGCGAATGCCGCAAAAAGAGAGAAGACCATGGCGACACTGCCCAGAGCCGGAATGGGTTCCATGTAAGGCCCCATCATGCCACGCACAGCAGCCATCGGCAGTATTGCGGCAACCACGGTAAAGGTGGCCAGAATCGTTGGGTTACCTACCTCAGCCACCGCTTCTATAGAAGTTTTGATGTCAGTGGTACCTTCCTCCAGCCATCGCCGGTAAATATTCTCGACCACGACAATGGCGTCATCAACAAGTATCCCGATTGAAAATATCAGGGCAAACAAACTGACTCTATCGATGGTATAGCCCATCACCCAGGCCATGAATACGGTAAAGGTAATCACGATGGGCACGACTACCAGAACAACAAAAGCCGCCCGCCAGCCCAGAAAAAACCAGACCAGAATAACAACAGCACCCGTCGCAACAAACAGCTTGAAAATTAACTCCTGAACTTTTGCGCGCGCCGTCTCTCCATAATTTCGTGTAATACTGACACGGACATCGTCTGGTATGACCCGTCCTTTCAGATCATCGACAATCTCAAGTACATTCTCGGCAACCGCCACACCATTGCTGCCGGGTTTTTTTGCAATAGCCAAAGTGATCGCTGGCACAGCAGTATAGTCGCCCACGATCTCGCTGGCTGCACCCGTGTAATAGCTCACCAGTTGGTCTGCTTCTCCAGGGCCACGATTAACGGTGGCTACGTCGCGCAAATAGACCGGTCGCCCCTGATAGACACCGACGATCAGGCGACGCATGTCTTCTTCTGATTTCAGGAAAGAACCGGTATAAACCTTGGAAACCTGACCACCAGCTTCAAGGTCTCCAACCACCGCTTCGGCATTGGCGGCAGCAATACTCTGCGCAAGTGTTGCCATGCTTAAACCAAATCCGGCCAGCTTTTCCGGGTAGACCTTGACTGTCATTTGTTCCTTGCGGCCACTGACAATAAAACCCTGGCTGGTGTTAGGGACTACCTTGATATGCTTGAGCACATCCAGCCCCACGAGCCGCAGATCGGTGTCACTCACGGTCTCAGACCATAAGGTCAACGTCACCACCGGCACATCATCAACCCCCTTGGGCTTGACTAACGGCTGCGAAACGCCAGGCGGAATACGATCCATATTGGAGGAAAGCTTGTCATACAATTTGACCAGCGAAGGCCCCATCTCTTCGCCAACATCAAACTGCACGGTCACAATTGCCTGATCACGCATGGAGGCTGAATAAACGTGATCGACACCTGCGATCTCCATCATCAGCTGCTCAAGCGGCACGGCTACCTGATTGCTAACCTGCTCGGAAGTTGCGCCAGGGTAACTGACAAAAATATCCACCATCGGTACAGAAATCTGCGGATCTTCCTGACGTGGGGTCATCATCAGGCCCATCACGCCCATTGCCAGAAAACCAAATAGTAGTAACGGGGTTAGCGGGGACTGAATAAACGCCCTGGCGGTCTTGCCTGCCAGGCCCAGATGCGCTTCAGTCTGTTCTGATGATTGTTGTTCAGTCATGTACTTTTTGCTTGTTGCCGTCCTGTCCTGGCAGCCAGCCAGACCTGACTCCGGGCGGTGGGTTATCAATTATTTGCTGGCCTGATACAAGGCCTGAAAGGACAATAATTTTGTTGTCGTTTGTTTCCTGACCCAGGCGCA
The DNA here is from genome assembly GCA_012961935.1 of Thiotrichales bacterium. Classification (GTDB taxonomy): domain Bacteria; phylum Pseudomonadota; class Gammaproteobacteria; order CAZUMV01; family CAZUMV01; genus UWMA-0217. Next base: position 15,483 of record DTYI01000220.1, on the reverse strand, counting down.
CCAGTCGTAGTGAGGAACGCTCACCATCCACTACCAAAACGGCAGGCAAGCTGCGGCCCTTGAGCAAGGCGGTTTTGGGGATCACAACCTGGGTGCTGCCACTGCGCGTATCGGGAATAACCAACTCAGTGTACATACCCGGCGATGCATTCACGCCTTCTGGCAAGTCGAATTTAACTGTCACAGTATGACTGCTTGCATCAGCCATTGGGTAAACTTGTGCAACCCTTGCCTGAGTCTTGATTTCATTATCGAGTTTGGCTTTAAGAATCAGCCCTGGATAAAGTGTACTGGCCAGCCGTGCCGGCACCTCTGACTGGATGCGCATATATTTCATATGCCCGAACTGAATCAGCGGCATACCTGGCTGAACGGTATCGCCTGCCTCAACCATCTTCTTCAAAACAATGCCGTCAAAAGGCGCGATGGAAACGCTGTCGCGGATCATTGCGTCTAACTCCCTGATCTGCGCTTCCGTCGTTAAAACCGCAGCCCGCGCCTGATTAACACCCGTCACGCGAGAGTATAAATCCGCGTGCCGTTCCAATGCAGGATTGCCATATCCAGCCATGTCCCCAAATTTTGAGGTAAACATATTATCAAACAGCTTGGGCATTCCCATACCCGGCACCGACGATACGCTCTCACTTTGCGGGGAATATAATTCACGGCTGTACTGAACCTGTGCATTCTGAAGTGCCGACTGTGCATTTGCTAGCTGTGCTTCTGCGGCCTTGCGCTTTGCTTCCAGGTTTTCGATTTCAAGGGCAACTAATTGCTCTCCCTGATGAAATTGATCACCCTCTTCACCCGCAATCATCTTCACCCGGCCAGGCAATTGCGCGGTAAGTGTGACTTCTTTATAAGGTGTTACGGTTCCGCTGATAACGGCCAATGTGCGTGACTTGCTGGATTCAACAGTAATGATTCGGCTCTCGGCCCATGCAACTGTGCTGGAAAGCACCCCAAAAGCTAGCAGACAAACCAGGATTAGAAGCCGACACCATGCCTTGTTGAATTTATACTTCATTAAGCCCACCCCTGACGCGAACCCTCACTGAGCCTGCATCATGATACAGATAAAATATTTATAGTGAGATTTTACAATTCCGCAGCCACAGAATGTAAAAAACCCACACTATACCGAAATAATCTAAAAAAGGCCTGATTATTTCAAGCCCCTCATTATCTTTAAAATACCACTCACTGCTTAATTAATTCTCGGATCAAGCATCTAACCGTAATGATTCAAAATTCATCACTTAAAACTTTTCAAGTAACTGAAATCACGCTCTTTTTTCTCTTCACAATTACCTATTCTGTGTTATATATTCCTTATATTATTATATAGTTATTATATAAAATACATTCATGCTCGATTAAAGTCAACAAAAATGGGGATATAAACTTATGAAGTTCCAACCAGAAACACTACTGACGTAGTTTAAACCCAATACAGGGGTCTTCCCGCTCTACTGAATCCGTATACCACAAATAGTCAAACAGGCTTTTCTGTTTGGCCAGATCAGTCGGTTTCGTATTGCTATCTACCCCAAGCATTCCGACGCTGACGATACGCGCATCAGGAACGATCTGAGACAAATAAAATGGCACACCACGATCCCGCCTGACATGGCCTGATCCCGCTATCAGCAGAACAGGCATTCCTGCCTTTGCAGTCTTTTCGGCCAACATGACGTCTCTTGCAATTTGTGAGTGAGTCATGCCTGAGACCATTTTTTCAGGCAACTTGCCACAATGTGAATCCCGTATATCTTGCATAAGCTGTAGTTGCTGGTCAGGCTTTAAATTTTGACTTTGAGCCAGACGCTGGCGCACGGCCTGGGGTGCATCAGAGATGCCATTTTTTATGACCGCCATGAGCTGTTTGTGCGACAGGTTACCTGCAACAATTTGCAACCGATGATCAAGCGCAGTTTTAATCAGTGGGCGATACAATGGCCAGTCCCAGCCTTTTTTAGCAAACCCGGTTTGTTGATTAAATACAGCAGCATCTGTAGATTTTGTCTGCAAGAAGCGATCAATTTCAGGCTGGTCTTCCAGGTCCAGCATTTCTAGAACCAAAGAAGGAGACTTCTCTTTTCGCAGCAACGCCTGCAACACTTCCAGTTCAATTGCGTGATGCTCAGGATTATCGTGGGTTTCACCTAGCAAAACAAAATCAGCGCGCAACAGTTTTTGTATAAACTGATCTTTTTCGATAAATTTCTCAGCCTGGCTATCCCATATTCGACCAACAAACGCTTCTGGCTGTAGTCTTGATGCACCCGGGATCGAACAACTGCTAGCTACCCAGACGAGCAGACAAATTAAAACAACTTGAAACGTTAGCTGTAATCTTCCTGGTATTTTCATTACTCTATCAACTCATGACAAACAAAATGATGGCTTAAATTGAAATCAAAACAGACCCCTATTGAAACGATCAACACTGAAAATGCGCTCATTGATTTCTGCCGTGCGATACGCACAAGTGATTTCATCGCAGTTGACACAGAGTTTATGCGAGAAAAAACTTATTTCCCACAGCTTTGTTTAATTCAGATTGCAACGACAGATCATATCGCCTGCATAGACCCCCTGGCCATTGATAACCTTGACCCACTTTACGAGATATTGTTTGACACGAATATTCTGAAAGTGCTGCACGCTTCCGGGCAGGACCTGGAGCTTATTTACCACCTCACAAACCGATTGCCAGAACCCGTTTTTGATACACAAATTGCGGCTGCAATGCTGGGTGAAAGTGAGCAAATCAGCTATGCCGCATTCATCAAATCCATGCTTGATATTGATCTCGATAAATCACAGACCCGAACGGACTGGTCGAAACGACCACTATCAGCAGCACAGGTTAATTACGCCGCGGACGATGTTCGGCATCTGGTTACCGCCTATCAAAAACAACTTAAAATACTGACAGAAAAAGGGCGTCTGGAATGGTTAGCGTCTGACTTTAAACAGCTCAGTAATCCAGAACAATTTACACAAACAGATGAGGCGCTACTCAAGCGCGTAAAAGGTACACAGCGATTAAAACCAAAGCAACTTGCTATTATCCTTGGGCTGGCAAGATGGCGAGAGCAAACTGCAAAAGATAAAAACAAACCGTGCAAATGGATTTTGTCAGATAACGTTATGATTGATCTGGCAAAACGACCGCCGGAAAATCTCGCAGAACTATCTGATTTTCGCGGTCTGAGTCCAGGGCAAATCAAACGTTCAGGCAAACAATTACTGGGTGCGATTAAAGCCGCCCGGCAGCTCCCTCCCGAGCAGTGGCCAAATCAAACCAGGCGTAAGAAACTAGATGCATCGCAAGCTATCGTCGCAGACGCCGTGATGGTTTTGCTTAGAGTCATTGGAGACGAGCACAACATTGCACCAGGCTCGCTCAGCAGTCGCACGCAGATTGAAAAACTGATTGCGGGTGAAAAAAATATTCCACTTTTGCAAGGCTGGCGCCATAAACTTGCTGGACGATCTGTCGAGAAGTTTCTTGAAGGAAAAAGCAAGCTTTCAGTTAAGTCGGACAAACTGTTTTTTAGCGAAAAATAATCTTGTCTTATTTTCCCTTACCACAAACACCGTGTGCAAGTTTTTACATCTGCACTTTGTCACCACACTAAACGATCAAGACTAAAATTGCATACGCAAGCAAATTCACAACGATAGAAAGATGCTCCACACACTTGCACGGCGGCACCAAATCATGAACCGCCTGTCGTGATAGCCTTGCTGGGTACCACAAAGTTGCACAAAGTTTGCTATCCACCTGAGATTCTGCTTCCAGTAAAAAGCATGTCACAGCATTTTTTTCAAGGAATCGTAAAATAATACTGGAGATATCTATGTTTTTGATCTACAAAAAATATATCCCTTTATGAAAAAGGGAAAAGGGGGTACTGATGATAGATCACTACAATCAAGAACCGCTCAGGACAATGAATGTCAAACGTAAAAAAGCTGAAGACCTGTTGGCTGGTTTACTGGTGTATCGTACAGACCTTGGTGCTGAGGGAGAAACATTAATACGTCTGCTACGTGATGCTGGAATAAAGGCCACAAACCCTGAAGACCGTCACCAGCGAAGTATTCAAACCTCTCTGCATTAGCATTTATGATTCAATAAAACCGATCACCTTTCGGGTTAGCAAAAGCAAACAATAAAAAAGGGCCGCTGATGCGGCCCTTTTTCTGATCATCAATGATCAACCAGAATCCTAGTTGGGACTAACACCCAACGCTTTGATAGCCTCTACCGTCAGGTAACTGGTAGTAGTCAGGCCCTTGGCCTTCTGGTATTTTTGCAGCGCACGCGTGGTCTGGGTTCCAACCACACCATCAATCGGGCCTCTGTAATGACCGGCCTTCTTCAGCGCTTTCTGGATTTCACGGATCTTGGAGTGGGTCATGTTGACCTGACAAAGAACCGGCATCCATTTCACCTCACCTTCAGATACCTTTTGACGACTGGTGACAGTCTGGTACTTGGCTGGAATGGTGATGCGACGCTCAGATGCTGGCGTTACCAGCTTGCGTACCTTGACAGTTTTATACTTCGCAGGCGTGGTGACCTTCTTACTGGAAGCCGGTGTTTTAACAATGCGGCGAGTTACAGTCCGATACTTAGGTGGTGTCTGTTTCAAGCACAGCGCATTACCAGTTGGCTTGCCAGAAGCACATGCACCACCAGCAGAAGCACGACCTGAACCTACTGGACACCAGTTGGTCATCGGATCAGAAGATTTTACAGTCTTGCTGACAGTCTGGTAGCTTGCGGGAATTTCGATCACACGCTCTGAGGCAGGTGAAACCAACTTGCGTACTTTTACTGTTTTGTACTTGGCTGGAACCGTTGTCTTGCGTGTGGTTGGTGGTGTCTTCATGACGCGTTTGGTGATTGTCCTGTACTTGGGAGGTACCTCCACCAGACACATTACTTCACCTGTGGCCTGATCGATACGATCAGCAGCACCTTTGACACGTTTTATACCCGGTGCAAAACAGGCGCCACCTGAACACTCTGACACTTTCCAGTCTGTGTAGCCGGGGCTAATCATCACTTTTTCTGTGACGGTTTCATAGGTTGCGGGAATGGGTGTCAGCGTTTCATACGCCTCACTAACCAACACTTTTTCCTGCACCCATTCATACTTGGCAGGAATGGTTTCAACACGCTGGCTGGCTTCTGATTTAACTACCTTCTCAGTGATCGTGTCATAAGAAGCTGGCTTGTAGTACTCGGCATAACACTGACCCGCTTGCGCATTTTCTGGCAATCCAAGGCTGCGAGCTGCGTCAATCAAACCACCATCAGCCAGACGCGCCCTCGTGCCTTTTGCTGATTTCACGCCGTTACGGCCAAAGTACCAGTTTAACGAACCATCACTGATCTGAACTTTTTCAGTGACTGTTGTATAAGTCGCAGGCACCGGGATCAGCTTTTCAGAAGCTTCCTGAACGAGCACACGCTCAGTCACAGTTTCATATTTGGCTGGAATAATTTCCAGACGCTCACCTTCAGGCTTGGCCAACACTTTTTCAGTCTTGGATTCAAATCTGGGTGGAAGAAAGATGCGCGCATAGCACTCTCCAGGTTTCGCATCAGGCGGAAGCAGTGCACCACTGGGCGAATACGCCACAGTACTGGTAGCAGCACCAGTGGCTGCCTGTTGTTTTGCGCTAAGCTCACGCTCTCTTGTCGCCAGCTCAGCTTCACGTTTTTTCAACTCGGCCAGCCTTGCCGCCGTGTCTTTATCAGCGCTGGCGCCGACAGCGCCTTCTTTGCCGGCACAACCGCCCACCGCCAACAAGACTGCCAGCGAAGCAGCAGTTGTCATTTGTTTCAAATTCATTGGATTATCTCCCCTTTCTTTGTGATTTAAGTACTTTCCTACAGTTGAATGCTATGTATAGCACAAAACATATTAAAACGAATGGAATAATACAGATGTAAATTATTGTAAACTCAAGCTTTCTTCGCTGGAACTCTAGGATTTCAGCAAGTGTAACCCAAAGGACAAGGTCAGCAAAAACAGGATAACAGTAACCAGCACCATCGCCGGACCCGTCGCCACATCAAGATAAAGTGAAAGTCCAAGTCCAGCAACCACACTGACCATGCCAATAAGCGAAGCGATAACAACCATTTGCACTGGCGTTCTGGATAATCCACGCGCGGTTGCCGCCGGTACAATCATCAAGGCGGTGGTCAGTAAAACGCCCACAAGTTTAATCGCCACAGCAACCAGGGCTGCAATCAACAATACGTAAATCAATAAAGTGCCTTTCACCGCGACACCTTCGACAGTAGCGAGCGATTCATCAACGGTTATCTGCAATAATGGCTGCCAGATACGATATAAAATGATCAGCACCAGACAGGTCAGCACAAAAACCAGCAGCACTTCAGACCAGACCACGGAGAGAATATCGCCAAACAGGTAGGCGAATAAGTCCAGACGAACCCCATCAAACAACCCCCAGGCAACCAGCCCCAATGCCAGAGAACCGTGCGCCAGAATACCGAGCAGCGCATCTTCCTGCAGCCCACTTTTAAATTTCAGTAAAACCAGGATCAGGGCCAGCAAAAAGCAAACCATAATAACGGCCAGAGTGATATTGATGCCTAAAGCAATTCCCAACACAATTCCCAACAGTGCGCTATGCGATAAAGCATCTCCAAAATAGGCCATCCGCCGCCAGATGATAAATGCACCCAGCGGCCCTGCCATCATGGCGACCAGCAATCCTGCCAGTAATGCCCGCCAGAGAAACTCATCCATGTGAATGATCCTCTGGGTCACAAACGATGCGGCCATCAGCAGTATGGTGGTGATCGTGTTCATGGTGGTAGACGGCAAATTCTTTCGCTAACCCTTGACCGAATAATTGCAGATATTCAGGATCCTGACTGATCGACTCAGGCCGACCCTGACAACAAACATGCGTATTCAGGCAAACCACCTGATCCGTCGCCGCCATCACCAGGTGCAAATCATGCGACACCATCACGACAGCGCAGTGATAACGTTCGCGCAAGCTCGCGATCAGATGATAAAACTCGGCCTCGCCCGTAAAATCAAGTCCCTGCGCCGGCTCATCCAGTACCAGGATCTGTGGTCGGCGCAATAGAGCACGCGCCAGTAGAAGTCGTTGAAACTCACCACCGGACAAGGACTGTACAGACTGATCCAGCGGCACAGACAGGCCCACTTCGTGAAGAGAATCCTGAATGGTTTGTTGCGAGGCTTTCGAGGCCATCCCTGCAAACACAGCAACCGTCAGTGGCATCGTCTGTGGAATATGCAACCGCTGGGGAACATAGCCAACGACCATTCCTGGCTGACGGAAAACCGTGCCTTTTGAAGCCGGCAGCAAACCCAGCATCACTTTCAGCAGTGAAGTTTTACCGGCACCATTGGGTCCAATGAGCGTGACAATCTGTTGCGGCAAAACCGTCATCGTCACTGATTTCAGTATTTGCTTTCCCTGTAGCTCGAGGCTGATGTTTTCAAGCTGAATCAGGGCTTCCTTTTGAGGTGCTTTTTCTGTCACTATGTTGATCTGAATTTATGAAATAGTGAATGTAACACAGCCATGAAACAACCGCGTATTTTCGTTTTACTGTTATTTTTCCTGAGCGGACTACTGACCACAACAACGGCCAATGCGGAACCCCCTGAAGTCGCCGTCTCCATTCGCCCGCTGTATTTTCTTGTCCAGGATTTGATGCAGGATATTGGCCAACCTGAATTGATTTTAACCAGCCAGCAATCTCCGCATCACGACCAGATCAAACCTTCGCAGTTACGCAACATCAATCAGGCGGATATTGTTTTCTGGATCGGCTCAGCGATGGAGTCAAACCTGCAAAAAACCATCCGGAATCTGCCTAAAAATATTGAGGCCTACCCACTGATTAGCAGCGCGGGCCTGCATATTCTGCACTTCTCTGAAACAGAGCACCGCCATGGCAATCACGCTCATCCAGAAAATACCGACCCGCACATCTGGCTGGACAGCCAGAACGCCATTCAAATGGCCAGAACGATCACTGAAATATTGATCAAACATGACCCAGAAAACAAGGCAGGTTACCAACACAACCTGAACTGGCTGCAGAAAAAAATATCGGACGCACAAGCGAAAATCCAAAAAGAACTTGCTCCTCTGAAAACCACCCCAGTGCTTGCCTTACACAATGCATGGCAATATTTTGCGCATCGCTTTGAGCTGCAAACCTATCAAGGAATCAACGCTGATGGCCTGGAAAATCTTGGTGCAAAGTCTTATTTACGCCTGAAAAGAGACATCGAAAAAAACAAATACAGGTGCATCATTGCCGGACCAGAAACCAATTATAAAAAAGCGCAACAATTAATTTCTGACAGTAATACACATTTAATTTTACTCGACCCATTGGGTAATGATTTACCAGACGATGCAGGATATGAGCAGTTTATGTTGCATATTACTGCACAATTAAAACACTGCCTGGATCGTTGACTGACACTGATTTAGCCAGTGCAGATATCCTTCCGTTTTGATTTGATAAGTTCACATCTTTCAAACAAATTAAAACCAGCACAACCCGCCAGCACCTTCAAAAATCAATCATACTATTACTATATACCACCGAAACCAGAGAATATTTTTTAACAAAAAAAGGGCCGGACTAGCCGACCCTTTTCACACTTAATGAGCAAGATTTACTTCTTCAAAGAATCCCTGATCTCCCGTAACAGCACGATATCTTCAGCAGGTGCTGCTGGTTTTTCCTCTTCTTTTTTCTTCAGGTTATTGATGGCTTTGACCATCATGAAAATGGCAAATGCAATGATGACGAAGTCCAGCGCTGTCTGGATGAAATTACCATAATTCAACGTGGCAGCGCCCGCCTCTTTGGCTGCGGCCAGGCTTGTAAATTTTTCCTCGCCCAGATTAATAAACAAGCCACTGAAATCAACACCACCCATCAGCTTGCCAATAACTGGCATGACCAGATCATCCACAATCGAGCTGACTATTTTTCCAAATGCGGCGCCGATAATAATACCGACGGCCATATCAATTGCATTACCTTTTACGGCAAAGTCTTTAAATTCCTGTAGCATACCCATTTTTATGTCTCCTATTGATTTGAGTTAAAGTTGTTTCATTTTTTTAAACTGGCCTGCAACAACTCCAGTGCATCCAGCTTTCCTTCATCCAGCAATTGGGCCTGTTCAGACCAGCTGCTGGCATCAGCCAACGCATAACGCGGTCCTGCATCCTTCAGGATCGACTGAATCCTGGTTAAGTCCGCCTTGGCGAGACTTGCAAAAGAATCAATGCCATCTGCTTTCAGCAATTCTGCTATCTTGGGACCAATACCACTGACCTTTCTTAAATCATCCGGCTTACTACTGGCTTTAGGTTTCGGGCTGGCTGGTTTTTTCGCAGCAGGCTTAGGACTGGCTGGCTTTTTTGTGGCAGGTCGTGCGGCTGGTTTACTTGCGGGCTTTGGCTTCACTGCTGCTGTCTTGCTCTTATTCGCCTGTTCACCGAGCGTTGCAATACGCGCTTTTAGATGGCTAATTTCGCTATCCTTGTCAGTGATTTTATCGGTCAGTTTTTTACGTTCCGCGCTGAAATCACCACCCGTTAATTTACCTGTTTCCGGATGGTTTGGTTTCCACCAGAACTGATATAGCAACCACTCAATAACCCAACCTACGATGACACCCAGTAAAAAATATCCCATTATAATTCTCCCGAGAATTATTCAAAAAAATGATTCAAAATTTAGAATTGGCGCTAGTGTAGTATAGAATTACAGAAAACCACAAATAACATGCTGTTAAATCAGCACCAGCAGCCACACCAGGGCCGTGAAAACCAGACTCAGTAAAACAGCGGCTGAACCCAAATCCTTGGCTCGACCGGAAAGATCATGCCGTTCTCCGCTAACACGATCAACTACAGCTTCAATCGCACTGTTTAAGATTTCGACAATTAAAACCAGTAGCAATGAACCCAGTAACAGGGCCCGCTCAACGCCGGTTTCACCTTGCCAGAGTGCAGTGGGAACTAACAATAATAATAAAAAGACTTCCTGGCGAAAAGCAGCTTCATGCTTAAACGCGGCTTTCAATCCCTGCCATGAATAACCAGCCGCGTTGATTAATCTATTGATACCCGTCGCTTTATTCACCCGAAGTCCATTTTAAATCCAGCTCACGTGCGGCTTTGACTTCATCAAAACGGCGGTTGGGTTGTGTCCAGGGCGCGCCGGTCACTTTTTCCGGATCATTTCCCGCTTCACTTAAAATGCAGATCATGGCTTCAACAAAACCGTCCAGCTCTTCCTTGCTCTCGGTTTCAGTTGGTTCGATCAATAAACATTCAGGCACGAGCAAAGGAAAGTAAGTGGTCGGTGCATGGAAGTTAAAATCGAGTAAGCGTTTGGCAAAATCTTTTGCCGTCACGCCATAATCTTTTGCCTGCTTTTTCAGGGTGACAATAAATTCATGGGTGGCGCGGCGTTCCGGGAAAGCAAGCTCGAAGCCAGCTTGCTCCAGTCGTTTCATTAAATAGTTGGCGTTCAGGGTGGCGAAGTCAGCGACCCGATGCATGCCTTCTCTCCCCAACATTCTCATGTACACGTAGGCGCGGAGTAACACTCCGGCATTGCCCGCAAAGGCGGACAGCCGGCCGATGCTTTGCGGCAGTTCTTTTTCGGTCAGCCAGTGGTAGCGCTCCCCGGTTTTTTCAACGACCGGGATCGGGCGGAAAGGCAGCAACCGGCCAGAAACACCGATCGCGCCGGAACCCGGCCCGCCACCACCGTGTGGCGTGGAGAATGTTTTATGCAAATTCATATGGATGACATCAAAGCCCATATCGCCTGGTTTCACTTTACCCAGAATTGCATTGAGGTTGGCGCCATCGTAGTAAAGCAAACCACCGGCTTCATGAATAATTCCAGCTATCTCGGCAACCTTGCGTTCGAACACACCCAGCGTCGAGGGATTGGTCAACATAATACCGGCAGTCTGCGGCCCAACTGCTTCGCGCAACGCTGTCATGTCGACATCACCCTGGTCGTCAGTGGGAATTTCGCGGACTTTATAGCCGCACATGATCGCGGTTGCCGGGTTGGTACCGTGTGCGGCATCCGGTACCAGAATTTCAGTTCGCGCAGCATCACCCTGTGTATCATGGTATGCGCGAATCATCGCCACGCCAGCAAATTCTCCCTGCGCCCCGGCCATGGGAGAAAGCGACACAGCCTGCATACCGGTCACTTCCATCAGCATCTCCTGCAATTCATACATAATCTGCAGAAAACCCTGGCTGTATTTATCAGGTGCCAGCGGGTGACGGTCCACCAGACCGGGCAGCATCGCCAGACTGTTACAGGCACGTGGGTTGTATTTCATGGTGCAGGAACCCAGCGGGTAAAACTGTGTATCGATAGAAAAATTTTTCTGCGACAGTTGTGTGTAATGTCGCACGACCTGCATTTCCGAAAGTTCCGGCAAACCCACGTCAGATTCGCGTAAAAAACGTGCGGGCAAATCTATTTTCACTGAATCTTGCGGCATTTGCGCTGTCGCTGCGCGGCCTGTTTTGCTGTGCTCGAAAATAACCATGGAATATTTTGTCTAATTTTTTTTAAAGTGCGGCCAGCGCTTTATCGTAATCCGGTTCCTGTGCTATCTCTGGCGCCAGTTCGGTATAAAGTACTTTGTTATTGGCGTCCAGCACGACAACGGCGCGCGCTGAAATTCCAGCCAACGGGCCATCGGTAATCAGCACGCCATAATCCTTGGCGAAATTTTTTGAGCGCATCATTGACAGTGTTTTTACGCTTTCAATATTTTCAGCTTCGCAAAAACGCCCCTGTGCAAAGGGCAAGTCCGCAGAGATTGTTAAAAACACAGTGTCACTATGCTTGCTCGCCGCTTCATCAAATTTTTTCGCAGACATGGCGCACACGCCTGTGTCCAGACTCGGAACAATATTCAGCAGTTTTTTCTTGCCACTGAAGTCATCCAGGCCGACATCATTTAATTCGCCATCTGTCAGATGTATTGCCGGTGCAGTGCTACCCACAGCAGGCAATTCGCCACTGGTATGAATCTCGTTACCTTCTAATGTAATGGTCGCCATTGTTATAACTCCTTAGGTTAGTTTTTTGCCCGCTTCAGGGCGTCAACAAATTGTTGTAAATCATTTTCGGTTTTTGTTTCAGTTGCACACACGAGTATAGCGTTTTTAAGCTCTGGAAAATCTCGCCCCAGGGCGTAACCGCCCAGTACACCCTGATCGGCCATTTTTTCTAAAACGGGTTCGGCAGGTTGTTTTAAATCGAAAACAACTTCATGGAAATATTCGCCGCTAAATAAGGGTGTCGCACCCATTGGTTTTAGTTTATCCGTCAATTGGTGTGTGTTGGCATAACAATGTGACGCTACCTCTTTCAAACCCTTCGGTCCCAGCAAGGCCATGTGAATGGTTGAGGCTGTGACGACCAAACCCTGATTGGTGCAAATATTTGAAGTTGCTTTTGAGCGGCGGATATGTTGCTCACGTGCTTGCAAAGTCAGTACAAATCCAGGTTTGTCATCGGCATCGATCGTGCGCCCGACGATCCGCCCCGGCATTTGCCGTACATGTTTTTGTTTGCAGCATAAAAGTCCATAATAAGGACCGCCCGATGACAAAGGCGCGCCTAATGGCTGCCCGTCACCACAGACAATATCGACACCCCCATTGCCCCATTCACCCGGTGACTTAAGCAAACCCAGGGTTAGCGGATTGACCACAGCAATAGACAATACTGCATTTTTTTCCGCCCAGTCGGTTAACGCGTCAACCTCTTCCAGCACGCCGAAAAAATTGGGCTGTGGGATGACCAGGGCTGCAATGTCTTCACCATCCCACTGACTTAAAGTTGCAGGATCTACGCGACCTGATTGTGGATCGACGGCAACTTCTACCAGTTCTATTTTCTGGTTTCTGACAATGGCATCGGTCGTGGCACGATAAGCTGGGTGCACGCTGGTCGGCATCAAAATCTTTTTTGATTTGCTTTTACGGTTGGCGCGCACTGCCATCAACACTGCTTCAGCTAATGACGATGCGCCGTCATACAAAGAGGCGTTGGAAACATCCATGCCGGTCAGGCCGGTCATCATGCTCTGATATTCGTAAATGACCTGTAGCGTGCCCTGGCTGGCTTCTGCCTGATAGGGTGTATAAGCACTGTAAAATTCGCCCCGGCTCACCAGTTGCCAGACGGCGGCGGGGATGTGATGCTCATATGCGCCCGCACCGATAAAATTTAATGCACCACTGTCCTGCTCTGCAAAGGCCTGCACCTCACGGGCGACCTGCATTTCGCTAGCTGTTTCAGGGATACCCTCCAACTCGCCACTGCGCAGTTGCGCTGGAATTTCATCAAAAAGTTGCTCGATATCGGTGACGCCGATCACCTCCAGCATCGCCTGAATTTCAGCTTCAGTATGAGGAATAAAAGGCATTATTCGTGTACTTCGTCACCGTAGGCATCGGCATCCAGCAGACTCTCGACAGCAGATGTATCGGCAACTCTCAGTTTGAACAACCAGCCTTCACCGTAAGGGTCCGTGTTTACCAGTTCGGGCGCATCGTCCAACTCGGTGTTCACTGCAACCACTTCACCGGCCACAGGCGCATAGACATCAGATGCCGCCTTGACTGATTCAACGACCACGCAGGCATCCTCGGCTGCGACCTCATCACCAACTGAGGGCAATTCAATAAACACCAGGTCACCCAGCAGCTCCTGGGCATGATCTGTAATGCCGACGGTGATAACATCATCGTCGTTGACCTGAACCCATTCATGGGATTGGGTGTATCTTAATTCTGAAGGTATATCGCTCATTTATTTTCTCTCCAGTCACATTAATTTTTATCAATTAGAATTTTGCCGTGCCTTACAAATGGTAATTTAACAACACGAGCAGGCAATCGTTTATTGCGTATTTCTACTTCACAGCGCTCGCCGATACTGGCGGGCACACGCGCCATGGCAATCGCATTTTCCAATGTTGGGGAATAAGTACCGCTGGTAATTTCACCTTCGCTACCATCCGGCAAAATGACTTTTTGGTGGCCGCGCAAAACACCGCGTCCTTCTAGATAAAGGCCGACAAAACGTTTCAGGTTTCCAGCCTGTCGTTGCTGCTCCAACGCCGTACGGCCAATAAAATCTCGATCTGCAGGCTCCCAGGCGACAGTCCAGCCCAGACCTGATTCCAGCGGAGAAACGTTTTCATCCATATCAGTACCATATAGATTCATGCCAGCCTCAAGCCGCAGCGTATCCCGTGCACCCAGACCACAGAGCCTGACGCCTGCATCCTGCAACTGCTGCCAAAGATCAGCCGCCTGTTCATTCGGTACGATGATTTCAAAACCATCTTCTCCGGTATAACCTGTTCGGGCAATAAATAACTGACTGAGTTGCACACCATAAAAAGGTTTTAAGGCATCGGCGAGCTGACGTTCATCATCCGCCAATAAACTGATCACTCTGGTCCGGGCTTCTGGTCCTTGCACTGCAATCATGGACAAGTCATCTCGTTCCTGTAATACAATATCAAACCCTGCCGCCTGTTTTTCCATCCAGGCCAGATCCTTATCACGAGTCGCAGCATTTACGACCATCCGGTAATGCGTGTCATCAAGGTAATAAACAATGAGGTCATCAATGACACCGCCCTGCTCATTCAGCATGCAGCTGTACAGTGCTTTGCCAGCGTCTTTAAGCCGGGCAACATCATTTGCCAGCAGGTTGCGTAGATAGTCATGAACCTGGTCACCTCTGAAATCAACTACAACCATATGAGACACATCAAACATACCTGCATCCTGACGGACCTGATGGTGTTCCTCTATCTGTGAACCATAGTTGATTGGCATTTCCCAGCCGGCAAAATCGACAATTTTGCCGCCAGCCTGGAGGTGTTTTTCGTACAGTGGTGTGCGTTGGCTCATGGTAATCTCATAACAATAAACGGCTTTCAGGACAGGCTACCAGAAATAATCTGGAAATATTGATGCCTGCTTCGCCGCCCCTCTGTCAAAAACCTGAGAGATTTACCCCATCGGTGGACACATAAGTGCCGCTCTCCAGAGCCAATACGCTGTTGTGGTCCTTTTGCCTGAGCGTTTCCGGGCGGATTTGCGCCTTCGGCGGCCTGAACAAACAAGCCCTCTCCCATCACAGCGATAATTGGAGCGAGGATAATAAAACAGTTATCGCTTTCTGTCACCACGTGATGAACAAACGGGCAAAAAAAACCCCATGACAAAAGTCACGGGGTTTATATTAAAAGCCTGGCGATGACCTACTCTCACATGGGGAGACCCCACACTAGCATCGGCGCTGAGCGTCTTCACTTCCGAGTTCGAGATGGGATCGGG
>DTYI01000219.1 GCA_012961935.1 Thiotrichales bacterium | reverse complement strand
GCTTCGCCTCCTTCCTGATATGGCTATGTAGCTCAGCTGGTTAGAGCACAGCACTCATAACGCTGGGGTCGGTGGTTCAAGTCCACCCATAGCCACCATCTTTTTTTAATCGGTACTCTATTGATCCATCGCCCGATAAGCTGCGTATAAAAACGGGGTTACTAAAACAGTTGTTTCAAAGACGAAGCTATTGAAATATGCTATGCATAGTTTGTAATCATGGTATTTGTAAGGTCTTTGCGGTTTGATAACGCGCCCAGCAAGAAATACCCACGCATAGAATTAAGAAGAAGGTCAGTTAATGAAAGTGATCAAGTGGATTTTATGGGTTTTACTCATCCTCATTGTGCTGGTTGTGGCCGGCGTGGGGATCGCGATTGCGACGCTGGATCCCAATGACTATAAACCTCAAATCGCCGAGCAGGTGCAAAAGCAAACTGGCCGCAAGCTGGAAATTGTTGGCGAGATCAAATGGTCTCTTTTCCCCTGGTTAGGCTTGAGTCTGGGGGAAACACAATTCGGTAATGCACCGGGTTTTGGCGATCAGCCGTTTGCGAAATTTAAGGCTATCGATGCCCACGTTGAATTGCTGCCGCTTTTGAAAAAACAGGTCAGTATCCGCACGGTGACACTCAAAGGCCTTGAGGTAAATCTTGCTCGCAATGCAAAGGGTGAAGATAACTGGAGCGACCTGACAAAACCCGCTGAAGAAAAGCCACAGAAAGAAGGGGAAAGTACAAAATCAATGCCAAATTTTGTGCTGGCGGTTGAGGGTCTTGAAGTTATTGATGCCAGCCTGGTATTTGATGATCAGCAGGCGGGCACAAAAATACGGATTACACCCCTGAATGTTAAAGCTGGACAGTTAATATTCGGTCAGCCGATGCCAGCAAAAATAGATTTCACGCTATATCAGGATCAGCTCACCATGATGATGGTTTTAGATGGTCAGGTGACTGTCGACCCTGAAAACGACATTTATCATATTGAAAGTACGCTTGGTGCCAATGTCGATGTTAAGCAGGACAAACAAACGATTAAAGTTCTGGCAAAAGGTAATATCATCGCTGACCCAATGCAGGGCGGTTATCAACTTGACGGCCTGACGGTCGATACATTAGTGACAGGAGAGGGATATCCTTCTGATGGGGTAAAGCTGGTTACCCAGACAAACATCAAAGCAAATTTAAACGAGCAGACTATCTCTGCCAGTCCGATACGTCTTGAGCTGGCAGACCTGGTGCTTGAAGGTCTGCTCAATGTTGAGCAGTTTATTGATGCACCAAAATATACAGGCAAGCTGGTTTCAAAGCAGTTTAATCCGCGCAAGCTGATGCAGGCACTGGGCATGACACCTCCTGAAACAAGGCAGACAGATGCGCTGCAGTCAGCAAAACTCGATTTTACGATTAGCGGCAATAAAAATAGTATTCAACTCAAGCCGTTGAGTGCAAAACTAGATCAATCAACATTAAGCGGCCAATTTTCAATCAAAGATTTTTCTACACAAGCCATACGTTATGATTTAACGATTGATCAACTTAATGCGGATCATTATTTGCCACCCAAAGAGGCTGGTGCTGTGGCGACTGCTGAAGGCGTAAAATCCTCACCAGCTTCTGATGCAGTGAGCCTGCCTGCCGAGATGCTGAGAAAGCTAAATCTTGCGGGGACAGCAAGAATAAATCAGTTTACATTTAATAAATTAAATTTCAGTAATGCCAGTCTTACGACTGAAGCAAAAAATGGTCTAATTAAAATTAAACCGCTTTCTGCAAAGGCGTATCAGGGTAGCGCAAAAATAAATGCCGAGCTGGATGTGCGGAAAAAAACGCCTGTTTATCGTAGCCAAATTGATTTAAAAGGCGTGCGTTCTGAGAAAATTCTGCAAACGCTTTTTGGCGACCCGTATATTTCAGGCGCAGCAGATTTTGATGCCAATATTACCACGGCAGGTGCAACCATTTCTGCCCTGAAAAAAGGCCTGAATGGTAAATTTAATGCCCGTTTCAGGGATGGTTCAATCAAGGGTTCGAAGCTGGCAAAAAAACTCACAGAAGCGAAGAATGGTTTACGTAAATTACGTGGCAAACCGCCTCTACAAAAAGAAGTCAGCGGTGAAACGCGGTTCTCGCTGATGCAGGCCAGTGGTACGATTACAAATGGCATTGTGAAGAATCAGGATTTACGGGTAGAAGCGCCGATTGCCTTTATTAAAGGTGAGGGCACAGCAAACCTGCCAGCCTCAACAGTGGACTACACACTTTACCTTGCCGAAAAAGAAAAGGAAAAGAAACAGCGCTTTTTACCGATTGAAGTTTCAGGACCATTCGCGAACCTTCATTACAAGATTAAGCTGGACGCACTGGCAAAGGAAAGGCTTGAGGAAGAAAAAGAAAAGGCCAAAGAAAAATTAAAAGCAAAACTGGAAGAAAAAACAGAAAAACAAAAAGAAAAAATAAAGGAAAAATTAGGCGATGAACTGGGCGATAAGCTCGGCGATAAATTGAAAGATCTGTTTAAGTGATCATGTGATTTTTCGGCAACTCGTTGTTCTGTTTTTTATCGGATTTTTGAGTGAATGTGTTTGGACTAAAGATTTACAATTAAATGTCGCATATCACAAAGGGGTCTATACGTTAGAAATGAATTTATTTGTTTCTAGTGAAAGTCATTTAATCCATAAAGTGCTTACTGACTATAATCATCTTGGGGCCATTAATCCATCCATAAAAGAAAGCAAATTCCTGGGTAAAACGGATGATGGCGCAAACCTGGTAAGCACCAATATAAAAGGCTGTGTTTTATTTTTCTGCAAAAGCATGATGCGGGTCGAAAAAGTGTACGATCGGGGTAATGGGGTTATCGAATCAGTCATCATTCCTGAACAAAGTGATTTTGGCTTTGGTGAATCCATCTGGACTATTTCGCCAGAGGGTGATCATACTAATATTCATTACCGGGCCGATTTAAAACCCGCTTTTTCTGTGCCGCCGGGTATTGGTCCAATATTGGTTAAATATGTCATGCGCCGTGAATTACGCTACACCGCTGACGTACTAAGCCATGTTAAATAACACCACCCAATTCTCCAGGCGCCTGCTGTCCTGGTTTGAACAAAACGGCCGCAAGGATTTGCCCTGGCAACAAAACCCGACGGCCTATCGTGTGTGGGTGTCTGAAATTATGTTGCAACAAACCCAGGTTGCAACCGTCATCCCATATTTTAATCGCTTTATGCAACAGTTCCCGGATGTTAAATCACTGGCCGCTGCTTTGCAGGATGAGGTGCTCAAGTACTGGTCTGGTCTGGGTTATTATATGCGTGCTCGAAATTTACACCGCGCGGCACAACAGGTGATAAATGAACATGAAGGTCAGTTTCCTGCTGATCTGGATAGTCTGATGTCCTTGCCTGGAATAGGCCGCTCAACCGCTGGCGCTATCCTGGCGCTCGCCTGTGGACAGCGGGGGGTTATTCTTGACGGTAACGTCAAACGTGTATTAGCGCGTTATCATGCTGTTTCAGGCTGGCCAGGGAAGCGTGTTGTGGCTGATCAACTTTGGCTGCTGGCTGACGAACATACTCCCCAGAAACGAGTCGCTGAATATACACAGGCCATCATGGATCTGGGGGCAACGCTCTGCACCCGCACAAAACCCGGATGTGGGTTGTGCCCATTACAGGGAAAATGTCTGGCCTTTGCAGCGGGTAACCCACAAGACTTTCCGCAACCTAGGCCAAAAACCAGAAGACCGGTGCGCACGGCTCAGTTTCTGATCCTGCAAAATGGGCAGGGTGAAGTGCTGCTCAGAAAACGACCCGACCATGGGATCTGGGGCGGGCTATGGAGTTTTCCTGAATTACCGGATCATCTGTCGCTGGATATGTATTGTCAGTTGGAGAATTTGAGCGTGTTAGAAAAGCACAAAAAGCTGGCCGGCTTCAAACATCAATTCACACATTTTGAGCTACACATCAAACCACTGCTAATTCAGGCGGAGGCAAACGCAAATGGAGTGCGGGAAATGGAAGAACAGCCAGCGGTTTGGTATAAAGCGGGCACAGAATTGCCGGGCGGCTGTCCTGCCCCGGTGATACAATTACTGAATCAAATAGAGGAATCGTATTCATGAGTCGCATGGTCAACTGTGTTTTGCTGAAGAAAGAAGCCGAAGGGCTGGATTTACCCCCGTATCCGGGTGAGATGGGCCAGAAAATTTTTGACAATGTTTCCAAGGAAGCATGGCAGAAATGGGTGGGCCATCAAACCATGCTGATTAACGAATATCGCCTGACACCGGTTGACCCCAAGGCGCGTAAGTTTCTCGAAGAAGAGATGGAGAAATTCCTCTTTGGAGAAGGTGGCTCCGAGATTGATAACTGGAGCGCGCCAAAAGCATAGCCCGCATATTGCACGAAGGCGGCTCCTGAATTAGGATTTATTTAGTTTTATCAAATGGTTGCGACGATTTTTACCCATTTTCAAAAAATTCAGTTTGCGCCTGAATGGTTTTCTGAAAAAATCAGCTTCACAGCCTGCACAAAATCGCTCAAGCCATAGCACGCTATGCCTTTCACGATATTTGTACAATCTGTTTCGCTGAGTTTTTCCAGAAACTCCATTCCCTACATGCAATATGCGGGCTAGCGACACTTGACGCTGGCACAAGATAAGGTTCTAATACCGCCCTTTTAGCAGGGCGTGTCTCATAGCCTTGTCAAAAAATCATTTCATCTTGTGGGTCACTCCATGGGTGGTGCCATCGCATTGCAGTATGCAGCCACTTATCCTG
>DTYI01000218.1 GCA_012961935.1 Thiotrichales bacterium | reverse complement strand
GATCGCTGCCTCACTTGCCTGAATTGTCAGACAACCTGCCCTTCCGGTGTGGCTTATGGTCAGCTTCTGGAAATTGGTCGGCAGCAAATTGAAAAAGACACCACGCGCAAGTTTTCAGAACGGGTTGTGAGAAAATTACTACGGTCTGTTTTACCCTACAAAAAAAGGTTTAACTTTTTACTTTACCTTGGCCGTTCATTTAAATTTTTATTGCCTGCCGAGAGTAAAAGAAAAATACCAGGCAAAAAAAATACCAGCAAATCAAGCACCAGTGAACCGCTTCACAGTAGAAAAATGCTGCTACTGGAAGGCTGTGTTCAGCCCGGTCTAAGCCCTGAAACAAACCAGGCCGCCCGCGATGTTTTTAACCGTCTTGGAATTACACTCATCGATGCAAGTGGCGCAGGTTGCTGTGGCGCAGTCAGTCATCATTTAAGTGCAACAGACGAGGCGCGGCGGTTTGTCCGAAATAATATCGATGCCTGGTGGCCGTTTATTGAAAAGGGCGCAGAAGCTATCATCGTAACGGCCAGTGGTTGTGGTTTGATGGTGAAAGAATATGCCGACTTAATGGAAAACGATCCTGCTTATGCAGAAAAAGCAAAAACAGTGAGTGCACTGGCAAAAGATCCTGTCGAGGTTCTGGAAAATGAAAACCTGTCAGGTTTTATTTTAAATCAGGAAAAAGAAATCGTTTTCCACCCACCCTGCACTTTGCAGCATGGACAAAAACTAGCAGGCCGCACTGAAGCTTTGCTCAAATCACTGGGTTACGAATTACAACCAGTACAGGATAGTCATTTGTGTTGCGGTTCCGCTGGCACCTACTCAATTTTACAGGCTGATTTATCCCAGCAACTTCTGAGCAATAAACTCACCCATCTGCTTGCTACTAAGCCCGCAATAATTGCAACTGCAAATATCGGTTGTCAGCAACATCTTCAGACGGGTACGGATACGCCTGTCGTTCACTGGCTGGAATTATTGAAATAGAATCAATTTATACTGCTTAACTAATGTTTATTTGCATCTATTTTAGTATTTGCTAACATAGGTAGACATAAATTACTCCTGAGGTTTGTCTATGTCTATTGATCGTATTGTGCTGGCGTTTGCTGGCGTTGTTATTTTGTTTTCTGTCGCCATGCCACTGTTATTTGGCCAAAGCATCAACTGGCTCTGGTTGACTGGTTTTGTTGGCCTGAACCTGCTGCAATCCGCGTTTACCGGCTTTTGTCCGCTGGCGATGATTTTAAAGAAACTGGGCGCCAAACCTGGAGAAGCTTTTAGCTAAAACATTTCTAAATTGCAATTGCAAAGGCTCTGCTTGCGGAGCCTTTTTTATTATCTGAATCTGTGCAGATACGTCCACTCAAAAAAGCGTTTCAGAAGATGAAAAATTCTGCTTCCCGGCAATACCAGCGTTCGGTTTATGTTGCGAAAAACCAGGATACCTTTGTTCAAAGTATCGACGATACAAATCAACTCGACTTTAAAAGTTTCACTAACGGGCTGCCCTTTCAATTCCAATAACAAATTTTTTACAGCAGTGGCAGCCTGCAGGTCAGCCATATGCGCTTGCTTGGGAAGCCAGTCTGGGCCGGGATAACTTCCAGAATCACCCGCTACATAGACTTTCTCAAAACCCTCAACCTGACAATGCGCATTCGCCTTGATCATGCCACCTTCTGATAACGGCAGACCTGAGTTTTGAAACCAGGCCGCGCCCGTCATGCCAGGCATAAAAAGAATCATGTCCGCTTCAAGCTCACCACCTTCAGTAAGCACTTTATTACTTTCGAAGCCTTTCATTTTATGTCCCAGGTGGGTTTTGATGTTACGCTTTTCCATCTCACGCAATAGTCCTTTAACGGCTTTTTCACCCAGCCTTTTACCGGGCTGAGGTGCGGGACTGAAAAAAATCAGTTCAAACTGGTCACGGCGTTTTTCCTGCCGCAGTTGCGTATCCAGTCCGAATAATAATTCAAACATCGGGCCGCCACGCATGGCGGAAGGTTCTTTGGGGTTACCACCAAATCCGAGCGCAATGGTGCCGCCTTTCATGGCTTTTAATTGATCGCGCATTTTTTCTGCAGCCGAAATCCCCTCGCAGATCGTGATCACATTTTCAATGCCCGGCAGTTTTTTTATGAACCTGCCGCCACTGGCAATAATCAGCGCGTCATTTTCAACTTCTCCCTGATCTGTAATCACAACGCGGCCATTATCTTTTAAACCAGTTACACTTCCCTGAAAATAATCGACGTTATTTTTTCCAAAAAAATGATGCAAATCAATCCGCAGGTCGTCAGCAGATCGTAAACCGGATGGAATCCAGATAAGTCCTGGGTAATAAATAAATTCAGGTTTTGGTGCAATCATAGTGACTTTAGCTTGCGCGTTATTTTTGCGTAATTCGCGTGCAGCAGTAAGCGCTCCAAATCCTGCGCCAATGATGGTTATTCTTTTCATAAATTAGTTCTTCAACTGAGGTTGATAATGCCAGCCAATATGAAACTGTACATCCGGAGCGGAATCTACATCGATATCTTCTACAACAGCTATGGCTATTTTGCTGTTATCAGAGACGCGAACAAATCCACCTGTTGTTAATGTTAGACTCGGCCCAAGTAATTTCAGGTCTGTGTTATCAAAAAACGCGCTATGCCAGTCGGCCTGTAATTGCAAGGTAACGGCGGGTGTAAACTGCCATGCTAAAACACCACCTGCAAAAACAACAAAATCACGTTGTTGTGCCGGCAGTATTTCCCCATCATCCAGCCATAAAAAACCTGCGTGGCCCATTATTTTCCAGTCAGGACTTAAAGCGTATTCACCTGAAAGCCAGGCCGACAAGTCCAGTGCATCACTGCCTGTCAATTGGGTGCTATCACCGGTAGGTAATTTCAGACTGGTATGTAAGGCCACCGCGCTGGTTTCCTTTTCTGAAAACTGGTAATCCGCCAGGACGCGGATATCACCTAAACCTGAAGTACTGTCAGTCTGGTTGAGGAAAACTTTTCCATCGCGAATATATTGATATTGCAGTTGATTATTTTCAAACTGATTGCGTTCTCCCTGTGGAAAACCAAACAGGTCATGGTAACCTTTTATAAAGCTGTCAAGACCGCCGCCACTGTGGCTGATGAAAGGAATATGCGCACCAATACTTAGCTTATTATTAATACTGCGACTGAAAACCACATCCAGCACAGTTGTTTCACCATCAATAATCAGAGACTCTCTGGCAGAGTTTAAAACATTGGTTGTATTGCTGACATTTAACAGGACATCTGTTCGCCATGCTGATTCAGATGGCTGCCTGGCATAACCTGGTAATGGTAATCCAAATACTAACGTCAGTGGGTTTTGCTCACGCAGCTGGAACTCGCTGGCTAAAGTTGGGTTAAGCAGAAATATCCATAAAAACCAAACATGTAGAGAAAATTTAATGCGTCTTGTCATGGCTACTAGAATGGTCACCAGCATGGGAAAGATAGAGAGCAAGGCCAACCAGTGCGATACCGCCTGCAAATTCCAGCATGTCTAGTGGAGTGTGGAATTTCATTACCAGCGCATGCTCAAAGAACTTAACAATCAGTATCATCAAAATAACTTTTGCAAGGCGGTTTTTCAGGTCATCCAGGCTGGTAATTAAAAGTACTGTTGAACTGTTTTCGGATTCTTCCGCAGCATCAATTTTGCTGATAAATAATTCATACAAACCCAGTGAAAAAATCAGCATTACGGTAGCGAGCAAGTAGCCATCAATTATTTCTACAACGTGCGTGACGACGCCGGATCGGAATTTTATTCGCGCCTCACCGGATAAGTCTGACGATACATAATCCCCAAGATGGCTTAACATAAACCAGACATCAACCGTTGCGATATAAAACATGGCAAAGGCAGTTAGCAAACTTGCAACGACTGCGGATAGAACCACAAGTCGACTATTCCATAAACTATTTTCAAACAATTTTTCGATGATGCTTTTATTCACATTATTACCCGTCACAGAAAAAACTACGGCCCCGTCAGGGGCCGTAGTAGCTGTCTTGAGCCGTTAAAAAATCAGATAAACAAACAAATATCTGACTCGCCTGCGAATTCGAAAAAGGTGGCCGCACCACCGTATTCCATGCCGTCAATAAAATCGCTGTGCTTAAAGCCAAACAGCTCAACCGTCATTTGACAGGCGACGAATCGGACTTCCGCTTCTAAACATAATTCACGCAATTCGGAGATTGTCGCAACACCATTATTTGCGATCGTCTTCTTCATCAGGGTCGTCGCCAGTACTTCATATCCGGGCACGATACTCTGGATAGCATTCGGGATATTCCAGTTGATGTCTTTAAACCAGTCGGGGCCAAAAGGCATTTTCATTGGCATACCAGGATTCCCCAGCGGACTTACTTTTAATACATCGACTTCTTTGCGGACCAGTTGCAATCCATAAAAGGTAAAAAATATTTCAGTGTCATAACCCAATGCAGCAGCTGTTGATGCCAGAATAAAGGGTGGATACGCCCAATCCAGTGTACCTTTTGTTGCAATTATCGCTAGTTTCTTCTCAGACATGCCCTAAACCCCCATAAAAATTACATAAACAAATAGCTGCTAACACAGCCCAAAAAGCAAAAATATTATCCTGCCATGATACCAGCTTCTGGCGCAACCAGCGATTCACCGATACTCGCCCAGGCAATTACACCGCCCCGCAGGTTGTAAGCATCTACCCCTTTCTGTGCAAGAAAAGCACAAACCTGGGCAGAACGTGCGCCGCTACGGCAATAAATAACCAGTTTTTCGCCTTCTTTTGCCTCTGGTGGTTTTATCGGAATCAGATGCATTGGAATTGCTTCTGATCCTGCAATAATCCCTCGGCTTATTTCAGCAGGTGTTCTTACATCAACTGTCCGAACAGACTCGCCAGACTCCAGCCACCCCTTCAAGGTCAAGGCATCAACTTCCTGAATATTCATTCCAAACATGCAAATGCTCGCAAATTATATAAATAAGATTTCGCTAATATAGCTTATATGAGTAAAATGTTAAAGCTGAAATGTATCACACATATTATGTATCAAAGGCAAATGCTATGATTGATATAGTGATAATACCTTGAACCCAGTCATCTGCCGACTGTCCAAAATGCGTATATAACTGGTAACACAGCGCATGACGATCAGAAACTATAGTAATGTTATTTCCTGGATACACTTATAACACCATGAAAATATGTTTTTTAAGATGGAATGCAAGGCTAGTTCTAGTTGCTTTCATGGTCTGCATGCCATTCTTGTCAGCGCAAGGGCAACTACCGGATATTGGCGATCCTGCCAGCCAAATCATCACACCGGAAGAAGAATACCGTCTTGGGAAAAAATTACTCAGGGATATTCGCAAAAAATTGCCTGTTGTTGAAGATCTGGAGCTCAACTATTACATCAATAATCTCGGCTATCATCTGGTTTCCTCAAGCCCTGACATGCGCTTCCCCTTTACTTTCCTGATCATTGATGATGACCAAATTAATGCATTTGCAATGCCCGGCGGAGTTATTGCAGTGAATCGCGGATTGATCGAGCTCGCTGACAGCGAAGCAGAACTCGCTGCTGTGCTGGCGCATGAGATTGCACATGTCACACAAAGACACCTGGCTCGATTCTTCCAACAATCAAAAGGCGTTAATCTGAAAACAGCTTTAGGCGTATTGGCTGCGGCCATTCTGAGTAGTTATTCCTCACAGGCTGGTCAAGCTGCCTTCTACGGCACACTTGCTGCCAATGCAGATAGTAAACTGAGATTTACGCGTATAAACGAGCGTGACGCTGACCGCACTGGACGCGTGATTCTTGCCCAGGCTGGTTACGACACCGCTGCAATGCAAAGTTTTTTCAAAAAAATGGAACAGGCCAGCTTGAATAACCCTGATCAGGTTCGCGAGTTTTTACAAACCCACCCTTTAATCAGCACGCGCATTACCGACAATATACGTCCAGCTCAGCCGCCGCAAGGACAGAAAAAAATAGACTCACTAGACTTTCAGTTTGCAAAATTTCGCCTTCTGGGTATTAGCGGATCTATGCCTACCCTGCTTGCGCGCGCTAAAAATCTGGAAAAATCACAGCGACCTCAAATTCAATACTTGCGGGCAATTTCAATGCTGCGTAATCATCAAAGCAGATCGGCGGGGAAGCTTTTGCAAGCCATCAGCTCCGATCAGGCACAGAAATTACCCATTAAGCTCCTTGAAATTCGCGTATTAATGGCAGAAAAAAAACATGAACAGGCAGTTGCCAGAGCCGAAGCACTGTATGCAGACCACAGCCAAAATCCAGCTGTCCTTGGCCTATTAACCGAGGCCAGACTCCAGGCAGGAAATCCGAAGTCAGCCCTGCAGTTGCTTAAACGCACAGAAATATCGCTTGAGTCGTGGCCTCAACTACTCAAACTGAAAGCGGAAGCAGCTGACCAAAGCGGATATCCCGCTCAAAGCCATGAAGCGCTTGCAGAATACTATTACTATCGAGGGGATATCCCACTTACCCTGGAACACGTCAAACTTGCTTTAAAAACATCAGGAATTTCCAGTGTAATGCGTGCCAGGCTTGAGCAAAATAAAAAAGATCTTGAAGATGTTATCAGTGATAAAAAAATCAGGTCGATGGACATGGATGAATAAGTACTTTAATAAATTCTAATTTATTTCTTCTGCTTGCCTATAAAAGTTTTTTGCGTATGCTGTTCGCACACAGGTATTAAACTTGGCAAAAAATAATGTTACCGCCCGCAACAAGGGAATATATTTCAGATTAGTACGTCACATGTTGAAATACGGAATACAAAATAATACCTGCAAGATGCAACTTTTTAGTTAAACGCAATAACCTTAAACATTCTTAAATTTTGGAGGAAAATATGCGCATTGCATTAAAGGCTGTTTCAACAGCAGCTTCAGTGTGTACAGTTGTGGCCATCATGGCTTTCGCTCCCGTCGCCGTCAGCGCTGATGAAGCTTTTCAGGCAAGGATAGTCTTATATGAAAAGTATGGTCCGAAATCAGAATGGTATGCAAATTTGGAAAAATCGGACGATGCAGACAAACTGAAATATTTGAAATCGGCTTACAGATTAAGTGAAGCAGGCATGCGGACCAATCTTTCAATCCTGTTGGAGAAAGCTCAGGAAATGGAATCCTCGGGGCAACCTGCTACGGAAATTTATGCCTCATTTGCCGATAACTGTAAATTATATTTAGAACATTTTCCAGCTGATTCTAATGCCTATGACATCAATTGGTCGTATGCGTTCGTACTTGACAGTAAGCTGGGGCGTCTTGATGACGCTTACGAAGAATATATAAAAGTAAGTAACGATTATTTGGAGAGCGGACATCAGCATGAGGCTGCTCTTAATGCCGTTTCTGTGGCCGACACACTGGTAAAAATGAAATATGGCACGGTGGATAGTATCACTTTCAATATAGCGGATATAGCAAAATTGAGTCCGGAGGCGCTCACTCCCGAAGAAACACGCTTAATTGAAGCATACGACAACTATCTGAGACTGTTTCCCAATGGAGAATATGCACCTGATTTTCTGGCGGCGGCTGGAAGTATTTACTATAATCACAAGAAAATACCGGAAGCTAAAGTATATTTTCAAACCCTTGTTAGGCGTTTCCCCGGTGCCAAACAAAAAAGTCTTGCTCTGCGTTCGATTATGGATTCGTATTTTGCTTTAGGCAAATTTAAAGACAGTGAGATCATAGCAAAACGAATTATGGCAGACCAGGAGATCCCGGCGGAACAGAGAGAGTTTGCAGCAAAGCGACTGGCCGCAGCGATCTTCAAAAATGCAGAATATCTGGCTGAGCAAGGCGATTATTTTGGTGCGGCAAATGAGTTTTACCGTGTCTATGCGGAAACACCGAAAGACCCTAAGTTCGTAGAAGCCGCCCTGTTTAATGCGGGACGTAATTTTCAAAAAGCAAAAGACTGGGTAAGAGCGATTAGCGTGTTTGATACGCTTGCTACGAAGTATCCACAGTCTAAATATGCTGTTCCCGCATTGGAAAATATGGCCGACGGTTACAAAGAATTGCAGCAATATGTTCAAGCAGGTGATACATACGAACGCATTTACCAAAACTATCCGGATTCAGAAAATGCGGAAACCGCTTTATACAATGCCGGTTATTATTACAAAATGGGTGAAGCCTGGCAACGCGCTATAGATGCCAATAATAAATATATCGCAACGTATCCCGATAAAACATTTGCTACCGATTTGTTTTTTGCAAATGCAGAATTATATCTAAAGCTAAACAATGAAACCGAAGCAAACCGCATTTATGAAGAATTTGCCACAAAATATCCTGATGATCCTAGAACCGTAACCGCATTTTACGAGCGTGGTAAATATTATATGGAAAAAGGTTTGGACAGCAAAGCAAAAGAAGAGTTCAATAAAGCCATACAGCGTAGCGAAGTATTCCGCAAGAGTGGTAAAGACCCAAATGCTTACATTGCAGCTGAAGCCTTGAATGCTCTGGGTAATATTCTTCATAAAGAATACCTTGCGATTAAACTTACGCAACCACCCAGTAATCTGGAGTCGCAAAAAGCCCGTTTAAGATCTACACTCACGGAACTGAATAGGACTTACAGTAAGGTAATATCGTTTGGTTCGCCCCGTAGTTTCGAAGCAACATATAACATCGCTCGAAGTTATGAAGAGTTTGCAAATATTTATGCACATCAGGAGATTGACCGGAATTTATCCGAAGCTAAACAGTTCGTAGAGAAAAAACGTATAAATGAAGAATCGGCAAAATTGTACGAAAAAGCGGTAGACGAATATAAAAAGGTAATCGAAAATATACCGAAAATTGCTGAAAAACTTGGTGTAGATATGTGGGCCGAAAAAACAGAGGTTGAAGCGGATACATTTTTACTTGATTCTACCCAAATTGTTAGAGCAGCGGAAATAGATTCAACACAATTACTGGCGCAAAAGTATTATCATAAAGCACAGGATAAGATTTCCGAATTGTTGTATACTGAGGCTGAACTTACATCCGATAATGTCTATCAGGCTATCAATATAAAAGCACCTGGAACAAACCCCTTACAGAACTTAATTTATCGTTTTACTGTATTACAGAAAGTTGCTAAACCGGCGATTGACCAAACCATTCAAGCACATATAACTAGTATACAGGAAGCGGAAAAGATGGGGCTTTCCAACAAGTATGTGGAGGAATCAAAGCGACAGATATTGCTTACTTCAAATATTATGGGAGAAGAAATCGAGAAATTGGCACACGAATCTCTTAACCAATACCGAAGAATCCGTGATGAAGTAAAAGTAATGATAGAGCGTGAATTCGAAGCGGTTAATAATCAGGGGCTGGATTATTATGCTTTGGATAATTTGGCAAGCCAGATGATTGACTATGTGAAAGATTTAGGTATCAACACCTTAAATTATTATGCCACTACGCTGCAACTGTCAGAAGAACATAATATTAAAAATGACTTGATCCGCAATACCGAAGACCGTATGCTACGGTTTGCGATAGAAATAACAGATGAAATGGAAGTTTTAGCGGACTCGGCTAAGAGGAGTAGCGAATATTATCGTGTGCGGTTTGATTCCACCGAGAATTATAATTATGACGATGCTACAGGCTTTTTTGAAAATTACTACTATAATTTAAGCGACTATTCAAAAGAACTGCTTGATGTAGCATTTGAGGCTAAAGAAACTTATGGTATCAAGAACCTTTGGGCCAATAAACTTATTTATAAGTTAATAAAACGGGATCCTCTGGCTTATTCGGAAAGTATAGAAAAAGATACCGTCGCCATTGTGTCGGATGAAAGTTGGAAGGCTGGAACAACATATTACGAAGGCGAATGGGCAAAACTGGATTTTGACGACAGTAATTGGGAATATGCAAAGATAATTTCAAGTTATCAAAATCAATTCAGCGAACTTGGAGTTAATCCGGACGCTATCTGGTATATGGAAACTCTTAATGCCCCCACGATACCGGCAGATACACTTTCCGATTCAACGTCTTTCGGCTTTTCGGATACAACAGTAACCGATACCTTGCAAATGGCAGCAGACACTTCAGGAACAGGTTATGTAGCAGAGAGTGCGGAAGAATTTGGTTATAGCGATGCCGACTCTATTGTTTTCTTTAGAAAGACACTCGATATCGAGGGGACCCCGGTTTCAGGGGTAATTTATATAACAGCGGATGATGACTATAGAATTTATCTAAACGGAGAATACTTATTAGATGATGAAATGAACGATTATTCCGTCTAGGTGCTTGAGGTAATAGTTCTCTGAAAAAAATAAAATGGTTATAAATTTGCTGAGCTGAAAATGCTTGACAAAGAAACTTGAGAAGCGTATAAGGCGCTCTCCTTTGGCTGACGGATATCGTAGTTGAGGGTGATTTTGAGGCCGTGTCTAAAAAGGCCGCTGAAAAAAGTTCTTGACAAAATTTTCAATAAAGCATAGAATGACTGTCCGTTTTCATAGCTGATATAGCTTTGCTTGCGGTTTCGAGAATCGATCTTTGAAAACTGAATAGGATTAATTGTACAGCTGTTTCGAGCAGAACAAACATGTTACAAACAAACGCAAAAAGCTTTGCGTTAATTTCTTTATCGATTAAACTGAAGAGTTTGATCCT
>DTYI01000217.1 GCA_012961935.1 Thiotrichales bacterium | reverse complement strand
TGTGTCACAGAATATCTGTAGTATTTTCCTTTTGTCAAACGCTTGTTTGAATTTCCCCTGAACGGTGTAAAAATCCGGACTACAGGTTGAAGTTGATCCATGAATGGGTTCAAAATTAACTGTGCTTTGTGGCTGATTGTTACCTGGAGTGGATGGGCTAATGCTTAACAGAAAAGAGATTGAAGAAAAAGTCATTGAGATAGTGACTGAGACTCTGGCACTTGAATCACCTGCAAAGCTTGAGGACTCCTTCCAGGAAGATTTAGGAGCTGATTCCATTGATATGGTGACCCTCCTCGTTAGTCTTGAGTCTGAAGTTCCCGGTCAAATCGATGACTCCGCATTGGACGATAAAAAGACTCTGAAAGATTTCGTTGATTTTATTGAGGAAATTATTCTTAATGAGACTGTGCCTGCGTGAGGGTTTTTGTCAGCGGCATCGGCCTGGTATCACCCATCGGGATTGGCCGCGAGAAAAACTGGCAGGGATTTCTTGATACTGTTACAAATGTTCAGGAGATACCTGCGGGCTGGCATCAATATGCGGACTTTCTAACTACTATCTGGTCACCCTTGCCGGACTTTAATTATGCGGATCTTGGCTTTAGGAAAACAGAATTGCTACAGCATGATCCGGCAGCATTGCTTGCGCTGATTTCTGTTAAAGAAGCTTTAGATGATGCAGGTATTATTTATGAGCAGAAGGATTTAAAAAAGAATAATTATCTTCTTCCAGAACTTGATTCAAATAATGTCACTGTCAATTATGGCGCTAGTTTTGGAGGTGGAAGCTCGTTTATTGACGCGCATTCATTTCAGCATGTGTCTAGAATCAAAAAGAAGCTGACTCAATTTTCCGACAGTGAAGTTGCCAGTGTGGCGGACTCTATTCATTGTCTTCGCCGATTTAATCCGTTTGCGGTATCTATGATTCTAGGGAATATGGTGCCAGCAAGTATCGCCATGAAATATTCAGTTCATGGGAAGGTCGTACCTATTGTTCAGGCATGTTCATCTGGAACAACAGCTGTGGGATATGCGGCAAACCAGATAAGGCAGGGTGAATTCCAGGTTGCGATCAGTGGTGGGGTCGAATATACAAAAGACGATTATGGCACCTGCTTTTATGGTTTTGATATAGCCAGGACAATGGTTGATGGTAGAAAATATGAAAATATAAATCAGGCTTGTCGTCCTTTCGATGAGAGTCGCAGCGGACTTTTGTACGCTGAAGGTGGTACCGCAACATTGATTCTGGAAAGCGAGGCGCATCTGGAAAAACGCGGAGGTGAACCGATTGCTGAAATTGTCGGCTTTGGTGAAACCTTTGATGCCTATTCCATTATGGCACCCGACCCTAGTGGTGTGCAGATTGAACGCATGATGCGCATGGCACTGGATGATGCGGGCATAACTCCGGATGAGGTGGATTACATTAATGCTCACGGCACAGGCACCATTGCCAACGATAAGACTGAGGCAGCGCTGATCGAACGGGTATTCGGGAAAAATGTGGCTGTTAATTCTACTAAATCGATTATTGGTCACACCTTTGGCGCCAGCGGCGCGATCGAAGCAGCGGTTTGTGCGCTGAGTTTGCGGGATCAGGAATTACATCCGTCACTGAATCTGGAAAACCCGATTGCCGATCTGGATTTTGTCACTGAGCGGCGCAAGACAAAGCTGAAATATGCTTTTAGCGAGTCTTTTGCGTTTGGCGGGCATAACAGTGGGCTGGTGTTTAAGGCTGTGTAGCCTGGTCTTTATTTTTCACCGCAAAGACGCAAAGGGCGCAAAGATCTTTTTGATAAAAATCTCTGCGTTCTTTGCGGTGCAATATCCGGGTTATATCCCCAACTCTCCCCAGATTTCATCAACCCTCTTTTTTACATCTTCATCCATGGTGATTGGCCTGCCCCATTCACGTGTCGTTTCGCCTGGCCATTTGTTGGTGGCGTCGAAGCCAATTTTTGAGCCGAGGCCGGAGACGGGGGAGGCGAAGTCGAGATAGTCGATCGGTGTGTTTTCGATGAGGGTGGTGTCGCGTGCTGGATCCATGCGGGTGGTCATGGCCCAGATGACGTCTTTCCAGTCGCGCGCGTTCACGTCATGATCGACGACGATCACGAATTTTGTGTACATAAACTGCCGCAGGAATGACCACACGCCCAGCATGACCCGCTTCGCGTGGCCGGGGTATTGTTTCTTCATGCTGACCACGGCCATGCGGTAGGAGCAGCCTTCAGGTGGTAGGTAGAAATCGGTGATTTCAGGAAACTGCTTTTGCAGGATCGGTACAAAAACTTCGTTCAGTGCGACACCGAGTATGGCAGGTTCATCGGGTGGCCGGCCCGTGTAGGTGCTGTGGTAGATCGGGTCTTTGCGCTGAGTAATGCGCTCGATCGTGAAGACGGGAAATTCTTCGATTTCGTTGTAGTAGCCGGTGTGGTCGCCGAATGGCCCTTCCGGGGCGGTGTCATCAGGATAGATGAACCCCTCGAGGACGATTTCCGCCGAGGCCGGCACGGTTAATTCAGAAAGCTGGCATTTGACGAGTTCGGTTTTCGAGCCGCGTAGCAACCCCGCGAAGGCGTGTTCGGAAAGCGTATCGGGAATGGGCGTGACCGCAGCCAGAATCGTTGCCGGGTCCGCGCCCAGCGCCACGGCGATTGGGAAGGGTTCGCCCGGGTGTTTCTGCTGCCAGTCACGAAAATCCAGCGCGCCGCCGCGATGCGACAGCCAGCGCATGATGACGCGGTTGCGGCCGATTACTTGCTGGCGATAGATGCCCATGTTCTGGCGATCCTTGTCCGGCCCTTTGGTGACCACCAGCCCCCAGGTGATCAGTGGCCCGGCGTCGTCCGGCCAGCAGGTCTGTATGGGATATTGCGACAGATCGATGTCATCCTTGTCGATGGCAACGGCCTGGCAGGGCGCCTTTTTGACGATTTTGGGCGCCATGTGCAGCACTTTCTTGAAAATCGGCAGGGTGTTCCAGGCTTCTTTCAAACCTTTTGGCGGGTCGGGTTCTTTGAGAAAGGCCAGCAATTTGCCGACCTCATGCAAGGCTTCAACAGAATCTTCGCCCATACCTTTTGCGACACGTTCCGGTGTTCCAAACAAATTCCCCAACACGGGAATGGATGAGCCCTTTGGGTTTTCAAATAGCAGGGCAGGGCCGCCTGCACGCAGTGTGCGATCGCAGATTTCCGTCATCTCCAGATGCGGGTCAATTTCGGCTGTGATGCGTTTCAGATCGCCGTCGGCCTCAAGCTGTTTGATAAAATCACGCAGGTCTTTGTATTGCATGGCTGCATGTTACTGACCGGGGTATAGGGATGGCAAGGAAAGATGCGGTAAGATGGCGCCATGAATCTGTATTGGCTGATTGTGATCGCGGCGGTTCTGACCGTATTTTTTTTCTGGCTATTCCTGCGCAGTCTACGTCGGCGGCGTGTAATCGGTAGCGGGTTAAACTTTTTAATGACGGCGTTGTTTGCGACGGCGACAGCGCTGACGTTAGCCATTACGCTGCACCTTTACACCTATTCGCGATTGACTGCCGAGCAACCCGTTGCACAGGTGCAAATTGAACAACTCGCACCACAGCGCTTTAATGTCACCATGCACGTGCCCGAGAAAAAGCCTCGCAACTTTGTGATTGAAGGTGATGAATGGCAACTGGACGCGCGTGTGCTGAAGTGGCATGGCTGGGCGCAGTTGCTGGGTCTGGACGCGCAATATCGGCTGGATCGGATCAGCGGTCGTTACCGGGATATTTCTCAGGCGCGCAGTCGCCCGCCGAGTGTGCATGCGCTGGCTTATGACAGTGGCCCGCTGGATTTATGGGAACTGGCTCAGAGCAAACCCAAATGGTTGCCGTGGGTCGATGCGGAATATGGTTCAGCTACCTTTTTACCCATGCGTGATGCTGCAAAATTTCAGGTCATGATGACGCAATCTGGTTTGTTGGCGCGGCCAGCCAATGCAGCTGCCAGTGAGGCCGTTTCCGGCTGGTGAAACTTCGCAGTCAAATTTTTCTCTGGCTGATGTTGGCCGGGTTGTTACCATTGCTGCTGCTGTTGGCGGCTTCCATATTCTACGGTGAGCGTTTT
>DTYI01000216.1 GCA_012961935.1 Thiotrichales bacterium | reverse complement strand
GCGCTGGCCATCCTGCAACACTATCCATGGCCAGGCAATGTCCGGGAGCTTGCGAATCTGGTTGAACGACTCAGGATTCTGGTTCCTGAGAAGGTGGTGGGGTGTGCGGAGTTGCCGGAGATATATATTGATTATGCCGCTGGCAAATATCCACAGGAATCTAGTAATCCAAACACCCAGACAAGCAACAAACAATTCGATTATATCGCGCATGATTCAGCTTCAATAGAATTACTACAACTTGCACAAAACGTCGCTGCAAGCGATGTGTCTGTCATGATTTCTGGTCGCAGCGGTACTGGCAAAGAAATGCTTGCGCAATTCATTCACCAGCATTCTCCACGCGCAGCAAAACCATTTGTGGCCATTAACTGCGCTGCAATTCCGGACAATATGCTGGAAGCCGTTTTATTTGGTTATGAGAAAGGCGCTTTTGCAGGTAACACAAAGGCTGCCCCTGGAAAATTCGAACAGGCCCAGGGTGGAACATTGTTACTCGATGATATTCTGGAACTTGACCTTTCATTGCAGGCAAAAATTTTACGTATTCTACAGGAACGGGAAGTTGAACGACTGGGCGGACAAAAGACGATTGCTTTAGACGTGCGCGTTATTGCCACAACCAACACTGATTTGTTGAAAGCCGTTAAGGATGGTGATTTCCGCGAAGACCTGTTTTACCGTTTAAATGTTTTTCCGTTAGAACTGACACCTTTGCAGCAACGCCCTGCTGACATCCTGCCTTTAACTGAGCATTTTATAAAAAAATATTCTGCTAATTTTGAGCATGTGCCAACCTTATCTGGAGCGGCAAAAAATAAATTAGTAAACCATGTATGGAACGGAAATATTCGCGAACTGGCTAACGTTATTCAACGCGCATTAGTAGTGTGCGATGGGAAAACAATCAAAGACGGTGATGTACGATTTGAAACCCTGGAACCACAGGTTGAAGACAATCCAGACCAAAAGGCATCCCTCAACACCGGGCTGCGCAGCCATGAGCAAGAACTGATTATTGACGCGTTGCGAAAGGGTAACGGCAATCGAAAAACAGCCGCCGAAAAACTGGGCATCAGCCCAAGAACACTGCGTTATAAACTGGCCAAGATGCGTGATGATGGTGTACAAATACCCACGTTTTAATACTTTTCGCCAGGCATAAGGAAAGCGCTCTTTCATTAACCTGCTCTCTGACAGGCTGTCCCATAAGCAACTCTTGTTGCGCTCCACACCTGCCTTGAATTAACACGACCTAATCTATAAATAAGGTCTAAAGATATTCCCTTATCTGCCGATACTTTAATTATGCAATCAACGCAATGCGTTGCTTGTAAATAACGAAAGTTAAGTTAAAGTATTTTAGTTGCAGGGGAAGCAAATGTTGATTTCATCAACAGCATTACAGAAACAAAAAACGACTTATCAAAAATTATCTGGTGTGGATATTTCTGACTTATGTGTTGGGTTTTTACCCGCTTTCCGTGACTTAAGAACGGATGAAACACATCTTTCGATCACAGCTGAGGGTGAGGTTTCACCCATCCATTTAATCGAAAGCCTGCCGATTGACTGGGTAGCTGAGTGGGACGCTAAAGGCCGAGCAGTTACCTTGTCACCTACCATTATCGCCGGATTTTTCAGGGGGGAACAGTTTTTTACCTTACAGGAAATTGAGAATAAAATCTGGGACGCATAAACAAGCTTCCATGCATTGTTTAGAAACAAACGGACACAAATAATTTCTTCAGGATATTTTTTATCCGTGACTTAAACGAATTTCCGCTAACTGCAATTGATGAATATGCTTAATTAGCATCTCACGGTCTTCTTCGTGCAGGCGTGTAAAATGTATTGCAGTCCGCCACAGTGTTTCGGAATTCGATTCATCTTCCACTTTTTCAGATCTGATAATTTTACCCAGCGCATACATGGACGCCTGTGACGGATAAACCATGATCGCAATTTCAGCAATATCACCTGACTTAAATTGTTCCGGCATATAAAACCGAATCCCCTCAGCTGAAAGATTCACTTCGTATCGATCATCCACACTCAGACAATGATCCTTGTCGATTAGTTGACTTGAAAGCGATTCTATCTGCTTCTCAAGAAACTTCAGGTAGCTCGCTATTTCAGGGTGGCGTTTTTCGATTATTCGCATGTGCGGCATGTGTTGCTCACGGCCATGCACCAGATGATTTTTCAGGCTGAATTCCATTCTGCGTATTTCAAAATTAGCCGCAGTATTAATCGCCTCACTTTCTGAAAGCGGTTGAAAATGCAGTGAAACCCGGTCATCAACGCGCAGGTATTTCCTGCGATTTGGTTCATTGCTCATTTAGCATCTCCTTTATTTCATTGTTGTCAGTCAATTGCTCGAGTTCATTTGCATAACTGACAATAATTTCAACGCGTCTGTTTTTTGCCCGGTTTGATGCCGTGTCGTTAGGCACCAGAGGCTGCGTATCTGCATAGGCGCGTATTTCAATCCGCGTTGGATCAGCAAGATTTACTTTCGCAAGATGGTGTACAACACTTGCTGCTCTTGCAGACGAAAGCACCCAGTTAGAAGGATAGTAGCGGGTTGAAATGGGAACATTATCTGAATGCCCGGCAACAATTATCCGTCCATTCGTTCTTTCCAGAATATTCACCATCCGATCAAGGATGGGATAAAATGACTTTTGTAGCGTGGCAGCGCCAGATGGAAATGAGCCTTGCTCACGAATCCTTACCCTGACTTCATCGCTTTCCGTAATAATTTCCAGCAGCCCTTTTTCGATTTCTTCTTCGAAGGTTTCTTCGAGCATGTCGGCCAGTTCCTGAACTTCCTTTCTAATCATGGCCTCGACAAAATCCAGATTATCTTTGGTATCATCCGTTGTCTGCTGTTTCATCACCTTGATGGCCGTTGGCTCCGGTTTTCCTGGGGTGAATTCTCGCGCAATTATACTGGTGCCTTTTGGTATTTCGTCATCTTTTATTTCACGTTGCACGCCAAAAGCCATTTTCATCGAACCGGCAACCTGTTTGTATTTCTGCAAATCAATTTCAGAAAATGAAAGCAACAGGACAAAAAAGCACATAAGTAGCGCCATCAGATCTGCGAACGTTGCCAGCCACGCGGGCGCGCCGGGGACACATTCTTCGCATTCGCTTTCTTCAATCATGATTTGTTACTTGTCACTACTGAGCACAGCTTCGCGTTTATTTTCAGGCAAGAATGTTGTCAACAATTGCTGCAATACGCGCGGATTGGTTCCGTCCTGAATGCCGCCGATTGATTCGAGTATCAGTAATTTATTCAGGCGTTCGTCTGCGCTGATCGCCGTTAGTTTTTCGGCAATGGGGATGCAGATCGCATTTGCAATTACTGCACCGTATAAAGTCGTCAATAACGCAACAGCCATTGCCGGGCCGATCGATTTTGGATCATCCATATTTGACAGCATCTGCACCAGGCCGATCAGGGTTCCGATCATGCCCATCGCAGGTGCGGCATCAGCCGCGGCTTTAAACATTTTAATGCCAGTCACTTGACGCTCAAGCGTCAAATTTATGTCTTTGGCCAGCATTTTCTGCACGACTTCTGTGGGGTGTCCATCGATACAAAGCTTTACGCCACTATCCAGAAATGGATCACCGATTTCCTTGCTCTCCAACGCCAGAATACCTTCCTTGCGAGCAGTGTCTGCCAGGTCAATCGCTTCTTCTATCAATTTCACGGGATTACCAGACTTATGCAAAAAAGCACCCAGCGCGATTTTAAACGAACCCAGAAACTGTCCCAGCGACACCTGTGACAGTGTCACTGCAAATGTGCCTCCTACGACAACAACAAGACTCGGAACATTAAAAAACGTGCCGACACTCCCACCCATAAAAATACTGGCAGAAATGACGCCCAGCGCTCCAAACAATCCTAATAACGTGGCTATATCCACTACCTGGCTCCTTTATTTATCCGTTATGGCTTATTTATTGCATTAAATCTAAAACAATTATTGGGCAAATGCCCCTATCAACAGATATGCGAAAACCATGCCAGTAAATTCGCTCAGAAATACAATGGAACAAATCACCGATATTCTGTGAACCAGGCATGCTTTATTAACCCGGCAACCTAATATATCTGGTTCAGGGCTTCAGGAATGCTTCGCATCAAGGCGCGGCTCGCAGGCAATGGTCATTCCATTGTCAAGAGCCG
>DTYI01000215.1 GCA_012961935.1 Thiotrichales bacterium | reverse complement strand
CTCCCATAGTTGCAACAGATTTATTTGAGAGATGATACTCCATCATATTTTCAAAATTTATGTTTGTAAGTAAGTCACCATTCATCACAAAAAAAAGAAGCCAAATTTATAATGTTTCCGACTCTAGCTGCAGCTTCAGCAATAAGTTGCCGACCTCACTAGAGAAAATTAAGGATAAGTATATTGTAAAATATGAGTCAAGCTATCAAAAGCTTCTATTAAGAAAGAGGGGCGACTTCAATATTTTGGTTTTTAACCGAATCAGAGCGCTACCACTATCCTGTAAATCACCCATCACTTCTAACAAACCAGAACTCAACTTCCAGATATTCTGGGAGCAGTTAAACGAACACTATGCTTTTTTTAGATCTAGAAACGTAGATTGGAACAAAACCTATAAAACGTTCAGGAAGAAGGTTACGGAAGCAACCGACAACCATCAGTTGTTCGATATTTTTACGCAAATGATCATGCCCTTGAGCGATTCGCATGTAAGTGTGCACAACCCCAATCGCTCTGAGTGGTCTGGAAAGGACTTATCTGATCTGGACATTCATTTGCATCAGTTGGAAGAAATCATTGAGTCAGATTACCTTACAGGAAAAGTTAAAACTTCCGCAGCTGGAGCGTTGCTATGGGGTAACCTGGAAGAAAATATCGGATACCTGCGAATCTCTCGTATGGAAGATTTTGGATATGTAAGAAATATTCTGGGCGTGAAACGTGCAGCAGGTTTTCAAGCTTTAGATGAAGGCTTACGTAAAGCAATGTCTGATCTGAGAGATAAAAAATCAATAATAATTGACATCAGGAGGAATGAAGGCGGGGAAGACCGAGCTTCATTGCTTATAGCAGAATATTTTACGGGAGAAAAAAAACAGGCGTTCAGTAAAAAAGCAAGAAATGGGGATGCTTATTCGCCAATTACGTCTGTTTATATTTATCCTGTCAACTCAGGGAGTTATTCCAGACCGGTGGTCTTACTCACTAGCCCGTTAACATTTAGCGCAGCAGAAATATTTACAATGAGTATGATGCCTCTCCCGCAGGTTACATTGATCGGTCAGAATACAAGTGGAGGATTTTCAGATGTACTGGAAAAGTCGTTACCTAATGGCTGGAGCTTAAACCTGTCAAACGAGGTTTATTTAACGGCGAATGGAAAATCTTATGAAGGTGGCGGGATTCCACCCAATGTGAGGACACGATTGCCTGGTTGGAAGGATGTGAATAAGCGTACTGATATCACACTGGAGAAAGCTATCCAGTTTTTAAGCAAAAACTGAGTTCTCCAGAAAAAGTTTATGTTGCTAACATTGTTAATAAAATGCTTCAAAGTCAACTGAAATTCTAATTGAGAAAGTCGTTTCTTGAAAACCATCATAGTCTCGATCCCGTATGATCTCGATGCCGCCGTATATGTATTTGTAAATGGGTTGAGTGTAGGTGGCTCCGAATGCGCTTTTCGAGAATTCAAGTTCTTCTGCGTCGTTACTTTCAGTCCACATGAGAGCCAAAATTCCACTGTTCGGTAAAATGAGATTAAGCTCCAGATGATTTGCAGAAGGCTTCGCTTCCTCAGTAATCTCTTCCTCTAAATCATCCGGTAGGAATGGTTTGAGCGCGGAAACATGTTCACCAATTAGAGCGAAGTTCCCAATTCTCACAGAGCCATTAATTGAGAGTGCTGGAATCTTTTTAGCTACGTCTTGCGTCAAAGCACCTTCGGATTCCGCCAGATTGGACAGGAAGCCT
This sequence comes from Thiotrichales bacterium, assembly GCA_012961935.1. Taxonomy (GTDB): domain Bacteria; phylum Pseudomonadota; class Gammaproteobacteria; order CAZUMV01; family CAZUMV01; genus UWMA-0217. The sequence continues at coordinate 8,366 of DTYI01000215.1, read as the reverse complement.
GCTCCAACCTCGAATGCATCTGAAAAATGACTGATACTTAGTCCAAAACCATTTTTATGTTTCCCGGCACCTCCGGTTTTTCTGGAGTTACCCTCAAAGATATAGCCTGAGAACTCGATTAAGTCACTCCCAATAGTGGCTTGAAGCACTTTGTCGAGGTTGGTAATACCAAGATCATATGTGAAGGGAAAGGTAATCATATTGGACAGGTAAATACCAAAAGGCAGGTATTGTTTTCCCAGCAACAAGTCCAGCTTGTCATCTGGCAGAACTGACCAGGCAACTATCGCTTCGTCTACACTAAGGTCATTATTAATATCTTGAAGCATGGAAGTATAAAACAGAACCTTGTTATCTAGGTTTAATGTCACATCGAGTGAGCCAAACAAGTCTTTACTTTCTTCATCGCCATCATCACTGCGGGTGGAGCTATAGGCAATCTCGCTGAACCCGTTAATTTCAACTAGATAGTCTGTTTCATCATCTTCGTCACTCTCATCCAGAATTTCTTGCTGTTCGATTATTGTGGCACCCTCGTCAGGCTTGGATTCATCTATAGCTGGAGCGTCCTTGCTATTGTTTAGTTTGATTAGAACTGATCTCCTGTCTTTGGTTTCGAGACCATATCGGCTGTAATAAGCTAATAAATTATCGGTGTTTTTATGTGATTTAATTTCCTCATGTGTTCCTGGTTCATGGAATATTCTGGGTTGCACTGCTACTGCCCATTCTTTTACCTCCTGAGTATTATCTATTATTGCGGCCACGTAGGAAGGTAACAGTAATATGATAATTAAAGTTGGTATTGTTTTAATTTTCATGTAACAACCTTCACGGGCTTTGTTTTGTATCTGCCGATTTTTTCCTGATTTTTGTTTTACTAAACGATTTCACACACATACTCTATATGTCAGGATTATGTAACTCTCTGAGCAGCGCCTTGGCTGGATTACCTTGCCAGATGGAATTTTTATCGGGACGCTCTCCTTTCATCAGAAACGAGTCAGGCTCTATTACCACCCCATCTTCAAGGAATGTACCGTAATGAATAAATGTACTGGTACCCAAAGTGCATTCGTTACCGATGTGGACATGGTCAGATTTGAACGCTCCATCTTCAAGAGAGTGGGGCTGGATGAAAGCGTGAGGATTCAGGGTGCAGTAGTCACCAATCTCTAGCAGGGTTTGTTCTGATGTAGAGGCACCATCATCAAATAATCGTTTTCCGACCTTGACCCCTCCCGCGCGCCAGGCGAGACTTTTGAAAGGCGTACCATTCAATACGCGGATTACAGTGTCCGTGTATGCGGATATTTTCCAGAAACGTTCATGCTTCCAGAAGTTTTCATCGTAGATGGAGCAATACATGGGTTTAAGGCGGCGGAACAGCAACGATGCTCTTTCAACAAGAATGTAATAGGGAATTACCCACAGCGGCATTGCGAAGAACAGGGTTGCAATATAGAGGGCCTGATATTTGAAGAGCAAAGGAAGGGTAAACCAGATGATGTTGATCGTCAGGAATATTGGGATGAAATTGACCAGCAAGAACAAAGCGATCGTGACCAGGTTGTGAGCATTTTTGAGCTTCAAACGCTTGCGCAGTACGTCTTTTTGTTTGTAACGGTCAAACTGTTTATCACGTCTCACTGAGCGTGGAATTTCAAAGCAGGGTGATCCTAATAGCCCGGTATTTTCTCTGCTGGCTCCGTGTGTTGGCACCATGGATTTCGTTCCCAGTAAACAGTTTTCACCAACCTTGCTTTCAGCGGGGAAGACGAGAGCATTCCCCAGGAAACCGTTGGGGCTGATCCTGACTTTCGAAAGCTTGAAGGAAGAAGCCGAGTAGGTCGTATTGACCATGGTAATCCCGTCAGAGACCATGGTGCCTTTGCCGATTTCGCAGAGAAAGGGATTTTCATGTTTTTGTTCCATGCCAAAATTGGAACCTGTCTGAATAAGCCCCTTGAATTTATAGCCTATGAAGCGAAGAAAATAGACAATAAATGAACTATCGCCAAACATGTAATTATAAAATTTTGAGTTGCTGATACTTCGAACCAGTCCATGCAGAATATAGTGAATACCATAGAGCGTATAAACCTTATCTTCTTGGAGAAAAAGATTAAAGAGTCTGGCTGAAAGCATGATAGACAACAAACCGACAGGTAAAAGCGTGACGAATACAATCGCACTCCAGATTAAAGTAATGCTGATATGAGAGAGTTTGGTTTCAGGCATGAATTCTGCAAGAGGTGTGCGGAGGCCATTGAGCTCTGCCCCAAGAAAATAATGGGGTATTAAAAATAACAAGGGCAAAAAAATAAACATGGGGAGAACAAGAACAAGCGAATAAATTAGCTTTCGCATAATACTGACCCTGCCACTTTCAAGCTGTCGATAGTGATATTTAGCAGGTTGTGCTGGCGAACCATGGTAGCTTACGCCTGCCTTCAGACGTTGCCCTTCGTGTAGTGATGAGGCGTGTGCCAGTTCACTGCCTGCCTCCATGACGGTATTAATGCCTAGTACGCTGGCGGCTCCGACAAACGTGTCTCTTTCTATCGTTACGCTACCCGTTTTTATGTAACCGGATTCCGCCCGGTATCCACTTATGTTTACATTCTGAGAGATCACGGCTCCATCGCCGATCGTCAACAGATCAACTGCAACCGGAATGGTGCTTGTCTGAATGTTACAGTTCCAGCTTATGCGTGCCCCCAGCAATTTCAGATAGGCGATGAATATCGGGCTACCAACAAAGGCCCTCATCGGATTTGCTGTGAGGGCCATTTTAACTGTCCAGAAGTTAAAGTGTTTGAGCGTCCAGACCGGAAACTCCTCAGGTTTAAACCGGCCGATTAGTATCCACTTCAAGGAGACTGGCAGGATAAACGCAATCGCAAACAAGCTGCCAGTAAAGAGTATGGAACGTCTAAAGGCAGTTTGCATACCCGGAGCATCCATGATCCAGTTAAATCCTTCCCAAAAAATAAAAGCGCCAAGATATAACAACGCATACCCAATAACGAGTTGTGCGACACCAGTTAGCGCATAGTGCCAGGCCTTAGCTTTGTGTACTGGCTTATCGCTGATTTTTGGTTGCCACTTTTTAGTGGAGGAATCCAGGGAAGCTGCTAGTTCCCTTACACTGGGATGGATATAAATTTCCCGCATAGAAAAATCAGCAATCCCGAGTTCACTGCGTAACTTTGCGCTGAACTGAGCCATCAACAAAGAGTTAGCCCCAAGGTCATCGAAAAAATTATCAGTAACCGAGACGGTATCGAGTTTCAATGTGCGATTCAGGACGCCAGCTATTTCTTTTTCGAGCGTGTTGTCCGGCGCGACAAACTCTCTCTGTTCACCGTGTATGCGGTTATTGGAAGGCCGGGGCAGTTTTTTTCGGTCTACCTTGTCACTGGCCATCATCGGCATAATTGCCAGCTCCTCGTAGTAGGCAGGAACCATGTAGTTCGGTAGCAGACTGCGCAACTCGGTCAGGATTTCATCGTGTTGTAAAGGCGCTGTGTTATCTTTTAAGGTGTAATAGGCAACCAGTTCTTTATTACCCGGCAGGGACTCGAAAGTATCGACCACCGCCTGGGCAATTTGCGGCATTTGCAGGAGGACCGATTCTATCTCGGTGAGTTCGATGCGATAGCCACGGATCTTGACCTGCAGGTCGATGCGTCCGCGGTATTCGATATCGCCATTTCCGTTAATCAAACCAAGATCACCAGTTCGGTAGATAAGGCCAGAGGGGTTGTTCTCGATATTAAGAAAATCTTCAATGAATGCCTTTTTGGTCTGGTCATCCCGATTCAGATAACCGCGGGCGACGCCTACACCCGCGATAGCAATCTCACCTTCCTGGCCGAAAGGCAGGACATTTTCAGTACCGGGTTCCAGTATTATCACAGAATAGGTAGGCAACGGTTTACCAATGGTGACAGGCTCACCTGGCCTGGGCCTGGCCAGCGTAGCGGTTACCGTTGTCTCAGTGGGGCCATAAGCATTCAGGATGGTGCATTCCGGTGAATACCAGCGTGTGATCAGATCCTGTGGACAGGCTTCGCCGGAAACAATGAGCAGGCGCAAATCCGGTAGAGCTTCATCGATGGTGGCTAGCAGGGTTGGCACGCAACACATTGCGGTGGCTCTGTTCTCACGCAAAAAGTTGGCAAGGTCACTTCCCAGCAAACTACTACCGGTTCGATTAGGTAGCAGAGTTGCGCCAACAACCAGTGGCACCCAGATTTCTTCTACTGCAAAATCAAAGGCAATGGTGAGGCCCTGATAAACACGATCGGAACTTTTATAGCCGTATACCTCGGCAGCCACACGGACGAAATTACAGATGCTGGCCTGATCGATGGGGACACCCTTGGGGCGTCCGGTCGACCCGGAGGTATAAATGATATAACACAATTCACTGACGGGTTGACCCACCTCCTGTTCACCAGGCCGGGTCTTCGACTGTTCGTTAATTAACGCAGATTCGGTATCCATACAAACTACGGGCAACCCTGCTGTGTCTGTCAATGAGAGATATTGAGATATCGTCAGAATCGACTTCATGCCGGAATCCCCACCGATGTAAGCTATACGATCCTCGGGAAAAGCGGGGTCGAGCGGCACATAGGCTGCGTTGATTTTCAATACTGCCAGCATCGACACGTAGCCATGGACGCTCTTGTCAAACAGCAGACCAATAATATCGCCCGCTCCATGTCCCTGAATGCTCAGATAATGAGCCAGCTGGTTGGCGCGCTCATCGAGTTCCCTGTATTTCCATTGGTCCTCAAGGCTGTCAACAGCAAGATGCTGTGTATCACCAGTAGCCAGAAACTGATCACAACGGCGTTCGAACAAATGGTGCAGCCGTTCTCCTGGCTGCCAACGAATTGTGTTATCCCATTCATGACAGATAAGTAAATTGTTTGGCTGGTGATTCGGGGTAGGGAGTTCGACCTTTAGGTTCAGGGGCGAATGATCCATCCGCCCAAAATGTATATCAGGTTGCCTTGACATCGATGTACCCAATTAGCCTGTCAGCCTACCGCGCGTGCCTTTGCCTGGCTTTAGCTCTGTTAGTTACCTTGGTTGGCAGTGGCTTAGGGTGGGATTGTGGGATATATTTGTTTTTGTCATGAGATGGGATAATACATGCAAGAAGTGACACGACCACCACCTCGGCCGCAGCTTCTAGAAGAATATCAAGACCTTGTTTGAGCAAGTCCATAGAAGTAGTCAATGGTGCTAGAATTTTAATGACCTCATCGTAGGGACCGGAGGTTTCGATGATCAGCCCTTTTTTAAAGCTCAAACGACAGATTTTATCCGCCAGTTCACCTGAGCCCACACTGATGCCCTGTATCATGCCGCGCCCCTTGATCTGAGATCCGGGAATCAATTTGGCAATTTGTGATAAATATTCAGTTACTACCGCTGCTTTGGCAGAGATCCCCTTACTGAAAGTGTCATCTGACCAGAACTTTTCCAGGGCGACTCGCGCGGTGACGAAAGCATGTGTATTTCCCCGGAACGTGCCGTTATGTTCCGCTGGTGCCCATTGGTCATGTTCGGGTTTTATTAAAACGATAGCCATGGGCAGGCCATAACCGGAGATGGACTTGGAGAGAGTAACCATGTCTGGTTCAATCCCCATTTTTTCGAAACTAAAGAATGTACCCGTGCGGCCACATCCTGCCTGTATATCGTCGATTATTAGTAATGCGCCGTGACGTTTGGACAGAGCCGAGATTTGTTGTAACCATTTGGCCGATGCAGCGTTGAGGCCGCCTTCGCCCTGAACGGTTTCAAGTAGAATCGCAGCAGGTGCGTCGATGCCGCCGGAGGGGTCTGATAACAACTTATCCAGGTATTTGGCTGTGTCTACATCAGAACCCATATAGAGTTCATAAGGCGCCCGGGAAATATTGGGTAAAGAGGCGCCCATGCGGTTGTACTTATTGCCTGTCGCCGCTAATGCGCCGAGAGATACACCGTGGAAGCCATTGGTGAAGGCGATAATGTTCGTACGACCTGTGACCTTGCGTGCCAGTTTCATCGCAGCTTCAACCGCGTTGGTGCCGGTCGGGCCAGTAAACTGTACGCGATAATCCATTCCGCGTGGCTCCAGTATCAATCGGTGGAAGCTTTCCAGAAACTTAGCCTTGGCAACACTGAAAAGATCGAGGCCGGCAGTAATGCCATTGCTTGTAATATGTTTAAGCAGTGCACAACTCATATCCGGGTCATTGTGGCCATAATTCAATGATCCACATGCCGCCAGAAAATCTACATACTCATGACCGTCAACATCATGCATGCTACTGCCGCTTGCTGTTGTAAATACTGGATTAAACCGACGGCAATACCCCCGCGCTTCTGATTCGTGTTTATGGAAGATGGATCTGTCTGTTGATACTTTCATTTTAATACTCCTTTTGACGTTGGTTCTAGAGCAAGACACTGTATTTTTTGCCTAGCCCTTCCTTTTAATAACTCGAGCCCAACAAATCATGACCATCACTCAAATAATCGCCATATTGCAATTCATTTATGGTCGCGACTCTTGGGTTTTCCCTTCTGTGTATTATGGTTTTTTAATTACTGTCAAATTAAGAAATAAGTGCATAGGAAAAGAGCTTGAAATCAGACTGCAAGCAAAGAAAACGCAAGTAATAAGGAAACGTGCAAATGGCGCCCTGCATAGCCCCTTCTCCAGGAAATACTAGTTTTTAATCCTAATAGAAAAACATGCTATCTCTTAGGGTGTTAAATAACGTTAACTACATATGGTAGAGAAAGTACCATATGTCAAGTAATAATTACTAAAAATGTCAGTTTACTGACTGGCCTTATCAGAAGCGGCAAATTCTGGGCTGTCTGTATTTTTCTGTTTCTCTTAATATATTGATAGTTAAAAAATTTCATTCAGTGAAACTTTCGAATTATTCGCAATCCCTCTGAATTATTATTCAAGGAGTTTTCAGAGGTTATTTAATTGTGAGGAGATGCTCTTCATGCATCGAAGACCAACAGCAACTCAATTCTATTGCGTGCTGGTGAACGTTGTGCTGTAACGATAAATGAAACGTGAAATGTATTGTCACCAGACGGGTGGTTTTTGCATAGCATTTATTATGGCGCAAGAAAAATATCGGTGTCAGGATGAAAAGCATACCAGGCAAACCAGAATGTAATTTGGCTGGGGATTTCTTTTCCTGTCTGGGTATCAAAAATCGTTCCGCTTTGATGTTGTTTGTTGAATTTGACGGTGATTGTTTTCCCGCCCACTGTGTCAGTAACTTCACCTTTTGTTTTGGTTAATTCTGAGAATGGGTAAGCTTTGAACTGACCGTTTAATTCGATTCCAAGAATTTGTTCTTTTGGGTGGAAGCGATCATCTGTTTGTTTTACCGGGAAATAAATTTGTCGGTTGTTTTTGTATCCTGCATAAGGGTTGCTATCGTAATCGCGTTGATAGCCTGTTTTTGTATTTAAAACCTGCGTGTCGGGATGACGGGTTTTCCAGTCTTGCCATGTGGTGTGTCCGAGGACTAATGGCTCTAATCTTTTTCCTTTCATGGGGCCGCTGATGGCCTGGTTTTTAAGTTGTGACCAGAGTGATTCGGTTTGCCGGTCGTAAAGTAAAACATCGCTGTTATAAAGCAATCCGGACACGCCAAAATCATATTGCTTGTCGTTGATTAATCCGGAGTAGGCGATGCCGCTTCCACATAACGGGCAGTAAGTTATGACAATAGGCTGGTTGCTAATTCGATCGTTAACAATTTCATGCCAGTTCAGAATTTTAATCGGGTAGGCTTTGGCTGTGTTGTGAATATTTATGCCGAGGATTCGATCAGTGGGTTGTAAAAACTTCGCGTCTTTTGCATGAATAAAATTTGGTCGGTCAATTGCAGGGATGCCGTCTTTCGCAGGCCTACCGGAGTAAATTTCCTCAACAGGGATGAGTGCGTTACTCAGATCAAAACCATTATCAGTTTCTGCATAAACCATTACGCCTTTGATAATTGAGATACTCAGGAATATTAGATAGACGAACCTGACACGGTGCTTTCGTTTAACCTGAATAAAAACATAAATTACTCCCAGGAATACTGCGGCTGAGAGCAGGTAAGGTAGGTAGGCGGACATGGGCATCCATTGTTTCCGGCTGTGGGGTTATTAGGTTTTACGGCCGTAGAAAATTTCTGGATGCTGTCGTGGTCATCAATTAACCACTGTGCTTTTAACTCAGTTCGTGCAGTAGCATATCTCCGCTGGTATCCATTTTTATCTGGCTGGTGTCGGGCATGCGGCTGAGGATGTAACCGGCCATCTTTTCGCCGAGT
>DTYI01000214.1 GCA_012961935.1 Thiotrichales bacterium | reverse complement strand
TTCACCCTGTAAAACACGACGGAGTAGCGTGACTGTCGCATCTACAATAAACACGCCAAGCAAAATCAACCACGCCCAGAATAGCTGAGATGCGACCCACTGGCCGCTCACCACGACGTTGAAACAGCCAGGGATGGCTGTATCAACAATATTTTGAACCCACATGGCTAAAAGTATACCACCCTGGATACCTGTCCAGAGGCTGGCATCTTGATCATTAATTCAACAACTACCTACTGTTTCAGATAGATTGAACTGGCAGTTAGAACGGTTTGTGCGGGCGTGAAGCCAGGTTCTTCCCAGATGTGGATCCCACTATTCTGGCGCAAGCTAATTGATCTCATGGGCATCTAATCTCAGTCTTGTTACACTAGCTCCAGGTAATTATCGGGAGTAAAAAAATAATGGCAGAATTATCAACATTCGCCATCGTCTTACTGGGGCTTGCTGTTGCGATCGTCCTGATGGGCGTAAAAACAGTGCCTCAAGGCTTTGAATATACTGTTGAGCGCTTTGGGCGTTACACCCGCACACTCATGCCGGGTTTTCATGTCATTATTCCGTTTGTCGACAAGATTGGCCACAAGATCAACGTTATGGAGCAGGTGCTGGATGTGCCCTCGCAGGAAATCATAACCAAAGATAACGCCATGGTGAGATCGGATGGTGTGGTGTTCTACCAGATACTGGATTCTTCTAAGGCTGCTTACGAAGTCAATAATCTGCACTACGCCATTTTGAATCTGACAATGACCAACTTGCGTACTGTGATGGGCTCAATGGATCTGGATGAACTGCTTTCAAAACGGGACGATATCAATGCCCGTTTGCTGTCGGTTGTCGATGAGGCAACCACGCCCTGGGGCGTCAAGGTCACCCGTATCGAAATCAAGGACATTACTCCGCCACAGGATCTGGTCGATGCCATGGGGCGGCAGATGAAAGCCGAGCGGGATAAACGTGCAAGCATTCTAGAAGCCGAGGGTGAGCGTCAGGCTGAAATTTTACGTGCGGAGGGTGACAAACAAGCCGTTGTTCTGGATGCAGAGGGTCGCCGTGAAGCAGCTTTCAGGGACGCCGAGGCACGCGAGCGCGAAGCCGAGGCCGAGGCCAGGGCAACCCACATGGTTTCCCAGGCCATTTCTAAAGGTAATGTGCAGGCAATCAATTATTTTGTGGCGCAAAAATATATTGACGCTTTTGCAAAGCTTGCCACAGCGGAGAATCAGAAAATTATCATGATGCCTATAGAGGCCAGTAACATGTTGAGTTCGCTGGCTGGCATTGGAGAAATTGCGAAGGAAACGTTCAAGGGAAAACCGGGTGATGGGAATGCCTGAACAAATTGTCTACTGGCACTGGTGGGTGCTGGGCATCCTGCTCGTGACGCTAGAAATTTTTGCGCCCAGCACCTTTTTTCTCTGGTTAGGTATTTCAGCGGGCATTGTTGGGATGGTGTTACTGGTTATTCCGGAGATGAGCTGGGAGTTACAACTGATTTTGTTTGCCGTGCTTGCGGTAATCTCCATTTTCTCTGGTCGCCGCTATTTTCGCCGCAACCCGATTCAAACAGATAATCCCTTGCTCAACCGTCGCGCAGAGCAATATGTCGGGCGCGTTTTCACATTGGAAGAACCGGTTGTTAATGGCGTCGGTAAGGTGCATGTTGACGATAGCACCTGGCGTGTGTCGGGCCCTGATCTACCCGCTGGCAAACAGGTTAAAGTGGTCGCAGCTGATGGTGTGATTTTGAAAATTGAAGCGGCCTGACTGGCACACAAAGCAATGGAAAAAGCCTTTATACATATTGATGACCTGCATTTTTCGCGTGGCGCACGGAAAATTTTTAATGGCCTGACACTTAGCGTACCCAGCGGCAGAATCATCGCCATCATGGGTCCCAGTGGTACAGGTAAAACAACTTTGCTGAAATTGATCGGCGGTATGTTACGCCCGGATAGCGGCCATGTGCAGGTTGGTGGTCAGATTGTTGATGATTTATCGCGTCGCGAATTATTCACACTGCGCAAGCGTATGGGCATGATGTTCCAGTCCGGCGCACTGTTGACGGATGAAACCGTATTTGAAAATGTCGCCTTCCCACTGCGGGAGCATACTGACCTGCCGCGGGGTATGCTGCGTGATCTGGTTTTGATGAAACTGGAGGCGGTCGGTTTGCGTGGTGCAGCCAGAATGATGCCCAGTGAGTTGTCAGGCGGGATGGCACGCAGGGTAGCGTTAGCGAGGGCCATCGCGCTGGACCCGGATTTGATTATGTATGACGAGCCGTTTACCGGTCTGGATCCGATCACCATGGCGACCGTGGTGACACTCATCAAGCGTTTGAATGAAGCGCTGGGTGTGACCAGCCTGCTGGTCTCTCATGATGTCGCCGAGACGCTTTCGATCGCCGATTACGCCTATATTATTTCTGATGGACAAGTGGTCGAGTCCGGTACGCCAGATGCCCTCAGGAATTCACAATCCGCCTGGGTACAGCAATTTCTACAGGGTCTGCCAGATGGGCCAGTACCGTTTCATTATCCGGCTGCGGATTACCATGATGAACTGCTGGAGCAAAAACGTGCTTGACGTGCTAGCCAACCTGGGTGGCTGGTGGCTAGACATTTTTAAACGCCTGGGCCGTGGCT
>DTYI01000213.1 GCA_012961935.1 Thiotrichales bacterium | reverse complement strand
ATAACTTCGGTGTTGATCATCCTTTTGGGCCAAAAAGATTTGATGCTTTCTGGAATGAGTTTTGCCGTCGCGGCCTGGATAAAAAAATAGCCGTCGTTGATCCCGTTTCTTCCGACAGGGATGAGGTTGAATATTTTCATACACCTGAATATGTAGAGCGGGTCATCAGCTACTCAAAAACAGGGCAGGGCTATCTGGATAATGGCGATACACCCGCCAGAAAAGGTATTTACGAGGCAGCTTTAGTGGTGGTCGGTAGCGTGCTTGATGCGATCGATAACGTCGTAGCAGGAAACCACTCGCGCGCATTTATTCCTATCGCAGGTTTGCACCATGCCCGGCGAAATTCCGCTGCCGGTTTCTGCGTCTTCAATGATTGCGGGATTGCAATCGAAGCATTAAGAAAAAAACATGGCATACAGCGAGTGGCCTATATTGATATCGATGCACACCATGGTGATGGTGTTTTCTATAGTTTTGAGTCTGATCCAGATTTAATATTTGCTGATATGCATGAGGATGGTCGTTACCTTTATCCAGGCACGGGGGCAGTGACAGAAACAGGTAAAGGTGAAGCGGCAGGTACTAAATTAAATATCCCCCTGCCGCCTGAAGCGGGTGATGAATATTTTTTCAAGCTGTGGCCTGGTGTTGAGAAATTTATTGCACAATTCGAGCCTGAGTTTTTCCTCTTTCATTGTGGCGCAGACAGCCTGGCTGACGACCCGATTACCCATTTAAAATATTCCAGTAAGGCACACCAACACGCCGCCAGACAATTATGCAAATTGGCCGATCAATATGCTGATGGAAAAATTGTAGCGATGGGCGGGGGTGGTTATAACCTGAAAAATATCGCTGATGCCTGGAATGATGTTATCGAGGCGTTTTTATAAATTCACCGCAAAGACGCAAAGCGCACAAAGGTTTCTAAAAAAATATTTTTAATCTTTGCGTTCTCTGCGTCTTTGCGGTGAACAATCTGGCAAGGATATTTCATATCGCTAATCGTAAATAAATTAACGGTTTAATCGAGCCTTTCGATTCCCAGTGTTTTAAGAATAAATTTTTCAAACACAGGTTCGTAATCACCCTTTTTCATTTTGCGAATGAAATATTTTTCGAAGGCAATTTTTGCAAAGTGTACCCATTTACCTTTTTTAAACCAGTTAACGTTGCGGGGAGGAATCTGGGGCAGGGCAACAAAGGCGGCGCCGGTATCACCCATATCCGCAAGACAGATTGCATTCCAGGTAGCGGTTTTTGTAGGCTCCCTTCCTTCCAGTTCTGCTTTAATATTTTCCACTGCCGCAGTGACCATGGTTTCAATCATGTAACCGGTTTTAGGTGCGCCGGTCGGGACAGCCGTTGCATCTACAGGAGGAATCGCGATACACACACCCGCTGAAAAAATATTTTTGTAGGTCGGATTGCGCTGGTGGTCATCTACCATCACAAAACCCCGTGGATTACATAAACCTTCAACACTTGCGACGGCATCAACGCCTTTAAAGGCAGGCAACATCATGGAAAAATTAAATTCAATTTCATGATTCTTTATAACGTTACCAGAATCATCAAGTTCTTCGATATGCATTTTTCCATCTTCAACTTTCGTCGTCTTTGCATTGGTGATCCAGGTGATATGGCGGCTACGGAATTCTGATTCCATCATACCTTTTGAGTCGCCTACGCCACCTAACCCCAGGTGACCAATATAAGGTTCGGAGGTGACATAAGTAATTGGAACATTTTTGCGTAGCTTTCTTTTTCTCAGGTCAGTGTCGAGAATAAAAGCAAACTCATATGCAGGCCCAAAACAACTGGCAAAGGGCATCGCACCCACAACAATCGGGCCGGGATTTTCAAGGAATTTCTTGTAAGCCTCATACGTTTTTTCAGCGTGGTCAATTGTGCAGATTGACTGGCTGAACCCATCTGGCCCGGACCCTTCCACCTCATCAAAAGCAAGGCGTGGGCCGGTTAGAATGAACAGATAGTCATAGTCTATTTTTTCTTTATTACTGAGAACGAGGTGGTTTTCTTCAGCATCAATAATGTCGACCGTCGCGGCAATAAAATTGATGCCTTTACGTTCCAGATAGGGTTTGATCGGAAACGTAATACTGTCACGATCACGCCACCCAACACCGACCCATGGGTTAGAGGGCGTAAACTGAAAATAATCATTGCTGTTTATAACGGTAATTTGATGCTGTTTATCGAGCATCTCGCGCATTTCATAAGCAGCTGGCATCCCCCCCGTGCCCGCGCCAATGATGACAATATGTGCCATGCAGCCTCCTTCGAAAGCGGTTGTTAAATAGTAGGTATTATTTTTTTAAGGCAACTATTTAACGCGTCATTCAAAATGAAGTCAACGCACAGTAGCATCTCAGTATATTTTAAATATCTATTTATACAGGCTACCCGGTTGTACCAGGCAACCGTTCCTACTGAATGTTAACCGAGATTCAGTAACGTGGGGAGTGTTTTAGCCTGATCAATCCACCCTGCGATGGTGTCAGTATCAGGCACTTCTTTGACCCGGTGTTCTTTATCGTTAACCTGTTTCAGTTTTGCAGCAAGGCCCGCTGCATTCGCATTAGCCAATGCCTGAACTGAGTGAATATCCGAAAAATTCAGCAGTTCTGCATATTGTCCATCGATGCCGCGCACGCGCATCAGATCTGCCATACTGACCCATGAACGAATCACCCAGTCTTCCAGATTCATTGTTTGAATGACTGGTTGCATGCTTGGAGTGTCCGGGCATTTGTCCAGTAGATGAGTCGTGGTTGCAATACCCATTCCGCGTAGTTTTTTACCGTAACCCCTGCCGATGCCTTCGATTTCCTCGATGTCATAGCTGCTTTGATTGTCATCTCCCTCCTCAAGTCCGGCAATCGCGGCCTGGACATCCATATCAGCGATCATGACTGTATCAGAAATCGTTCTTGAGCCTGGCTTCAGGGTGATGATGTCATCATCAAGCACTTGCGGTAATGTTTTTGCATGATCAATCCAGGCGGAAACGGTGCCTACGTCTGGTACATTTCTAACGCGGTTCTCTTTGGCGTTGGTATCAGCCAGTTGCACCGTCAGGCCGGAGGCATCAGATTCAGCTAGCGACTGAACGGTATGCACCCCTGAAAATTCCAGTAATTCTGCATATTGACCACCAATTCCCCTGACACGCATCAGGTCTGCCATACTGCTCCACGAGCGAACAACATCGCTTTCAAGCTGGATATCACTGGCGACCGTTTTGATCCCTGAAACATTTGGACATTGTTTTAGTAAATCCCCGGTGGTGGCAATATCCATATTACGCAGACGCGTTCCATAACCTGTGCCGATACCTTCGATTTCCTCGATCTCGTAGCTGTCTTGTGTGTCATCCGTAATATCCTTTAGCCTGGAAGATGTATCAGTCGGCTGACTGCTTATGGTTGACGTGCTGGCTTCCAGTGCGACCAGCTTGGCGACGAGATCATCACGCTCATCCTTCACGCCGCGTAATGAGGAGAGCTCTTTCTGAAGCTGATCGCGCTCCCTGGAGATTTTATCGAGGTTGCCTAAACGTGAACTCATTTCATCGCGTTCATGCTCAACTCCAGCAAAACGATTGCGCCAGTCAGCTTCAACAGCCTCAAGTTTTTTTCTGCATCCGCCGCGTAAAAACCAGCCGATAATTCCGCCGATTAATGCCGCCAGCAGCAGACAAATCCAGATTTGTGAAAGCAGGTAACTCATTTTTAGATCCCCTTAACAGTAAATTCAATACGGCGATTGAGTGCGCGCCCTTCGGATGTGGTGTTGTCAGCAATGGGTGCGTTTTCTCCAAAACCAATTGCCGTGAGTCTTGTCGCATCAACACCTTTGCTAACCAGGAAATCAACTACCGCCTGCGCCCGATTCTGACTGAGTTGTTGATTGTATGATTCCGCACCTCTTGAATCAGTATGTCCTTCAATCGTAATTTTGGCCGTCGGACATTCTCCTGCAATAGATGCAAGTTTATCCAGCAAAGCATAGCTATCAGTTGAAATTTCAGCATTGGCTGTACGGAAGTTGATAATGCTGTTCGCAAGCAACCCAGTGAATCGTTCCTGGCACGAAATGGCAGAAACTTTTTCTTCAACGCTCATTTGCGGAACGGGTTCTGGTTCTGCAACAACCACTGCAGGTGCAGAAAGATTTAAGACAGACTGATAACCATCTGGTAAAGCTGTTTTAACCTGACTCGTAACCTGCGCTTTTATAGACTCCGAAGCAACTTTGCCGGAAATGCTCAGATTATGATCGACCCACCTGGCCACACCTTGATCGAGTTGCTGTAAATTATTCAATCCTGCAACAACCGATTGCGACCAGCCAGTTGGCGCACCCGCTATTTCCTTCAGCTGATCGACCACTTTGTCTGCACCAAATTTATCCTGCGCGAGCTTGACTATTCTAGTATGCGTTTCAGCATCGGGGACATAACCGGTTAGTAATACCTGACCGTTTGCATCCAGCTCTGCTGTCATGGTGTAAGGGGAGGGTGCAACCGGTTGAGGTTTAGAAACTGGCGCTGGTTCCGCGACAGCAGTCTGTGCAACTGTCAGTTGATTATCGACCAGGTTGTAGCCATAAATTCTGGCCAGTTCACCCGCTTTTATTTTATGTGCTTCTGTCGGCGCAATTCCAGTGAGCGTAATATTACGCCCATCAACAGATAATTTAGCCCAGTCAAACCCTTCATCTGCTAAAACGGCACTGGCTCTGGAATGGATGTCGTCCTGAATGGCTGGCGCATGTTTTTTATAGGCACAAAAATAGCCCAGCAAGGCGAGCACGAGCAGGCCAAGTAATAAAATTAATAATTTTTTCATCGGATATTCCTGAGTATGCTTACTTTCATTTTTACCAGAGGAGCTTTTCTATTGACAGCAATCTGCTCTGCTGCTGGTTGTTTTTTTATACGAGAGGCGCTTTCCTGGATGTTCAGACCATCCCTACTTACCCTGAAGATGAAATCAGCGCAGCTTGCTCTCATTTAATTTTGAGCATTTGTAGGCTGTTTGCAGGAACATGTCAAGCAACATACTGTTACAAAACATATCGGAATATATTTTAGCGTTTTCTTATGAAGTTGATTTAAACAAACGTTTGAACTAGTCTCAGTAGTATGGTTCAAGACACCAGAACAGCAATCCTGGATGAGGCTGAAGCGCTGTTTGCCGAGAAGGGCTACGACGCAACCTCATTAAGGATGATTACCTCGAATGCGGGCGCCAACCTGGCTGCCGTTAATTATTATTATGGATCCAAGGAGGCCTTGCTCGAGGCCGTTTACGAGCGCCGGATTGGGCGCATCAACAACGAACGTTTGTCGCAATTGAACAAACTGGAAGCACAGGCAAATGGAAAACCTGTTCCGGTTGAAAAGCTGGTTGAAGTATTCGTCAAACCCGCATTGCGAATCATCCGCGAAGACGACACCGGTGGGAAAAACTTTATTCGACTGCTTGGGCGCAGCTATCTGGAACCTTCAAACGTATTACAGGACAAGGTACGGCTTCAATACGAAGAGGTAACACAGCGTTTTAAACCCGCATTTGCCAAAGCCCTGCCGGAATTATCGGCGGAAGAGCTGTACTGGCGATTGCACTTTATGGTCGGCGTACTGGCTTATTGCATGACGGGTACCGACATGATGCGCATGATTGCTTCCAGCAATATTGCACATTCTGATGATACTGATTTACTGGTCGCGCGTTTGGTCAAATTCGTGACCCATGGCCTTTACGCAGATGAAGCAGATATAGACACACGTGAGATGACGAAGCAGGCAATATAACAAGGGATGGTCTGAACAAGTCCCAATTGTTTTCTGCGGGTTAAAATGTCCCGCAAGTTTCACGAAGTTCGCCGCAATAGCTGGGCTATTCCGACTCGCTTCGCGAAATT
>DTYI01000212.1 GCA_012961935.1 Thiotrichales bacterium | reverse complement strand
TTTTTTCCTTTTGACTGTTGTTTTTTCTTTCGCAGAAGAGTATCCAAAGCATGTTAAGGAGACTCTTAAAAAAATAAAGACGAGAATGTGCAATTGTTCTCCTCTTTACGCGTTGTCCTGTGAAAGATGAACCGTACTGTTGGTTTATTCCATAAATCTTACGGAAAATATTGATGGAATATTCTGGGGTATTGATACATCATTCTTTTAAGGGGGATGAAAATGTACAAACTTTTACCAACATGGCACACATTCAGTGCCCGGCTGGAAGAAATGCGACCAAGGCTCTACAGATTGGCGTACTCGTGGTGCAATAGTGCGGCGCTCGCAGATGATCTCGTGCAGGACACGATTCTCAAAGCACTTGAAAAAAAGCATCAGCTTAAAGACCTGAAATGTTTTCACGCCTGGGTATTCAGAATACTGAATAATGCCTGGCTGGACTACCTGCGCCGGCGCAAACCGGAAACCGATATCGACGAACAGAATATTGCCTGCAAAGACTGTCCTGAAAACAGCTACGAAAAAGACCTGACCATCCTGTCTATCAGACAAGCTGTAACCGAGCTGCCAGTCGGACAACGCAGCGTCATCACACTCGTTGATCTGGAAGGATTCACCTACAAGGAAGTATCGGAAATTCTAGAAATCCCGATTGGAACCGTGATGAGTCGATTATCCCGCGCGCGAAAATCACTGGAAGATTCTTTGATCAAACTGTATTCAAGATCCAGAATGACACCCCCAAACCCATCCTATTTACAGAGTGTAAAATGAACCGTACGGAACAACTTTCAGAATCATTATTGCATCGTTATGTGGACGGTGAACTCTCTCAGAAAGAAACTGATTTTGTGCTATCGGAGTTACAGAATGACGAGGATTTAAAAACCCGCATCTGTCAAATGCAGCATACTAAAAGCATGCTGAATTATGCCTACCCTCTGGAAACAGAAAATCAATCACCGAAAAATGTGTCCTCTTCCAGACGACAACTGCTGGCAGTTGCCAGTATCTGCCTGATCCTGATTTCCGGAATTGCAGGTGGTTTGATTAACCAAAAACTGGCTCAACCCGAAACTACTTTGGCTGCAACAGCAGAACCAATATTAAATGATGCGATAAAGCTGCAGTCTGCAATTGCAGACCCTCAAAAAGTTGTTCTCCATATCGATAGCGCAAACACCGATAAACTGGAGCAAGTTCTGGACTATGCCGAATATTTATTACATGACTACGCGCAAAACAACATCAAGGTTGAAGTCATTGCCAATGCAGGAGGCATTAATTTATTTCGCGCTGGTGTTTCACCCTATCAACAGCGTCTACAGCAGCTATCTTCTCATTACGACAACCTCAGGCTAATCGCATGCAGCAACGCGATTGCCCGATTAGAGGAACGGGGAGAAAAAGCGATTCTAATTCCTGAAGCCCATACCGGTTCAACTGCTATCGACCATATCATCGGGCGTTTGCAACAGGGCTGGACGTACAAAAAAATATAGGAAACATCTGATCCTTTAAACATGAGCCCCATGATATTTTCCTTTTCAACAGGAAAGCTTTCTCATGCGCAGGGTAAATTTCCTGTTAAAATGCACATACTGAAGTCACCCGTTCGATCATTGTGCAAAAAAATATTCGAAATCGCACTCTGTCGCTTGCTGCACTTTTACAATGCTGCGCGCAAGTCAAACAAATTGCTGAATCAGGTCAGTCTGACTTGCAACAGGCACGTGTACTGCTCAACAGTGTGTTTAATAATCGCGCCAATACAATAGAAGAAATTTACGGTGGCCTGACAAATCTCAAACCCGGCCTGATACTCTTGAACGATTATCTTAATACGGGACGTGGCACTGCTGAACGGGATATGGAATTGACCCGCTATGCGATTAACTTATTATATTTACAGGGCAAACTTGAGAAAAATGCTTCTCAGGGACAGGCAATGCTAGACGAGCTGGAGCAAGCAAGCAAACAACTGGATTATTTTGATGATATTTTGCATCCCAGTGTGGTTGGCCGGATTGCCGACTGCTATCAAAAATATATCAGCCCGCTCGGTGGAAAAATTATCGTCAAAGGCGACCAGCAGCATCTTGAAAACCAGGACAATGCGGCTTTAATCCGCGCCCTGTTGCTCGCAGGTATCCGAGCTGCTGTGCTTTGGCGCCAGGCAGGTGGCAGCCGGTTAAAACTACTGTTCCAGCGCACCGGCCTGCTGAAAGAAACACATGCGCTATTGAATAATGGTGTATAAGAATATTTATGAAGTTAATTTCATATTATTTCTTTCTGACTAACTTGCTCCTGGTTTCATTTGCTGCAACGGCTGCAAGCGACGACACTCTCCAGTTTGATGATACCTTACTTGAAGAAGAACTCATCTACCCGGACTGGTTCGAACTCTCAAGTGGTGATCTGAGAGATGACCTGAAAGAAGCTATCGCTAGCGGAAAAAAAGGCATTGTTATTTACTTTGGTCAGAAACGCTGTGCCTATTGTGAACAGTTTATAAAAAATGATCTCGGCAAAGATGACATCGCAAAATATATGCGGGAAAATTACAATGTCATTGCTATCGACATCTGGGGTATTGAGGATATTACTGATACGGATGGCGAAACCTACACAGAGCATGACCTTTCAGTAAAGTATGAAACCAACTTCACACCGTCATTAATTTTTTACGACGAAAATGGCGAAAAAGTTTTCCGTCTACGTGGCTATTATGAACCTTATAAATTCAGAGCGGCATTAAGATTCGTTGTTGAGAAATTTTATGAAAAAGAAAATTTTCGCGGTTATCTTGCGCGTGCAGAACCAGGATTGTTTTTCTACGATGAAGGCCTGAACGAACGTGACTTTTTCAGCCCCCCGCCGTTTGACCTCAACAGAATAGACCACCCTCAAAAAAAACCTCTGGCCGTATTCTTTGAGCAGGGCAAATGCCACGCCTGCGACCTTCTGCATAGTGGGCCACTCAATGATGAGCGAACGATTGCCGAGATTAAAAAAATGCAGGTGGTGCAACTGAATATGGCAGCCGACACACCGGTTGTTACGCCAGATGGCCAACAAACAACGGCAAGAGAATGGGCAGAACAACTGGGGTTATTTCACACGCCGACCATTTTGTTCTTTAATGAAGTAGGCAGGGAAGTTTTCAGAGTAGATTCTGTGGTTCAGTTTTATCGACTATGGGGCGTACTGGATTACATCAACAAGCGCGCATACCGAGAAAACAAAGATTATCAGGCCTGGCGTCTGCAGCAGCGTGAAGTCAGCCGGTAATCACAGGCTCGAAATCTCTGTTAGAATCGCCCTCTTTCTAATACTCCGGTGGAGACCACAGTAAAATGGGTAACAGTTTTAATTCACGTGATACATTAACTTCCGGGAATAAAGATTATGAAATATATAATCTTTCGAAGCTTGACCAGGCGGCAAAACTACCATTTTCGCTGAAAATTCTGCTGGAAAACCTGTTACGTCACGAAGATGGTTTGACCGTCACCAAAGACGATATTCAGGCATTATTGAACTGGGATCCTAAAGCTGAACCCAGCCAGGAAATTGCATACCGCCCGGCCCGCGTACTGATGCAGGATTTTACCGGTGTCCCCGCCATTGTTGACCTGGCCGCGATGCGCGATGCGATGCAGGCTTTGGGTGGTGACCCGGATAGAATCAACCCGCTGCAACCTGCTGAACTGGTAATCGATCACTCTGTGCAAGTCGATGCATTTGGTAATGACAAGGCCATGGATGTGAATGCCAAACTCGAATTCTCGCGCAACCGTGAACGCTATGAATTTCTCAAGTGGGGTCAACAGGCCTTTTCTAATTTCAAGGTCGTGCCGCCGGATACCGGCATCGTTCACCAGGTCAATCTGGAATTCCTGGCCCGCGTGGTATTCACCCAGGAAAAAGACGGCGTTACCCAGGCTTACCCGGACACACTGGTCGGAACCGATTCGCACACCACCATGATCAACGGTGTCGGCGTACTCGGTTGGGGTGTCGGTGGCATTGAAGCAGAAGCTTCCATGCTTGGCCAGCCAGTTTCCATGCTGATTCCCAAAGTCGTGGGTTTCAAACTCACCGGCCAGTTGCCTGAAGGCGCAACGGCAACCGACCTGGTATTAACCGTAGTTGAATTGCTACGCGAACATGGCGTAGTCGGAAAATTTGTCGAATTCTACGGCGATGCACTCGACCATTTGCCACTGGGAGATCGTGCCACGATTGCGAATATGGCCCCGGAATACGGTGCAACGTGCGGCCTCTTCCCCATCGATGAAGAAACCATCAATTACCTGCGCCTGACCAACCGCAGTGAGGAGCAAATTGCGCTGATAGAAGATTATGCCAAAGCGCAGGGCATGTGGCGCAAACCGGGCCATGAATATAATTACAGCGAAAAGCTGGAACTGGATATCTCGACCATTGTACCCAGTATCTCAGGACCCAAGCGCCCACAGGATCGGATCGCGCTGACACAATCCAAAACCGCTTTTGAACGTGACCTGAGCGCATTAAAATCAGAACGAAATATCGCCAGCAAAGGCCCGGTCAAAACTGAAATCAATGGCGAAACTGTCGAGCTGGAGGATGGCGCCGTTGTGATTGCCGCCATCACTTCCTGCACCAACACTTCCAACCCACCCGTAATGATGGCAGCCGGACTGGTTGCGAAGAAAGCCCATGAAAAAGGCCTGAATGTGAAGCCCTGGG
Organism: Thiotrichales bacterium; assembly: GCA_012961935.1. Classification (GTDB taxonomy): domain Bacteria; phylum Pseudomonadota; class Gammaproteobacteria; order CAZUMV01; family CAZUMV01; genus UWMA-0217. The sequence goes on along the minus strand of DTYI01000212.1, from coordinate 11,384 downwards.
TCAAGACTTCTCTGGGACCAGGTTCTCTTGCAGTCACCCAATATCTTGAGAGCGCGGACTTAATGGATGATCTGGAGGCGCTTGGATTTAACGTTGTGGCTTATGGCTGCACGACTTGCATCGGCAACTCCGGGCCGCTACCTGAACCTGTTTCCAAAGCGATTGCTGAAGGTGACCTCAGCGTGACTTCAGTGCTCTCCGGTAACCGGAATTTTGAAGGCCGGGTGCATGCTGAAGTACGAATGAATTATCTGGCCTCGCCGCCCCTGGTCGTGGCATACGCCATTGCCGGTAACATGAACATCGATCTCTATAATGACTCGCTGGGTAATGACAAAGAAGGCAACCCCGTTTACCTCAGGGACATCTGGCCAACACAAAAAGAAATCGCCGATATCGTTACGGCCAACCTGACTGTCGATCAGTTTAAAGATTCCTACGAAAATATATACGCGGGAGACAAGAACTGGGCCAGCCTGCCTGCAGGTCAAGGCAAACTATTTGACTGGAGCGATTCTACTTATATTAATAACCCACCCTATTTTGAAGGCATGAGCAAAGACATTGCCGAGGTTAACGATATTCAGGGTGCACGCGTGCTGGCATTGCTAGGCGATTCAGTTACCACCGATCACATTTCTCCCGCTGGTGCGATTAAAGCGGACAGTCCTGCCGGCGAATACCTGATCGAAAAAGGCGTACAACCGGGTGACTTTAATTCCTATGGTTCACGCCGAGGTAATCATGAGGTCATGATGCGCGGCACCTTTGCCAATATCCGCCTGCGCAATTTGCTTGCACCTGGAACTGAAGGCAGCTTTACCCGCCACATGCCGGATGGTGAGCAGATGTCAATTTACGCAGCAGCGATGCAGTACAAAGCTGAAAACGTACCCGCCATTGTCATCGCAGGCAAGGAATATGGCTCCGGCTCATCACGCGACTGGGCAGCAAAAGGACCACGATTATTAGGTGTGCAAGCGGCGATTGCTGAAAGTTACGAGCGCATCCACCGCTCGAACCTGGTCGGTATGGGTATCCTCCCCTTACAATTCAAGACAGGTGATTCCGCCAGCTCTTTAGGTCTGACCGGCGAAGAAAGTTATGACATTATCGGCCTGGGTGATGGTTCAGCCAAAGAAGTCACCATCACAGCGACCGCTGCAGATGGTAGCAGTAAAACTTTCAAGGTTGATGTGCGTATCGACACGCCACAAGAGGTCGACTACTACCGTCATGGCGGCATCCTGCATTACGTACTCCGCCAACTGGCTGCTTAAATCCAACTGGTAAAATGAAACAAGATACAGAAGCTCGCATCACTGAACTGGAATGTCGAATCGCCATTCAGGAGGATTTGTTGCAAACGCTCAATCAGCAAATGCATGAATACCAGCAAACCATCATGCAATTACAAACTACGCTAGAGCAACACGCTAGCTGGATCAAGCAGCTCACGGCTTCCGGCATTGCAACTCAGGCAGAAGAGACACCACCCCCACATTATTAAGCATTGTTAACCGACTGGCAGGAATGAAAAGAACGGTTTACAATCAATTCACACATTTTTTGTGTCACTACTAACAATATACCTAAAGAGGAAAATCCAATGAGTGAAGCACTTGATGAAGCACTGGCAGACGCCAAAAAATATAACTGCAACAACGATGACATTACCGCAGCCATCATCAAACATCTGGGCATTGCCGCCGTCAGCAAAGACGCCAAACTGGTTTCCTGCTCCGATCCATCTGAACTCGAACGCGTACGCGAAAGTTTTCTGAAAAAGAAACTCGGCCTGACCGACAGCGATGCCGACCTGGATGCCGCAATTAAAGAAGTTTGCGAAACCATGAAAGATTCACGCAATAAACTGCGCGCCACTTTTTATCATCTGTTAGCGATTAAATACGGCAAGGAATCACTTTTTGCCTGAGCAAAAAACAGACATCAAAAACACACAAGGCCCGTTACACACGGGCCTTGTTTTTTTTGAAAATCAGACAAACGACAAAACGGCCGGTGAGGATGTATTATCAAAACTTGACTCGGCATTACTAACACAAGACACTTCTCTCGCACAATTTAAATTAATCCTCACAGACGAACATTTAACATTACAGCTCAACCAGCCCGATGCGCCGGGCGCTATCTATGCTGATTTTATTTCCGGGAAAGCAAAATACAGACTTGGACAAGGTGAACTAATCTACAAGGCAATGGGTTTATCAAAATTAAAAAATCCATCCATTATTGACGCAACTGCTGGACTTGGACGTGACGCTTTTGTTTTAGCATCCAAAGGATGCAAGGTCATACTGATTGAACGTTCACCCATATTATTTCTGTTGCTGGAAGATGCCTTGAAGCGTGCCTGTGATCATCCCGACACCAAAGAGATTGCTCAACGTATGAAGCTTGTCAGTACAGATGCCAGGACTTATCTGAGCACAAAAAACATGTCAGACGCCGATATCATTTACCTTGACCCTATGTACCCTGAAAGAAAAAAATCTGCCCTTGTAAAAAAAGAAATGCAAATCTTTCAAAAGCTACTGGGTAAAAATGAAACCGGTCATGATCTTTTACCGCTGGCCTTAGAAAAGGCAAAACACCGTGTTGTCGTCAAACGGCCACGCAAAGGCGAACACCTTAATAACCAGAAACCTGATTATTCTATTCAGGGAAAAAGCATCCGGTTTGATGTGTATACCTCTAAACTTTTAGTTTAGAAATACTCACCATCAAATTGGTCTGGGTATTTCGCCATGACACCTCGGAAATGATTTTGAATTCGTTCCATATCAGCTTCCATGCTATCGGACGGATTGATTACTGGCCCAAATTCGGCCACCCTTCTTTCATAGTCGAGGCTTACCAGCTGGATTGGCACACTGGCTTGTACAGCAATATACCAAAATCCGGTTTTCCACTTTTGCACTTTTTTCCGTGACCCCTCTGGGAATAATCCGAGTATTAATTCATCGTTCTCATTAAAGGTTTGTACGACTTGTGTTACCAGATCATGGGAAGTACTCCGTTCAATGGGTATCCCGCCTAACCAGCGCATGAAGCTTCCAAGTGGCCACCAGTCGTATGCATCAGCAAACAACCAGGACGATCGAAAGCCGACAGCCAGCATAGTTACATTAGGAGCCAAAAAATCCCACTGCGATGTGTGAGGGGCAATAACTATTACGAACTTTGGTGCGTTGTGCACCTCTCCTTTGATACGCCACCGATAAACTACCAGTAGCGCTCGACCGATTGCTTTCGTCAGAGCATTGCCCTGCCGAGGGGTTAACGGTCCAAGTGCTGGTGGCTTCATTTCTTAATACCTGTTATTACGACTCGATAGCTGCTAGCCAGACTGCTTCGGGTCTTTAGATAAATTCGCAGTTCACGAATTCATTTATATAATCTCTCGTTATACAGGGACATTAGCCAAACACTGTTTCATTATCAAAAAGCCCAGACACGGCTCATGGTTAAATCAGTAGAGTTAAGTAGCCAAGGTTAATGCACAGGTTTCTGCCGAGAAAACTTTTAGAAGTTTACCATTTCCTCATACCGTTTATTTTGATTTTCTAAGTTTCCACTCACTCAAGCGATGACTCTTTAAATCGTACTGCATGATGCGATTATTATTGGTGTCGGCAATGAGAATTTTTTCATTCAGGATGGCAATACCTCCGGGTTCATTCAATTCAGAACTGAGCGCATCACCTTCACCTTTGCCAGGTTTGCCCGTGCCTGCGGCGGTAACGATTTTTTTCTTTTTTAAATCCACTAGTTTTAATTTATGGTTGTAGGTATCAGCGATAAAGACACGCTCACTATCCAGAGCAGCGACGCCGAGTACGTGTTGCAGCTCTGCCTCACCCAGTGGACCATCACGGTCGCCGAAATCAAACAGGCCGGTGCCAGCTAATGTTTCTACCCGGCCTTTACGAATATTAATTCGCCGTAACGCAGAATCCTCTGCATCGGCGACATAAAGAAAATCGCCTATGAGTGACAGGCCGCTGGGTTGACTGAAACTGGAACGTTTAAGTGAACCGTCACTGATACCTTCCTGGCCGCTGCCAGCGTAAGGGCCGATCGTTTTTTTGTTTAAATCAAGACGCCAGATCTGATGGATACCGGCCATCGCGATGTAAAGCTTTGAGTCTCGCAGAGCAAGCCCCCAGGGAGAACGCAACCCGATCTCTTTGGCCGGATACTGCTTGCCACGGTGGATTTCATTTTTACCATTTCCCGCTACGGTTGAAACTTTTCCCGCAGAAAAATCTATAAAACGTATACTGTGGTTTCCAGTGTCGGCAACATATAAACCGGTACCGGAAAAAACCAGACCCTGAGGCGATTTAAACCGGGCGCTGGTATAACTACCGTCAATAAAACCGGAAGATTTACCACCGATTAGTTTCTCGATTTTACCGTCGTGGGTGGCCAGAATAATCCGATGATGCAAGGTATCGCTAATCGCGACATATTGATCGGAAACGGCAATTTTACCGGGTGCCGCCAACAACGATGTTTCGAATTTATCTTTTTCTAACGCAATTGGCAGCGGTGTATCATCTAAGCTATCCGCATAAGTTTTCAAAAGTTTTTTGATCGTTATGTCGAAAACATCAAAATTACCTTCTCCAACAACTTTGCCGAGTACGCCGCCTTTCGGGTCAATAACATATTGCGTAGGCCAGGCGCGCATGCCGTACATTCTGCCCAGTAATGATTCCACATCGTTAACTACCGGGTGGTCGATGTCGTAGCGAACAATAATCCGTCGCAAGGTATCAATATTTTTTTCATTATCGAATTTTGGAGTATGCACGCCAATAATTGCAATCTGCTCACCGTATTTTTCTTTAAGTCGCTTCAGATCTTCCAGTACATGGATGCAGTTAATGCAACCATAGGTCCAGAAATCCAGAATAACCACCTTGCCTTTTAAATCTTCCAGCGTGAGTGGACGAGAAACATTCAGCCAGGGAAGACCGGGGGTAAATTCGATGGCGGGTGGATTATTTGTTTCCAGATCTGCGCTATATGCCGCGCTAAATCCAGAAAATACAAGAAGAAAAATAAAAACCAATTTATTGATGTGGTTAATTTTTAGCGAGTTTTGCATGCATTAACCATAGCATTATTTTTTCCATTTATTTATCATGGTAGACGTCATCAAGATCACTGAAGACAGCTTTGCGCATTTTCTTCCACTGCGGAAATTCAGTCTCGGGAAACAGGTGAGAGTTTCATTCTTTTATTCCGATTGTTAATACATTTCCCTCTATTGAATAATCAGGTTCTTCAAGATTAAATCTGGCATTTTGATTGGGCAACAGTCGTCCTGCATAGTCATATAATGTGCCGCTGCATTCTGACTTGAAGCCGCCCTTTTCTTTTTCATCTGGCTGAACCACGGTAATGGGGCACGAGTAATCTGGTGACTGCGCGTAGACCACAAGGAAAGGGTTATCCTCTTCGCCTGATTTTATCGTCTCCAGCATTAACTTCGTGCGGTGCAAAATAATGATGGGTCTATTTTGCCAGCGCACGATTTTATGTTCGCCGGCAGCCAGATCAGACAAGTCGATTGTGATTATTTCTTCGCGAACATTGTCTCTGGAGCTGTAACGCAATAGCACAAATGCAACCACGAGTACAGTAATCGTAAACATCAGTTTTAAAACCACTCTGAGGAATATCTTTCTATCCGTTTGTCGATTCATACGCTATTATTTTTGTCCTTCAGAAAATCAAGGGATGCACATTGGCTAAATTATTTATCATTATCGGCGCGCTTAGTGCGGCAGTATCCGTCATGATGGGCGCGTTTGGCGCGCATGCGCTTAAATCCAGGCTTGATGAGAAAGCACTTAACGTACTGCACACTGGCGTCGAATACCAATTTTATCATGCGTTGGGATTAGTGATGATTGGTTTGCTATTGATGAGCGCACACACGCCCGCCGGGGTAAAAACAGTCGGCTGGTTATTTCTGGCTGGAACCGTATTATTCTCGGGCAGCCTGTATTTACTCACCTTAACCGGTCAGAAAAGCTTCGGCATCATCACGCCGTTTGGCGGCATGGCTTTTATTCTTGGCTGGCTATGGCTGGCATTCAGTTACTGGAAAGCCTGACAGCCGTAGTGGGAATTGATACAACGTTAAGAGCACCCTATACTTCGTTTCTTTTAAGCATTACAGAGAGTCTTCATGTCAGCACAATCATTTCATCCTCCGGTACGTACCTTAATGGGCCCAGGCCCGTCAGATGTTAATCCTCGCATTCTGGAAGCCATGTCGCGCCCGACTATCGGCCATCTTGATCCCGCATTTGTCGGCATGATGGAAGAAGTGAAGGGACTGTTGCAATACGCTTTCCAAACCAAAAATGAACTGACCCTGCCCGTCTCAGCACCCGGATCAGCCGGTATGGAAACCTGTTTTGTCAATCTGGTGGAGCGTGGTGACAAAGTGATTGTCTGCCGAAACGGTGTATTTGGCATGCGGATGATTGAGAATGTCGAACGCTGTGGCGGTGAAGCCATCGTCGTCGATGATGACTGGGGCACCCCGGTCGATCCCAATAAACTTGAGGATGCACTGAAGGCCAACCCGGACGCAAAAGTCGTGGCCTTTGTTCACGCGGAAACTTCAACCGGCGTCCAGTCCGATGCAAAAACGCTGGTCGAAATCGCGCATAAACATGATTGCCTGACGATTGTCGATGCAGTGACGTCATTGGGTGGCAGTGAATTGCGTGTCGATGACTGGAATATCGATGCGATTTATTCCGGCACACAAAAATGTCTGTCCTGCACACCAGGTATTTCGCCGGTCAGCTTCAGCCAGATGGCGGTGGAAAAAATCAAGAACCGCCAACAAAAAGTACAAAGCTGGTTTCTGGATTTAAACCTGGTCATGGGCTACTGGGGTGGCGGCGCAAAACGCGCTTATCATCACACCGCACCGATCAATGCGCTTTATGCGTTACACGAATCGCTGGTTATTTTGCAGAATGAAGGCCTGGAAAATGCATGGGCGCGTCACCAACGCAACCACCTCGCACTGAAAGCTGGTCTGGAAAGTATGGGCATTGAATTTGTGGTTGAGGAAGCTTATCGCTTGCCACAGCTCAATAATGTTCGTATCCCGGGTGGTGTCGATGATGCTGAAGTTCGCTCACGCCTGTTAAACGAATTTAATCTGGAAATCGGCGCAGGCCTGGGTGATTTCGCAGGCAAAGTATGGCGCATCGGCCTGATGGGCTACGCCAGCAACCCAAAGAATGTGCTGACCTGCCTGAGTGCACTTGAGGCCGTCGGGCTGGAAGCGAAAGGCTCGTCAGTCGTCGAGGCACAAAGGATTTATGCGGCAGCTTAGGTTTCAGCCGCTATGGCTGGCCATCGGCATCAGCCTGCTTTTATTTGTTGCCTACATGTCACTGATCCCGCCCAGGGTCGGGATCGGTGAAATTGAATACAGCGATTTGTTTCTGCATCTGCTGGCCTACGCCACCATCACTGGCTGGTTTCAACAAATTTACGGGCGCAAAGGATTAATTTATGTAGCCGTCGCCATGTTGTTTTATGGCGGCATGCTGGAACTGGCGCAGCATTATTTTCCACCACGCGAACCACACTGGTCTGATTTTTTTGCAAATGCCAGTGGTGTTGTCCTGGCTACGCTCATCAGCACGACCCGAATTCGCGATACGTTATTTATAATCGAAAAAAATATTTTATCGGTAGCCCATGACAGTTGACGAACGCCTGAATTATCAACCTGCAGATGATTTATTAAAAGACCGTGTCATTCTCATAACCGGCGCAAGTGACGGCATTGGTCGCGCGCTTTCTCTGGCGGCAGCAAAACTGGGCGCAACCGTTGTGCTGCTGAGCAAAACCATCAGCAAACTGGAAAAAGTCTACGACGAAATCGAAGCCGCAGGCTCACCACAGCCCGCTATTTATCCGATGAATTTTAAAGGCGCAACAGTCAAGGATTATCAGGATCTGGCTGACAACATTGAACAGCAACTCGGCCGGCTGGACGGGCTGGTGAACAACGCCGGCTGGATCGGTGTCATTACCCCCTTCACGCAGCTCAGCCCCGAACTCTACCAGCAAGTCATGACGGTTAACCTGCACGCGCCTTTTTTGCTAACCCAGGCCGTTCTACCGCTGTTACAAAAAGCCGATGATCCCAGCATTGTTTTCTCGACTCATGAATGTCAGCGCGCTTACTGGGGTGCTTTTGGTGTCGCCAAGGCCGGGCAGGAAGGATTGCTGAAAATCCTAGCGCATGAATACAGCGGCGAAAATCCGATACGGGTTAACGGCATCGATACCGGCCCCGTCAACACCCAGATGCGCCGTCATCACTACCCTGGGGAAGACTGGAGCAAGCACCCTGCCCCAGAAGATGTTATAGCGCCTTATCTGTATTTTCTGGGCCCGGATAGCGCAGACACTAGCGGCGAGAATATGCTTCTACAGCCATCCTGAGCGCGGTTATGTGACCGCATTCACAACGCGACAGACGAGAGGCCACATTTCCATGACGGTTACCCGGACAATTATTTTTTACTGTCCTAGAATATAACTGTACTTTCATTGGATGTGACTCCTCCTGATTAAGGCCGCTCCCGCGGCCTTTTTTTTATACTTATTTTAACAAGTCCGGCAATGATGAAAGCAGGTCGCCGACAATAGACCATAAATCATCATTACTTTGGTTAACTGGTTGCGAAAAACCCGATGGCCGTTTTTGTTTTGTTTCTTCGATGGGTATTGCCTGCCTGGCAGGAACTGCTTTCATCGACGAACGAGAAAATTGAATAACAGCGGCAAGCTCATTCTTGTCAAACCAGATGCCATGCGCCACGCATTCATCAACAATTACGCCAGATTTTTTTCCAAAATTTCGGCGGTGCATTAAATTGCTGCAATGAGGACATTTTAGATACGTTACCTTAAAATCATTTCTGACAAACTCTCTGGATTGTTGATGACCTAAAAAAGCCTGTGCAGTTTTCTGTTTTCCTTTATCGTGTAATACCTTCTCTAACACTTCATGATCCAGCCACACACCACCACAGTCCATACAATGATCAACATGATAATCACCGATGTCTCTGACCTTCATATTTATTTCACAGCGCGGACATTTTAATTTTGTTTTTTTGTCTTCTACTGAAGTAGCTGCCGTCAGTAAATTTGCACCACACTGGTGACAAAATTTCGCCCCTTCAAAAACCAGCGTAAAACATTCCGGGCAACGCGCAAACGCCAGATAAACACCACAGAATTCGCATTTGGATTTTGCAGAATCGGTTGCGCCACCACAGTTAGGACAATTCCAGGCACGCGCTGTACTGGAAAGATTGGGCACCATAAAAGAGGCACCGCAGCGACAATTAACAGCCTCTTTTGTATTGCGATGACTGATGTCATAACGCAAATGACAGTGTGGGCAACCGACAATCATTTCAGGCTTTCTCTATTTCTCCAGAATTATTTTTTCCACTTAAACTTTTTCTTTTTATCAGTGCTCTTTTCAGGCATATCAGGTACTGGCAAATTAACTGACTCATAAATTGCCTTAAACTCGTGTGGCTTAAGTGCCCGCCAACGGCCTGGCTTAAGCCAGCGATCAAGTTGAATCGGCCCGAAACGTACCCGACTTAATCGACTAACCTTTAAACCCTGGGACTCCCACAAACGTCGGACCTCACGGTTACGGCCTTCATGAAGCACCACATGGTACCAGTGATTAGCCCCTTCACCGCCTGCGTCTTTAATATCATCAAAACGGGCAATGCCATCTTCCAGCTCAACTCCTTTTCTCAAGGCTTGCAAGTTTTCCTCTGATACTTTGCCCAATACTCGCACAGCATATTCACGGTCTATTTCAGAACTGGGATGCATCAGCCGATTTGCCAGCTCGCCGTCATTGGTTAGCAGCAACAGTCCCATTGTATTAATATCCAGCCTGCCAACAGGAATCCAGCGGCTGGTTTTCATGGTGGGTAATTTATCAAAAACTGTACGCCGGCCTTCAGGGTCAGAGCGTGTGACAACTTCACCAGCGGGCTTATGATAAATAATCGTGCGCGGACGAAAATGCTCCACAGATTTAAGATGCAGCAACTCATCCCGCAAATAGATTTGATCCTCAGACGTTGCCTTGTCGCCCAGCTTCGCCTGTTTTCCGTTGACGGTAATCAGCCCTTCTTCCAGCCAGCGCTCAACTGCCCGCCGTGAGCCATAGCCAGCGCGAGCCAGTAGTTTCTGAATCCGCTCTTCAGTCATGATCCTGGAATCCTCAGTTGGACAGGGTATAGTGTGCTTCCGTGGTGGTGTAGGGCAAGGCGTAACTGCGCGGAATGGTTGTTCCCTTTCAAGCGGTTACAACGCAGCCATACGCCGCCACGGGAGTGCAATATGCCCTGTAGCGCCTTCACCCATAGAGTAAAAGTGAATAAGACACATTTTTTATGTCGATTCATGCGTTTATTTGTGTTGCGTAGCGGTCAACTGAGGATTCCAGGATGATGAAAACCCGGAAATAAAAATGGCCGGATTAACCGGCCACAATAAATCTATTTTCACCACAATTAGTCTTCGCTGTATCCGCGTTCAATACTTTCCCGTCGCTGTTTCGCTTCTACGGATAAAACAGCAGTAGGTCGAACCAACAAACGTTCAAGACCAATTTCATCACCCGTATCTTCACAGTAGCCATAGGTGCCTTCTTCGATTCGGTGTAGCGCCTCATCAATCTTGGTCAACAGCTTGCTTTCACGCTCACGAATACGAAGCTCAAGCCAGCGCTCTTCTTCCTGGCTGGCGCGATCATTTTCATCGGCTTCGCGTTCCTGATTTTGCAAATGTTCGCTGGTTTCTTTCAAACCATTGATAATATCTTCCTTCTGCTGAAGCAAAAGGTTTTTGAAGAACTCGGTTTGCTCTTCATTCATATAATTCTTTTTCGGCTGTCGTAATAACGACTTCTCAGTCAGCACAGTTCACCTCTTTACAGAGCTTCTAAGTAAAACAACTCGTTAAGATACCAATTAACCGGTATCGGAATCAATTAAATAACCCAGCGCATTTTTCAAAAAGCCACTGGCGTTTGTTAAAGTGGCGGAGAGGGAGGGATTGTCTGTAGACATCCTGCCTACAGCCCTTCGGGCGGCCTCCGGCCAACCAAAATCGCTCCCAGCGATTTTGTCGAACCCTCTCATCGGGTTCTCACCACTTTTCTGAAAGACTCCGCAAGCCTTTCAGGAAAGTGGCGGAGAGGGAGGGATTCGAACCCTCGATACGGGGTTACCGTATACATACTTTCCAGGCATGCTCCTTCAACC
>DTYI01000211.1 GCA_012961935.1 Thiotrichales bacterium | reverse complement strand
GAATTGCTCAGACGCCAGCCCACTGCGTTTTTCTTCATAATAAGCCTTACCCATATAACTGCGGAGTAACGCATTATTGGGGTCAAGCAATGCAGCCGTCTCAATTTCCTCCCGGCCGGCCTTGAGGTCGCCGCGGCGGATTTTCACCAACCCTAAACCCAGGCGAGGCAAAGGCGCCGCCGAGTCCAGTTGAATCGCTTTCTCAAAAGCGGATGCGGCATCATCCAGGTTCACCGCACGCAAGGAGGAAAAACCCAGCACGGTTTGTGTCTGTGCGAGCGAGGAATCAAGCTGTACTGCAGCGCTGGCTATTCTACGTGCGGCTTTCGTGTCCCCGGTCATCAACAACACCTCAGCCAGTCTGGCCTGCGTAATGGCATCCTGTGGTGATCGTTCGGCCGCCTTGCGGCTGTGTTCCAGCGCAGCCGGAATATCAAACTGGGCCTGATCGACATAAGACTGTGCCATCAAAGCCGCAGCCGACTGTGGGTTGGCAGAAATGGCCTGCTCGGCTAAAGCCACGGCCTGCTCAATGTCATTTTTAACGATCGCATCAATCACCTGATGGGCGAGTTCACCTGCGGCATCCTGCTGAGCCGGCAAAGGCGGATAATACAAAGCCCAGGCCACCGCATCGCGAGGCTGCGCTACCACAATCCGCAGCGGCGCCTGACCGGATGTCGCAGAGCCGGTCTGATTCGCCGTTAAATCCACACTGCCAGAATCATTACGCGCCACGACCTTGCCTTCATAGACCGTGACTTCGGTGCGGTCGTCTTTGACCGTGACGACAAACTCCGTGCCCTCAATCGCCGCATTCACATACGGGGTTTTGATCTCAAGACTCCGCGGCACCCGGCTGATGAAATGCACCGCGCCTTTGAGCAGGTCGAGGAGGGAACGGTCTTTTTTGACGATATGGGTAAAGGTGATCGTACTGTCATGATCCAGCCGGAAAAGCGTGTCGTTAATCATGCGCACAGCAGCGCGGCTGTCCCGCCCGCTGCGCAGCGCATCTCCGTTACAGAAGGCCTGCTCCAGACGAGCGGGTTGCCAACTTTCGCTGCCGGCGGCTTTATATTCTATGGTGCCTTCAAGAGAAACCAGATGGGCTATGGACTCACAGTCAGATGAAAAGGCTTGCTGTGGTAGAAAAAACAGCAGTGCAGCGAAGATGATAAAGTTAATACGAATCTGCATTTAGGCCCTGGAATCTTGTATTTTATTAATTTGCTTCCGTGCTTTCAGATACAGTTAAGCTATATCAGCTTCTGTACCAGAAGCTACGACAGTCCTTATGCTCGCTGCCATATAGTAGCGTTTATTCAGGTGGATGTGAAATGATGCTGGAAGTGTTGGGTTTAGGGAGGGAATGCCTGATACAGAAGTTTTATAGAGCAGCACAGTGAAAAATTCCATATCACGTCATTAGGTGTGATATGGAATGAGTCATTGCGGCGTAAACACATGTGTTTGGTTGAGCCTGCGAAGCCAAACTTAAAGATTGCATTTATACGCTCCCAAAATATTGGGCTTCATTCTTCAGCTCAACCTACGTGTGCAGACAGTAGTAGGTGGTTAACTGTGTTTTACTATTAGTGCAGATAACAGTAATGAGGTGAAGGACATATCAATGTAAAATGTGAACCCTTGAGTTCAAGAATTGTAATCTGCTTTAAACTTTGGATCTCGTGAATCTCGCGCTTAAATGGAATTTCAACTCTTTTTAGAGGAATTTTATTTCCTTTTGCATCTACTGCGGAAATAGTGCCATCTGCGCCAATGCTATAGAACACCTCGACTTCATGTGAGGGTGGACTTGGTTTAACAGGATAGTTTCTGGCACAAGAAGCTAATGGAGTCATAAGTACTATTATAATGAATGCCAGGCTAAGATGTTTCATCGTTATTCTCCTTTGCAGGTGGTTTAGAAATTCTAATCAATATAGTTCAGCTGGTAAGAGCAATCGAAATTCTTGATTAGAAGTGTAGGATAAATTTTCCATATATAATCCGTTCCGGACTTAGTTCATAAAAATTGGTGTCCTGTTTTGAAGATAAAAATGCAGTATTATTTGACCTGTCTTCGTAATTAAATGAAGTATTAAAAATATTCTTCCCGCCTAAAGTAATTTTTCCAATACGGTTAGGTAAATTATATGTAATGCTGCTATCAAACAGCCAAAAATTGTCTTGACCCGTAATTTCGGTTTGGTCTGGCAAGAGGTAACTTCCGTTTTGATTATAGTATGTGGCAAGTATTTCTGTTGACAGTTTGTCAGAATGATAATATTTAATTCCAACAGGTACGCGATAAGTCTTTAGTGATAAAATATTGGGCGGGAAGGCTTCTTTAGGTTCGCTATAGTTTTCATAGTCAAAATCTACTTTAACACTGATGTTCTTGTTAGGGGTGTAGTAAAGATAGCCTTCAGCAAGCTCTCTGTTTGAATCAAAAAGTCTTTTTTCACCTGTTGCTGTATTTGCTTCCGAGCTACGATCAGCAGATAAAACAGAAAAACCTGTGTAGAGGTTTAAATTAATTTTGTGGTCAATAGCAAATCCATATCGCTTTGAATCTACAATGACCTTGCTAGAAAAATCATTGAATATTTGGTTGAATCCAGATATTTGTGTAGGTTCAAGTGTAAGATCATCATCAAATCTTCTTGCTTCACGAAATGCAGATAATCGTAATGTAGTGGCAGGTGTAATATCCCATGTGATACCAAGTTTTGGGTTGATCTGGTCTTCATCTTTGTCTTCTGAAGGCAAAGATAGAACGTCCCCGTTCGGTAAATTGAATGCTCGATTAACTGTCTCGTCAAATGTCGTATAGGTGGCTCCGATAGTCAATTTCACCTCTTGCATAATTGGCACAAATGCATACAAATAGAAACGGTTATATTCCTGCTCTACAGTGATATTTCCGCCCCCAGTTATGATAGATTCAAAATCGGTTGCACTTCCCCCGATAATTGTTTTTATATCATTGAATGTGCTAATCCACTGAAGTTCGCCATTATCAAGCTTGTCGTCAGCAAGGGTATTTATGAAACCAAACTCTTGGTCAAATGTGTTATCTGAATGAAGAATATTTCCGAGAATCAACGAACCCGGCGAGAGTTGGTGTCTTATCCCCAGGCGAATATCTTGACGTTCAGCTTCAGCTTTAAAGTCAGGGTTTGAAAACAGATCAGTAAAAAAATGCTGATTAAGGTCGCCATTTTTCTGGTCATCATCTGTATATTCGACCTGGATCATGGTGTCTGGTGTTATATCGAATTGTGCAAAAGCAGTCAGAGTATCCTTTTCCAGCCAGTCCAGTTCGCGGAAGCCATCACTCTCATAATGATATTGCCCCAGGGTGATACTGAAGCGGTTATGTAAATAGGAAACAATCACATCTTCACCCCAGGTACTATTTTCAGCGATAAAACCATCTATCAGCAGTGACGGACCAGAGTGGGTAAATAATGAATTAAATTCATTGTAGGAGAAACGGGCAGGCCCATCAGCGAGCTGTAGATCACTTAGCTGTGGTCGTAGGGTATGAGTATTGAGCGGCTGGAGTAGTTTGGACTGCAGCAGTTCGCTTTCAACAGCAAGGCTGCGCTGTGGTTGTGTTGCATTAATATCTGCCATGAATCGGTGTGCGGAAAAGTTCTCTGGTGCATTTTCAAGTGCTTTTGTTCCCTCGTTGATCGCCATTTTCTCAAAACTAAGATCAGAGTAAATTCGGGCCGATGCAGTATTTCGTGCTGCCTCGTCTTTATCCAGCAACTGCCTCGACCGGTACACCCCGCGGTTATCATTCAGTGCAATCGCCTTTTGCTGCGCCTGTAAGGCCTCCACCGGCCGGTTCTCTGATTGCAACAAAATCGAATCATAAAACCACGCCGTCGGATCATTTGGGTCGAGGTCTTTCGCCATGGCGAATTGCTCAGACGCCAGCCCACTGCGTTTTTCTTCATAATAAGCCTTACCCATATAACTGCGGAGTAACGCATTATTGGGGTCAAGCAATGCAGCCGT
>DTYI01000210.1 GCA_012961935.1 Thiotrichales bacterium | reverse complement strand
TTTGTAGCGTGTCGTCAATGATGACCAGTTCATAAATTCCAGTGCGGCCATGGTAGCCGGTGTCATTGCATTGGTCGCAGCCTTTGGCGCTATAAATGACGGGCGGTTCCTTATTATCTACTTTGTTTTGGTTGCAATCATTTCCAAGTCGCTCGCACTCGCTGGCGGTTGCTTGATGGGGTTCTTTACAGTGTGGGCAGAGTCTTCGTACCAGCCGTTGCGCAAGTACGCCGACCAGGCTTGAGGATAACAGGAAAGGTTCGACACCCATGTCGCGCAAGCGGGTGATGGAGCCGATGGCTGTATTGGTGTGCAGGGTAGAGAAAACCATATGACCGGTCAAGCTGGCCTGCACCGCAATTTCTGCGGTTTCCAGATCACGAATTTCACCGACCATGACGACATCGGGATCCTGCCGCAAAATAGCGCGCAAGCCACGTGCGAAGCTCATGTCAACTTTGTTGTTGACCTGAGTCTGACCGATACCGTCTATGTAATATTCGACAGGGTCTTCAACCGTGAGGATGTTGCGCTTATGATCATTCAGTTGACCCATCGCAGCGTAAAGCGTTGTGGTTTTACCCGAGCCGGTGGGGCCGGTGACCAGAAAGATGCCATGCGGTTTGCCGATACACTGATTAAGCTGTTGCAGTGTTTCTGGCGCCATACCCAGTTGCTCCAGATCTAGCCGTCCTGCCTGCCGATCCAGTAGCCGCAGCACAACCCGTTCGGCGGTGCCTGAGGGCAGGGTGGATACACGCATGTCAACAACATGCCCACCAATCGAACGGGTAATGCGGCCGTCCTGAGGGACGCGTTTTTCTGCAATATCCAGTTTGGCCATGACCTTGAGCCGGGAGATGATCAGGGGCGCTAATTCTTTGGGTGGTTGCAGAATTTCGCGCAACACACCATCGACACGAATACGCACCACCATCCGGTTTTCGAAAGGTTCGAAGTGGATATCGGACGCACCTTCTTTAATAGCCTGGGTGAGGATTGCATTTATCAGGCGGATGATCGGTGCATCGTCATCTGATTCGAGCAGATCCTGTGATTCGCCAATGGATTCAGCGACTTCGGCCAGATCCATGTCTTCGCCCCAGTCCTGCATCATGCTCATAGCGCTGTCACCGCTTTGATCGTAATGTTGGGCGAGTATTTTCTCGAAGGCATCTGCCTGCACTTGTTGTAAAGCCAGCGGCGCGGCGAGATAGCGTTTCAGCTCAGCAATGACTTCTGGTTTCAGTGGTTTCCGGTAAAGTACAGTGAGCTGCCCATCAGTCGTTTCGCCTACCAGC
The DNA here is from genome assembly GCA_012961935.1 of Thiotrichales bacterium. Taxonomy (GTDB): domain Bacteria; phylum Pseudomonadota; class Gammaproteobacteria; order CAZUMV01; family CAZUMV01; genus UWMA-0217. Next base: position 2,140 of record DTYI01000210.1, on the reverse strand, counting down.
ACACCATTGCGTTTCGCAAATCCGTATGAAGGTTGAGGATAACGTGTGGCAGGTTTTAATACGGCGCTCATGCTTGAAAGTTACTGGGGTGTTTCGCTGTTTGGACTGTTTGTCGTTTCTGGCATCTGGGTCACAAAGCCTTCACCGCTGTCTGGTAGCTGGGTGATCAATTCATCCAGATCTGGCAGACGTGCGGCAGCGTCTTTTATCAATCCACGATCATTAATCCCTGCATCCAGTTGGCGTGCCCGTAAATAAGAATATTTCTGTCGGGTATAGGCGTCGGCTGTTGCGGCATCGCGTAAAATCACCGGGCGAATAAAGACCATTAAACTGGTTTTAACTTTATTGGTTGAGGTGGATTTAAACAGATGTCCCAATATGGGTATGTCACCCAGCAGTGGGACTTTTTGCTCGGTATCGGTGAAGGTGTCGTCCATCAGACCACCCAGCACAATTACCTGGCCATCATCAGCCAGCACGGTAGTTTTAATACGGCGATTGTTGGTGACAATATCGACACCGGTGCTGCTGCCAGAGAGGCTTGAACTTTCCTGATCAATTTCCAGCTTGATTGCGCTACCTTCATTGATCTGCGGTTTAACTTTAAGGGTCAGGCCAACGTCTCTACGCTCGATTGTTTGAAAAGGGTTAACAGCCCCTTGCGCTGCTCCTGTATTAGTGAATGAGCCTGTCAGGAAAGGTACATTCTGAGCGATAACCAGTTCAGCTTCTTCATTGTCCAGTGTCACAATGGTGGGTGTTGAGAGAATATTGGTGGCTGAATCACCAGCCAGGGCTTTGATGAGCAGGCCAAAGTTGGTTTTATCTGGCCTCAGGTCAGCGCCGCCTAGCGTGATACCTGCAGGGATGCTGGTGATTGTACCGGCGACTGCCTGGAGTACGATATCGGTGAGCCCACCGAGGTTGGTGACGACCGCTGGGGTCACAGCATCGCCATCGCTGTTTCGGCCTAATACTGCAAGGGAAGCGCCGAGTTCCTGGGCCAGATCTAGTCTGACTTCAGCGATAATCGCCTCAATCAAAACTTGCGCGCGGCGTATATCGAGCTGAGCGATGACGCGTTTTAACTCCTGTTGCACGGCAGGTGGAGCAGTAATCACCAGCGCGTTATTTGCTTCGTCAGCACGGATATCGATATCTTTACGGCTGGATACGGACGTTGGGACTTTACCTTTACCCCCTGGAGCGCTTTTGCTGGCGGCCACATTGCTTTTGCTGACGCCAGTGAGAATTTCCACCAGTTCTTCAGCGCGCGCATATTTGAGGAATACGACCTGCGTATCACCGCCGGTTTCGAGCGGGGTGTCGAGATTGGCAACCAGCGCACGAATGCGCAGGCGTGAGGCTTTGTCACCGCTGACCAGAATACTGTTGGTGCGCTCGTCTGCGGTCACGACAGGTTGGCCTGGGACAGTCGCGCCTTTTGCGCCCTTTCGTGTCAGCGTTGACAAGGTGCGTGCAACTTCGTTTGCGGGTGCGTGCAACAGACGGATGATTTCAATTTCATCCTGGTCGGGGCGATCAATTCGGTTAATGATTTTAATTAGACGGTTCACGTTTGCTGCGCGGTCCGAAATAATCAGGGTGTTGCTGGGTTGGTATGCAGCCAGTTGGCCCTGTTGTGGAATCAATGGACGCAGGATCGGCACCAGTTGTGCGGCGGGTACGTTCTGGATTGCGATCACGCGTGTCACGAGTTGGTCACCGCGGCCGGGCCGTTTGTAGCTGGCTGTTGGAACGGGGCCCTGTTTGGCTGAGACATCGGGTACAATTTTGATGATGTCGCCGGTTGGAATAGCCGCAAAACCATGAACCTGCAGAATCGACAGGAAAACATCGTACAGTTCGTTCTGGTTCATGGGCTGCGAGGAGACGACTGTCACCTTGGCCTTGACCCGTGGGTCGATTACAAAATTCTTGCCGGTTACTTCTGATACCGTATCGATCAGTACACGGATATCCGCGTCCTTCAGATTCAGTGTGGCGGTTTCCTGAGCGAAAGCTGGCGCACAGACCAGCAGCAGCAAGAGCAGCAGTATTTTTTTGAATGTAGTTTCTCCATAGTAGCGTCGATGCTAGCTGTTTTTCAGATAGAGGACTTCCATTTCTATTATAT
>DTYI01000209.1 GCA_012961935.1 Thiotrichales bacterium | reverse complement strand
GGTGCTGCTCGTGGGAGCAACCGGAACGGGCAAATCCACATCACTGGCTGCAATGGTTGATTTCCGCAACCGCACAAAATCTGGACATATCATAACGGTAGAAGATCCCATCGAATTCACCTATTCGCATGATAAATCCATCGTTGGTCAGCGCGAAGTCGGCATCGACACACTCAGTTATGACAATGCCCTGCGCGAAGCAATGCGAGAAGCACCCGACGTCATTCTGATCGGTGAGATTCGTGACCGCAAAACCATGCAGGCCGCATTACAATTTGCTGACACCGGGCACCTGGTGCTGTCCAGCTTGCATGCAGTCAACGCCAACCAGGCGCTGGATCGGATTATCAACTTCTTCCCCCCTGAGGCGCGTAACAATATTTTGATGGACCTGTCATTGAACCTGCGTGGCATCGTCTCCCAGCGGCTGGTAATGGGGCGAGACCAGAAGCGAATTCCCGCTGTCGAAGTGCTACTGAACACACCCTATATTTCCGAGTTAATCCACCGTGGTGAAGTCGGAGAAATCAAGGAAGTGATGGAGAAATCCGGCACCTCCGGCATGCAAACATTCGATGCCTCGCTTTACGATCTTTACAAAAGTAAAAAGATCGCCCTTGAAGATGCCTTGTCCCACGCCGACTCGCGCAGCAACCTGGAATGGCGGATCAACTTTGGTGGCACACCAGAAGACACATTGCAACAAGTCAAGCCTGTCGATCTGGAAACACTGGAAAGCAGTGACGCACTGGCCCAGACCCAGGAAAATGAAGTACTGGTAAAACCAGAACAGGACTTGCCAGACGGCTCAAAACCAGGCGACATTCTGGATGACCTGGAATCTTTTTCAAACAGCCGTTTGGGGAAGTAAGCAATTTGTGATTCGCTTGTCAGAAGGGGGCGAATCATAAATCAAAGATCCCAGCAGTGCTATAAAATAACGGCCTTTCGACATATATTCGGCGTCTTTGTGCCGAAAAGTTTATTGCTTATTTCTTGCCGCACCCTGGTGAGATTCAAGAGATGTCTTATTTACCTTTGCACAATAAATACCTATGACGGCAACTGTCCCGACGAGATTCCAAATAAGACGAACCGCTTTACTTATCAACGCTCATTACTGATTGGTTGTGACATCAATTCTCCTTTTTTTCTATGAACTGGCATAGACTAAACTAACATTAAGTACTTCTTTTTTTGGCTAAACTTTCCGGGCAATTTGGACAAGTTTATTGGCCAAAACGACTGCTGAGGAGTAACCATATCTGTCCCAAAAATATCCACTATGTTTTATCTTTCATTGAACATGGAGGAGAAAGCTTGACCTGTATCTAACTCATAGGTTTTAAACTTAGTTGAAAATCAATATTACGGTCAAAAAAATGCAAAACATATCTGAAGCTAACAGCCTAAATCAGCCACCTTCTCACCAATTTTTATCACTAGGGTGGCGACTAGCATTGTTAATAACATTGATTCTGAGTGTCGTCATGGGGATTATTTCAATTAGTCAGCAGCGGGTGAACGCTAATAACGAGCAATCCATCCAGCAGGAGTTGTTACAAATGTCGTTAATTCCTCTTGCAGAAACGCTTAAAAATGCAGACACGTGGAAGATTTTAGAAAGTGATATAGTCAATTTTCATGGCTTATTTATAAACAAAGGACAGACTTCACACCATTTGTTTTTACAGGACGCGTCAGGAGAAATCGTTGTTTCTGCACGAGGTAAGTCTCAAGTAAGTTCATCTCTGCCTACACATACAAAACACAAAGACCATTTTCGAGCCGATATCCCGATTATTTCACCGCTACTTGAAGGAGGGAAAGGTCTTCTGATCGTTCATAATGATCCCGTGGGCTATAGCAATATGCTGAAACAACGGTGGTGGTTGTGGTTTACACACTTTGCAGTCACGGTAGGAATTGTAAGTTTTTTTCTGGTTTTAATTATCTATTATCAAGTCACTCGTCCAGTCAATCAATTAGTCCGAGC